>JBDSDN010000096.1:0-18698 GCA_039920545.1 Ferruginibacter sp. | reverse complement strand
TTCGTATGCCGTATACATTTCCCCAGGGTGCCCGGTTGAGGTAAAGTGTGATAATTTCTTCTTTCGTGAAGTTTCGTTCCAGTTTTACAGCAATAATCCATTCTTTCATTTTATCCAATCCTCTCTTTACAATATTTCCCCGCCCCTGTCTCAATATCATTTTAGCAAGTTGTTGGGTAATAGGGCTGCCTCCTCCATCTGTACCTAGCTTTAAAACGGCCCGGGCAACGGCTTTTGCATCTATCCCGGAGTGTGCATAAAAATTCTGATCTTCAGTTGCTATCAGTGCATGAATTATGTTGGGTGATATTTCATTATACTTAACTTCACTCCGGTTTTCAGAATAGTATTTCCCCATTAGCAATCCGTCGCTACTGATTATTTCACTGGCAAGATCTGCCTCTGGGTTTTCCAGTTCTTTTATAGAAGGCATTTTTCCAAAAAGACCAAAACTAGCACATAAAAAAAACAGGATCACGAGTGCAAAGCCACCAAAAAAAATACGCCACAATACTCTTACTGAACGGGTCATAGTATATTTATATTTTAAAAATTACTAATCCAGGTATATCTAAAACTTATTGCCGAAATTGGTAATTAAAAGTTGTTTATAGCTTTGCAAGTCTTTATTTGTTTTCAAGATCTGCAGGTTATTATCAGAGATTATAAGAAAAGAATATTTATTTGCGGGCAGCCAGGAAATTTCTGAAGGTGCTGCTTTTTTTATTTTATCATAATATTTCAGCGCATTGGTAGCATCTTCAAAAGGGGCAAAAAGTAACAGAACCCTTTGGGCGTCCAATACATCCCTGGTGATAATAATGTTCTGGGTATTATTACTTTCCCTGTTAAAACGATTGAAGGCATTTTTGGCTTCATTGATATAAACTCCATCTACTTTATCTAAAATCATCGCAACAAATTGTGGTTTATCTACCTCAAGGGAAAATGAGCCGCTTTTATATATCGAAGGAGTGAGGATGGCGGAATCTTTTAAAATTCTGGGTAATACGGTGTTTTGAACCTGCTTGACTTCTTCTGGCTTATCAATTGTTTTTACCACTACCGCCGGTTGATCATCGGAGATAATGATTTTATCTTCTTCTACCCTGGTAACCTGCAGGTTGGTAAGATAATTTTCTATTTCTTTTCTCCGGCCTAACACATCAACCATGGTAACTGCTTTATCCTTTAAAGGAGAAGTAGGATAAAGCGTCTGCAGGTTATTCAAAATAGCTATGGCGCTGCTGTCATTTTTTTCTTTAATATAATATGCGGCCTCAATATAAAGTAACTGGGGAGACCAGTAATTTTTTCCATGAACACTGTCAGCCTTTTGTTTAGCATCTACTGCGGCTGCAAAATTACCTTCAATAAACATATCATAAATGCTCTCATACCTTGCCGTTACCTCAGGATTTTTTTTATTGGGTTCCATTGCGGCAGGGTTTGATATCATATTACTATAGTTGGTTCCTGGGTATTTTGTGGTAACAACATTTTTATAATAACCAGCCTGGCCTTTGTTACCGAGTTTGAGATAAGAATAATAAAGCCCTAAATAAATTTCTGGTTCATCTTTACTTCCGGGGAAGCGCCGGAGGTACTCGTTGTAGGTGCTAACTGCCTGCTCATAATCAAAAAGTTCATTTTGAAAAATTTTAGCATTTGCCAATAAACCAGTTGCGATGGTTTTATTACTGCTGTCAATTCTTTCCGGCGATAAAGGTAGTTCACCCATTAATCCCTCAAAAGAAAAATCTGCCGTTTTTGGAATACTTACATTATTAGCATTAGCTGGGCTAAGGGGGTCAGCCGGGTCTGAGGCTAAAGGGTTGGTTGTACCGGGCGGGCCTTTTGAAGAAGTAGCAGAACCGGCAGATTTCCGTCTCCAGTTATCAATGTTTTCCCGCCTCCCCCACTTAGCCCTAAAATCTGAGAAGCCCCGGGAACGGAGGCCAGTATTATAAAAATACCACTCCCCTTTAACGGGGCCTGTAAATAAATCAGCAGGCCCTGCATTGTTATTATTAAATGTTATTAAAGTATTTCCGGTAAAATCATCTTCTTCTTTCAGCCCGTTTTCTTTCCGGTATTGTTTAGCAAGTTTTTTAACAAATGCTTCCCTGTCGGCGTTGGGTAAAGCTGCTATACGCTGCAGGCTATCTTCCCGGCTGATTGCGTTAAGATTCTGAACTAATCTGATGAGTATTGATTTTCGCTCAGCCGTGGCTTCCGCATCTATTTCATTTAATGCCTGGCTGAGATCTAAGCTATCATAGAAAGAATGGGCGTCTTCATAACGTTTCTGCGTAAACGCTATATCTGCAAGCTGGTAAAATGATTTATTGCGGTATATAATATTGTTCTCATTGTAATGTACACTTTTACCATAATGGCCAAGGGCGCTTAAGGTATCTGGTTTCTGCATACTAAGTTGGCCTGCGGAGTAATAGATGATATCCCGGTATTCCTCGTATTTATCTTTTTTTGCCATGCCCAGGAGGTGGTCAATGCTATTTTGGAGTTCTTTATAATTCCCATTATTACGCATCATTTTAGCATCGTTTAACCGGGCATAAATATCCATTACCGGGTTAATAGTATGCCTGGATACTTTATTGTAGTAAGAACTCGCTTTATCAAAATTTTTATTTAATTCATACAATTGTGCCAGCAAAAATTCCCAACGGCTTTTATCTTCTTTATCCCCTGCATTGGACAAAGCTTTTTCTAAATGAACAGCTGCACTGTCATAATTATTTTGAGAATAAAACCAAAATGCAGTAACTTCTTCCAAATCATTTTTAAGACGGCCAGGCAGATTAGGATCGTTTTGCAGAATATTAATTAGTCCGGCAGCATCACTGTATTCAGTCTGACTGGTAAATACTTTTATCAACCAGATCAACGCATCATTACGGCTCGGCGGCAAAGTCAGTATTTTTTGAGCTATATTTCTTTTTTCTTTATTGGCGATAGATAAATACCCAGGCCTGGCTGCAATGCTGGAGCCTACTATCCTGTCATCATCCTCTTGTTTCTTCCGGGGAAAAAGATTATAGTTTATAAATTGAAAAGTTAAGGCGGCAGAGTCAAATTCTTTCCTGAGGTAATAGGCTTTTCCAATCAACAGGTAAAGATTATCTACCCAATCTGTTCTTAAATCGTGCAGTAAAATACCGGCGGTTGCTTTATAAATTACGGAATCGAGTTCGGTTTTTTGAGCTGCGGTATTGTCCAGGGAATAAGGGTAAAACGAAAGCAGTTTGGTATAGTCATCCTGTTGAGAAAGTTTTGCCCGTTCTAGTACAGTGTTAAGTTTATTGTTGGCATTAAAGTAAAAATTATAATGAGTTACATTATTTTGTATCAGCTTTCTAAAAGCAGTTAATTTTTTATCGCCGGTTTTTTCAGAAGCTAATTTTTTTTCCTCGTATTGAGCAGGTTTTTTTTCTGTACCAAACGGATTAATAGTCCAGGTGGGTTGGGCCTGGGAGGTAAAAGCATAACAGATAAGAAATAATATGAAGAGGTAAAAATTCGGTTTCGGTTTCAACATGAATGGTTGAGTTATAAAATACGGCTAAATATCGGTTTTTTTTTACAAACAGTACTTCAAAAGTACAGTTACTGCAAGCAATACATAAGGCTTTGATAATTTATTTATGTTAAAATATAAATGAACTCAATGTTTCTAAATTTATTGCATGTTTTAATATCTCTAAACTTTATAACGGTTAATTTAGCACTTAAATATTTATATGGCCAGGCTCGATACCAATAATACTTTAAAAAGGCTAAGAAATCATTACCGGTTGGTAATTATGAACGAAGATACTTACGAAGAAGTGGTCAAGTTTAAGTTAAACCGCCTGAGTGTTTACATTGCTTTCAGTACATTATTTGTGCTTATGGTTGGGCTTACTGCTGCACTAATAATATTTACACCACTTAAATATTATTTACCAGGTGTAGGCTATGGAAATGCAAAGGAAGTAAAAGAATACCGTGCTTTAAAAATCCGTACAGATTCTATGGAACAGGCATTACAGTATCAGCATAAGTATTTTCTTGACCTTCAAAAAGTATTACAGGGAAATATATCTAAACTGGATACCAATAAGTTAGCTATTCCTAAAGTAGAAAATAGTGATGATTAAGAATAAATTGATAAATGCCAGCGTTTATAAATTGTATCTTATCATCAAAACCAAATACTACTATGTTTACCTCCAAATCCAGGTCCTCTGACGATGAATCATCAACCGTATCTAATAGCATTATTGGTGCAGGTACTACAATAACCGGCAATATAGAAACTGAAGGCGATTTTAGAATTGATGGAACCCTAAAGGGAAATATCACTAGCAAAGCTAAATTACTCATTGGCCCTTCAGGTAATGTAGAAGGAAATGTATATTGCAGACTGGCAGATGTAATGGGGCAAGTTACAGGAAACCTTACGGCTACAGAATTATTACAATTAAAAGCAAAGGCTGCAGTTGCAGGAGACATACAGGCTGCAAAATTAATTATAGAAAGTACTGTAAATTACAACGGCAAATGCCAGATGGGGGCAAATATTGTAGAATTAAAGCCTGAAATTTTATTGGCGGTAAATGAATAAAGAATCCAGCAGTCAACTATACAAATATGCCGGGCTTGCCACACAATTTTTAGTAGCAATTGGCCTTGGCGTTTTTGGGGGATTAAAGATAGATAAATGGCTGAAGTTTAAAACGCCATTTGCAGTTTGGGTGTTACCTTTACTAGTAATTACGGGGGTTATTATTAAAATTTTAAAAGACACTGCCCCGAAAAATAATAATAAATGAACACCCCCCGTTTATTCTTTCCTTTCATAATTGTTTTTGTTTTTCTTTCCCTCCTTACCCTGGCAGCCTGGAAATTTAGTACCCATAATAATATTGATACAAAAGTTTTACTGGTATCAAATGCACTGTTTTTTTCAGTAGCAGCGTTGGTTTTTTTCCTTCAGAAAAAGGGGTTTAAAAATTCCAACCCAAATAAATTTGTCCGCAGTATATTAACGGGTATGATGGTAAAAATGTTTTTTTGCGTGGTTGCAGTCCTTATTTATACTATAGCTATTGGGGATGGGTTCAATAAAAAAGCAGTTTTTATCTCGCTCTTCTTTTACCTCATTTATCTTGCCGTAGAAGTGAAGGTTTTAATGAAGCTGAATAAACAATCTCATGCCTAAACAGGAGGTCTCTTTATCTGCTTTGGCTCCTTACCTGCCTGAAGGAAGTTTTGAAGGCGTAATAAATTACATACAATTATATAAAGTGCAACTAACGGTTACCCGCCAACGACAAACGATTTTAGGCGATTACCGGCACTCCCACGGGGCCAAGGGCCACCGGATAAGTGTTAACGGCAACCTCAACAAGTACTCATTTCTAATCACTTTATTACATGAACTGGCGCACCTTTTTACGTATGAAAGATATAGCCACAAGGTGCCGGCACATGGGAAAGAATGGAAAAATGAATTCAGTAAAATTCTAACAGCGTTCGTTGCAGGTAAAATTTTTCCGCCAGAAATAGAAGAAACCCTGGTGCAAACCCTAAAAAACCCTGCTGCCAGCAGCTGTGGTGATGAAAAACTTTTAAGGGTGTTAAAAAATTACGATCCCCACCGCCCAGGCTATTGTTTTGTGGAACAAGTTGCGCAAGGTGCACTTTTTAAAATAAAGGGGGAGCGCATTTTTAAAAGAGGAGAGAAAGTGAGGAAACGATTTAAATGCCAGGAAATATCTACGGGCAAATGGTATTTGTTTAGCGGGGTTTATGAAGTTGTAAAAGTTTAGCCTCAATGGAAAAAATTACGTAGCAAGTTGTTTTAGCATCCATATATCGCAGCCTGTGTGGCCGCTTTCCCCCATTGCAGCCGGTAAATATTGAAAACCCATTCTTTCATACATGGGCACTGCAACTTTTAACTCCGGCATGGTTTCCAAATAAATTTTTTTGTACCCTAACTCCCTGGCGGCCTCCTCACATTTGGCTAATAATAATTTGCCAACCCCTTGCCCTCTTGCATTTGGGCGCAAATAAACCTTTACCAATTCGCAGGTGCCTTCCGGCAAATTCCGGGTAGGATAAATTCCGGCACCGCCTATTATTTCCCCCGCTAGTGTAGCCACAAAATATTTGCTCCCAGTTTCATTAAATACTTCTGCTAAGCAATCTGTTGATTCATCAAAATATACCGTACCTGGTTTTGCAGCATTAAATTCTGCTAAAGATGCTTTAATTATTGAAGCAAGTATTTTATTATCTTCCGGGGCTATATCTCTTAAAACAACCGTGTTCATTCCTGTGAAACTGAATTTAATTATTAAAACAATTTTTTCTTTTTTCTGTTACGCAATCAACATAACTCCGATTGTTGTTAAAACCCTATGCAATAAATAAAGAGTTATTCATATATTATACAAATATTCACTTATTTTCGATAAATATTAATTGATAACTTTTTTGAAATCAAATTTAAAATACAGCGAAGAAGAACTGGTAATGCTTTTAAGAGACCAGGATCAAACAGCATTTTCTTATTTATATGATAATTATGCAGCTGCTTTAAATGGTATTATCTACCGTATGGTAGATGAACAACAATTGGCCGAAGATATTTTGCAGGAAGCTTTTCTGAAAATCTGGAATAATTTTAAACTTTATGACAGCAGTAAGGGGCGACTTTTTACCTGGATGATTAATATTACCCGTAATCTTACCATAGATACCTTAAGGAGCAAAGGTTATAAAAAACAGCAGAAAATCTCCCAGGATGAAAACTCCGTAAGTAGTTTTCAGGATAAGAGTTTTAGTGCTGAAAAGTATGATACCATTGGCTTAAGAAACCAATTATCAAACCTAAAACCAGATCAAAAAATAATTATTGACCTTGCTTATTTCAACGGTTTTACGCAGGAAGAAATTTCCAAAGAAATGGGAATCCCTCTTGGAACAGTAAAAACAAGAATGCGGACTGCTATTATTGAGCTAAGAAAAATTTTGCAATACAATTAAGTGGAAATTCAAGAAATCATATCATCAGGAAAATTGGAAATGTACGCCTTAGGCCTTACTTCGGTTGATGAAACCAAAGAAGTTGAAGGTTTGATCAGCATGCATCCTGAATTAACATCAGAATTAAATTCTATTGAAAAAGCTATGGAATCTTATGCTATGGCTCATGCTGTTGAACCTGGTAAAGATTTAAAGCAAAAAATACAAATAAACTTAGATACCAATTCCAATATTAATAATTACGAGACGACTACAAAGGTATACTCCATTTCACCTTTTTGGAAATGGGCAGCCGCAGCCTCTATTATATTATTAATAGGCAGCAGCATTTTAAATGTAGTTTATTATACTAAATATGATAAAGTTAATACCGCTTTATTGGAAAGTAAGCAGGAACTGATTGCACAAAACGATAAGCTTACTAAAATGGATCGGGAGCTGAATGTACTAAACAGGGATATGACCGTGGTACAGAGCAAATACAGTGAGCCAGTTTCCTTACACGGCCTACCCGCCGCACCAGATGCTGCTGCAAAGGTATTCTGGATGAAAAATACGACAGGAGAAGTATACTTAGATCCAAGTAATCTTCCGGAAGCTCCGACCGGTATGCAATACCAGCTTTGGGCAATAGTTGATGGCAAACCGGTAGACGGCGGCTTAATTGTTAATACCAAAAAGGGTAATAAATACCAGATACAGAAGATGAAAACATTTGGCAAAGCGGAAGCATTTGCAGTAACCCTGGAAACTACCGGTGGTAACCCCACGCCAAAAGGGGAAATGTATGTAATGGGGAAAATGTAAATTAATAACACTACCGATATAAAAAACCTTCAAGAAATTTGAAGGTTTTTTTTTGTACCCGGGAACGGAATTGAACCGTCACTCGCATTACTGCGAACAGGATTTTAAGTCCTGCGTGTCTACCAGTTCCACCACCCGGGTGAAACAATTTTTAATTATTTTTTAGCACTTTGAAATAATTTCCTATTATTGGGTCCCATCCAGAACTGTCAATCACACGAATGCGAATTTTTTGATCTATCGAATCTATCAACCAGTTTCACTAACTGGGTAAAAAAAATTCCCTTTTCAAGAAAATTATTTATAGAAAAAAAAAGCAGATAACATTAGCTACCTGCTGTTTTTTTGAGCGGAAGACCGGGCTCGAACCGGCCACCCCGACCTTGGCAAGGTCGTGCTCTACCAAATGAGCTACTTCCGCAATTATAATAAAGAACTACCTTTTTTTTGGACTGCAAAAATAAGGGTTGTGTAGTAACGGAAAAATTTTATTTATACTTAGGGTTGTAAAGAGTATTTTCAGGCACATGTACCTCCGGCCTGCCTTTATATCGATGCGTGTATAAATTATAGCACCCCCCCAGAACGAGAGCAACAAATAAAAACACCTGACACAACCATATAAAACGGGAGGACGAAACCCAGTTGTGGGCAAAATCTTTGTCTTTATTATCTATAATTTCGTGTTCCATTACTCTATTATTTCAACTGCAAAAATAAGGGGCTTACGAGTGAAAAAAAATTATTTATTACCCATAATCTCTGCATATGTTTTTTTTTTTGCAATAAAAAAATCCCACACTATAGAGCCCATGTACCATCCTGCCATGTTATTTTTTTTATTTTTTACAAATAAAGATTCTTTTTGGTGAAAGAGTATCCAACCTATAAAATGCCGGTGTGCTTTGGAAATAGCAATAAAATAACCTGCATCTCCCTGCAGTAAGCTTTTGGTAGCAGCCATCCCGTTAAGTGCCAGGCGTACAGGAATTTTCCATAGCCGGGTGTACCAGGTCATATTTTTATACAGCATTATCATGTTGTTACGGTAATTCAGATAGGTTTTTAGCGTATTCCCTTTTGGCAAAGTGCCGCCCCCCACATGGTAGACGACAGAAGCAGGATGCACAAAAATCTTGTACCCCAGGTGCTGTGCCCGCCAGCAAAAATCTATTTCTTCCTGGTGGGCAAAAAAATATTCATCTAACCCTCCTAATTCATGATAGACAGCAGATTTCACAAACATCGCTGCCCCGCTTGCCCAAAAGCATTGCTGCACCGTATCATACGAATGTGTATCTGTCTCGCAGTTTTCAAACACTCTCCCTCTCGTAAACGGGTACCCGAAGCTATCTATCCAACCACCGGAGGCACCGGCATATTCAAACTTTTGGCTATTGTTATAATCTAATATTTTTGGCTGGCAGGCGGCAATCAAAGGATCAGATTCCATCAGGGAAATTACCGGCTCTATCCAACCAGGCACTACTTTTACATCGCTGTTTAATAAAATATAATAATCGCTTTTTATTTTCTGTAAAGCTAAATTGTAACCCCTGGCAAAGCCTTCATTGCCGTTATTCTTTATAATTTCTACTAACGGAAAATGGCTTTGCAAAAAAAATATTGAATCATCAGTAGATCCATTATCTGCCACGATAATCCGCTTATTTGGGTAAGAGCTGTTGAAGACTGAGGGAAGAAATTTTTCCAGAAAATTTTTGCCGTTCCAGTTTAAGATTACTATTGCAACCCGGGGAAGTCTGCTGCTATAGACCGACGTAGCCAAAGGAGCATCCTGGAGTAAATCATAAAGTTCGGTTACAGCCATAATATCTTTCATTGCCGTTGCTGCTCCCTGCCGGGTGCAGGCGGGTTTCGCTTGTTTAAAATGAATTAAGCAAACATACTTTATTTACTTCTGCTTTTTGTATTGTTTCGCCCTTCACCAATTGATACTGTTAATGAACATGCATAATTCTTGTTTTCATTGCTTATTTTTAAATATGTTTCCGCAATTATTTAATTGGCGCAGTGGCCTGGCCATTATAGCAATCACCATCATATCTGTTAGTATTTTTTATTCAAACTTCCTGGCAAAAAAAATTGCATTGGAAGAAAAGCAAAAGATAGAACAGTGGGTAGAAGCATTTAAAGAAGTGAATAACAGCAATACTAATTCTACCAATCTTTCCGGACGTATACTTACAGAAAATAACAGGGATATTCCGATGATTGCTGTTACAGAAAAAGACAGTATTCTGGACCATTATAACCTGGATAGTTTTAAAATTGCAAATAACAGCAAGTACCTCCTGAATAAACTTCGTGAGTTTAAAAATTTAAACGCCCCTATTATCTGGAAGAATCCTTACGATCTAAACCAAACTAACCTGGTGTATTACGGAGAGTCTTCACTATTAAAACAAATACGATACTTCCCTATAGTTCAGTTGTTAGTGGTAGCATTGTTTATAATTATTACTTTAATAGCCATCAGCACCCGAAATAAAAGTACGCAAAACCAGGTTTGGGCCGGTATGGCTAAAGAAACGGCTCATCAATTAGGTACGCCATTATCCTCATTACAGGGGTGGGTAGAAATGTTGAAAGAAAAGGAAGGGAACGAAAAAATAGGCCTGGAAATGAGCAAAGACGTAGAACGCTTAAAACTTGTAAGTGACCGCTTTGGAAAAATTGGCAGCACCCCCCACCTGGAAGAAACAGATGTACTCATACACATAAGAGATATGGTGGCCTATATAAAAAGACGGGCAACGGAAAAGGTAGTTTTCTCTATAAATACTTTTGGTGAAAAAGAGGTTATGGCTATGATAAATGCGCCCCTGTTTGATTGGGTAATTGAAAACCTTTTAAAAAACGCCCTGGATGCAATGGGAGGTTATGGCAGTATAACTATTGATATAAAAAATGAAACAGCCCAGGTTCTGATTGATGTAAAAGATACTGGTAAAGGGATAAGTAAAAAAAATATTGCCCAGGTTTTTAAGCCGGGATTTACCACAAAAAAAAGAGGCTGGGGTTTAGGATTATCATTAAGTAAAAGAATTATCGACCAATATCATAAAGGAGAATTATTCGTTAAGCACAGTGAAACCGGCAAAGGAACTACGTTTAGAATTGTACTAAAAAAATAAATCTTTTTAAAATATAACTTATCGATTAAATTTGTTTTTCAAAATTTTGCGGCGATGGCGAAATTGGTAGACGCACTACCTTGAGGTGGTAGCTCCCGAAAGGGCGTGGGAGTTCGAATCTCCTTTGCCGCACAAAACCTCTTCCTTACGGAGAGGCTTTTTTATTTTTAATTATCTTGTAAAAAATAATATTGATGACCAGAGATATAAAATGCCCCAATTGCGGGGAAATATTTGATGTGGAAAATGTGATTGCGGCTGACCTGGAACAAAAATACCAGCAGCAATACCAGGATAAATTAAACCAGTCTTTAGTAAAAGTAGAAGAGGATAAAAAAAAGCTGGAAACGGAGCAGCAATTATTTGAAGATAAAAAGAAACAGGAAAACGAATTGTTTACTCAAAGGCTTCAGAAAGAAAAACAAAAAATGGAAGTTGAAATCCAGGAAGGCCTTCGCAAAAGCATCTCTGCTGATTATGAAAATAAAGTTAAAATGCTGGAAAGCAATAATGCTGATGTTGAAGAAAAATTAAAAAATGCCAGGAAAAAGGAGTTGGAATTTTTACAAAATGAACAAGCATTAAAAAACCGGGAGGCTGAAATAGAAATAACTTTTCAGAAAAAATTACAGGAAGAAAGGGTAAACTTATCCGAACAGATTAAGATGCAGGAACAGGAAAAAAATGCACTGAAAGACACTGAGCATCAGTTAAAGGTGAAGGAACTTGAACTGCAATTGAATGATCAAAGAAAATTAGCTGAAGAAATGAGGAGAAAAGCGGAACAGGGGTCTATGCAGCGGCAAGGAGAAGCACAGGAATTATTACTCGAAGATATTTTGCGGGGAAATTTTCCTTTTGATTTAATTGAAGAAGTAGGAAAAGGGGTGGAGGGAGCCGATTGCATACAGGTAGTACGCAACAACAGCGGTAAAGATTGTGGTAAAATAATCTATGAAAGTAAACGCACCAAAGGATGGAATTACAGCTGGGTAGATAAATTGAAAGCAGATATGCGTAACCGTGGCGCAGACTTAGCAATTTTAGTAACACAAACTTTCCCGAAAGACATGGAAAGATTTGGAGAAAAGGACGGAATATGGGTTTGTAATTTTAATGAAGTCAGCAGTGTTTCTTCTTTACTCCGCCATGGGATTATGCGTATATCTGAGGCCCAAAAAAAGGAAGAGAATAAAGAAGGTAAGATGCAGATGCTTTACGATTACCTGACCGGGCTTGAATTTAAAGGTCAGGTAGAGGCTATTGCTGAAGGTTTTATTTCTATGAAAAACAGTATCACCAAAGAACGCATGCAAATGGAGAAATTGTGGAAAGAAAGAGAAAAACAATTGGAAAAAGTACTGATTAGTACCAGCGGCTTGTATGGATCTGTAAAAGGAATTGCGGGGGCTTCTGTTGGAGATATTCCTTTGCTTGATGGCGGTGACATTATAAATGAAATAGAATATTGATCAGGTAACCAGCCAGGTCAGGCTGTTTCCATTAAAAATAATACATTGTACTTTCAGCAAATATTTTTTTTCTTTATCAATTGTACAATTTGCGATTAAACACTCATTCATTTTTTCAAATGAATTAATGGCCATATTTTTCTTAAAGTCTAACTCCCCTGCGCCATACCATTTAAATAAAGTTTCTTTAATACTCCAGCCTACTGTAAGACATTCCTGTTTAGTAAGTCCCTGTAATTTTGAAAGTTTTTCCTTTTCATCATCACTCAAAAATTTGTGCATAACCCGTTCAATTTTTTCTTGTGGAATTTCTATATCAATTCCTACCCTGTTGGCCGTGCTTACGATCACGGCCGCATAATTCCCACAATGAGAAATGGAAAAATGATAAGATTCATTGGCCAGGAATGGTTTGCGGGTATCGGCAATTTTAATCAGTTCCAATGGAAAATCAATGAATAATTCTTTTAACATCAACCGACCCGCCAGGTGCTGAAGTCGCTTATGCGGATGGGTTATTTCTTTTTGCAGCATCACTTTCTGCCGAAAGAATTTTTCTGTTTCTGTAATATGCCAAACCCCTAATTTGGTATTTGAGTTAATATTTTGTTGATAAACCAGGGGCATACTTCAATAACAGATTTGAGAATGTTGATTTCAAAATATAGATTTGCTTATTAACGAACTTGTTCATTAAAGGTATGCAGTAAAAGTGAGTGACACAACGATGCTGTTGCCTGCACTGCTGCCGGTTTCAAAAAATATATAATGATATTAAGTGATCAGCGCATTTTAGAGGAACTAGAAAAAGGCACCATTAAAATTACACCCTACAACCGGGAATGCCTGGGCAGCAACAGTTACGATGTGCACCTTGGAAAAACACTGGCTACTTACGACCACGCAGAACTGGATGCAAAAAAACACAACAGCATTAAGCATTTTGAAATACCTGATGATGGTATTTTATTATTGCCGCACATGTTTTACCTCGGCGTAACAGAAGAATATACAGAAACACATGCGCATGTTCCTTTTTTGGAAGGAAAATCATCTACCGGCCGCCTTGGCATTGACATTCACGCTACCGCCGGAAAAGGTGATGTGGGTTTCTGCGGCAATTGGACTTTGGAAATATCCGTTAAACAACCGGTACGTGTTTATAAAGGAATGCCGATCGGGCAGTTAATTTATTTCCCGGTGGAGGGAGAAATCCTGGTGAAATATAATGAAAAGAAAAATGCAAAATACAGCGGGCAGCCAAACATGCCGGTTGAGAGTATGATGTGGAAAAACAGTTTTTAAATATATATTAATTTGTGCTCCTTAAAGATCAGGGCACCTGCATTGTTCAAATCTTTCCAAACTTTTTATAATAGGCAATAATAAACCCGGTAACTTCATCATAACTGAGAAGACCCTGGGGTTGTTGGTTTCCCTGCAGGAATTTTCCGTACAACCATTTGATAATGGGCTCTAAGGGACTTTGGTGAGCCCTGTTAAATGCAACCCACTCTTTAATATCTTTTACTACTCCCGGACTTAATGCCTTACTGTATTGCTTTGCAGAAGCTGAATCTATAAAATACAAATTTCGGTTTGCGTAACTAAACAAATCAAGATAAACGGAGTAATGAAATAACGTATCGCTTGAAGAAGCAGCCGCCAGGTACCCTACAAAATTAGCTTCCATTTCTTTTGCATATCCGAGTTGGTGTGCTACTTCGTGGCAGGCCGTAAAGGGTTGTGAGAATTTAGGGACAGTAGTATTCACCTGCGCCTCACCTGTGAAGGGATTGTAATATCCCGTAAACCCCGTGTAATTCCCAAGCCATCCCCACAAAGAGGATTTTAAAGCAACAGGTTTATATTTTAAAAAAGGATAGAGAATAGAAACATTTTTGTATCCATTATCTACCATAACAAATAATTGAGCATTGGTCGGGTAAACTACCGGCTGATGCATCAATGACGTTTTAGATAAATTTATTTTTTGTACTAGCAGGCTGTTTATATTTCTTAGCTCTGCTGTATTATATGCTGTTACAGAAAGCCCCAGTTGCCAGGCAATACCTTTACGGTTATAATTAATTCCCCAAAAAATATTAAAGATTATATATAAGAGGCATAGCAGGTTTACCATATTTATCCATAGATTTAACCCATAAATTTTCCACTTCTTTCTTTTCAAAATAAAAATGATTGCCCTTCCACAATACCATAAAATTAAAAGAAAAGTACCTCCATACAGGATATCGCCAATGCTTACGGTAGTGTGCCCTAAAATACTTCTTAAGCCTTGAGAGAAATTCACAAAGAAATGCGTACTGTAACCCGTCTCAACCCTTAATTTGTTATTGCTATAGATATGAATTAAAACACTGATAACTAACAGGGCCAGGCTAATAAGAGGCTTTGTTTTTACCTTCATAGAAATTAAAAATAGGCTATCCGGCTAATTTATAGGCTTTTGGAACGTAAATACTCTGATTACGCCACTTTTAATTCAGTATTTTCTATTACCTTTGCCGTCCTTTAAACTGAACGCAATGGCTAACAGACGAGCATTTGAGATTGCTTTTGTGGGATTAAAGCCCGGTGTTCATCCTTTTGAATACCATTTAGATGATAAGTTCTTCATAGAAAAGGGTGCAGAAGATTTTACAAATGCCACTGCAATAATAAAACTTTCGCTTGAGAAGAGTGCTGGTTTTATGCAGCTCAAATTCGAGGTGGGTGGCAAGGCAGAAGTTAGCTGCGACAGGTGTGGGAATTCTTTGAAAATTGATCTTTGGGACGAATTTAAAATGCTGGTAAAATTGGTGGACAACCCGGACCAGATGAACGAACAAGAAGAAGACCCGGATGTATTCTATATTGCAAGAACAGAAAGTCATCTTGATGTAAGCGACTGGATATACGAATTTGTGATGCTTAGTGTGCCAATGCAACGGATGTGCTCTATAGAAGAAATAGGTGGACCCCAGTGCAATAAAGCAGTATTAGAAAAGTTGAAGGAGATGGAAGTGAAGGAAATAGAAAATAATGCTAATACCTTGTGGAAGGGGTTAGATAAATTTAAGGAAAACTAAGAAAGTTTAAAAGGTTTAAGAAGCTTAAAAGGTTAAAGGTTTTAAAAGGTTTAAGAGGTACAAAACTTTTGAAACTTCTGTAACGTCTTAAACCTTCTATAAATACAAATTTTAATTTTAAAAAAATAAACAGTCATGCCAAATCCAAAAAGGCGCCATTCGCAACAACGCAGTGCAAAAAGAAGAACACACTATAAAGCAGTAGCCGCAACTCTAAGCACAGACTCTACAACTGGAGCAATACATGTACGCCACCGTGCCCATGTAAGCGAAGGAAAATTATATTACAAAGGCCAGGTTGTTGCCGAAAAAGCGCCCTTGAAAGCATAATATTTTAAAGGGAAAAAATTTGATTCCAAAATCAAAGATTGAGTAACTTCAAGCTTGGTTTTGGAATTTTTAATTTTAAAATTTTCTATTCATGATCAAAATCGGGCTTGATATGATGGGTGGCGATTTTGCACCTCTTGAAGCAGTAAAAGGCGCTTCTGCATTTATGGCTTACACTACAGAGGATGTGCATTTGGTTTTGATCGGTGATGAGGAAATATTAAAATTACACCTGGAAGGGAACAGCATGAATCCCGCAAAATACAGCATTGCACATGCCCCCCAGGTGATAGAAATGCACGAGCATCCTACCAAAGCTTTTAAAGAAAAACAACAGTCCTCGATAGCCGTGGGGTTTCATTTACTTGCCACAGGAAAAACGGATGCCTTTATCAGTGCAGGCAATACCGGCGCTATGATGGTTGGCGCAATCTTTAGCATTAAAGCCATAGAAGGTGTACTGCGTCCAACGATCGGCGCTTATATGCCAAGGGAGGATGGTACCCATGGATTGCTGCTTGATGTAGGTTTAAATGCAGATTGTAAGCCTGAGAATCTGAACCAGTTTGCTCTACTTGGTTCTCTATTTGCCGAGCATATATTAAATATAAACAAGCCAAAAGTTGGGCTTATAAATCTTGGCGAAGAGGAAGGCAAAGGAAATATTTTAGCCCAGGCCACCTACCCTTTGCTTAAAGAAAACAAACAGATAAATTTTATTGGTAATCTGGAAGGACGTGATATTTTGATGAATACCGCAGACGTTTTGGTATGCGAAGGCTTCACCGGAAACGTGGTTTTAAAAATGGCCGAAAGTATTTATGATATCGTAAAACGCCGCAACATACAGGATGAATATTTTGAGCGCTTCAATTTTGAAACACATGGCGGCGTGCCTGTACTTGGTGTAGCAAAACCGGTTATTATCGGCCACGGAATTTCGGAGGCCACTTCCTTTAAAAATATGATCAGCATGGCATGCCGCATGCTGTCTACAGATCTCACCGGAAAAATTCAAGAAAGTTTTACCGCAATTCCTGGCGAATAATTTATTCCTGGATTTTTTATAAAAGTTTTTGTTTGCCGGCATTTTCAACAATGTGCATCATAGTTGTGTCACTCTCTTTTACGGCATACCCTTATGCAGCAATTTTCACCGGCTTTAAATTCTTTATAATTCAAAAAAAATTATCATGCACAATCAGAATGCATACAATCAATGGGCTTCATCATACAACCAGGTAGAAAACATAACCCGTGATCTGGAGTTACTTGCAAAAAAAGAAATATTAAAAAGTATTTCTTTTTCCAACGTTATAGAGTTGGGCTGTGGCACCGGAAAAAATACACACTGGTTATTACAATCAGCTAAATCTATTACCGCTGTTGATTTTTCAGAAAAAATGCTTGCAAAGGCCAAAGAAAATATACAAAACGAAAACGTACATTTTGTACAGTCAGATATTAATGAGCCGTGGGATTTTGTAAAACAAAAAGCTGATTTAATTACCTGCAGCCTTGTACTGGAGCATATCCGGCATTTAAAACCGGTATTTAAAAAAGCAAATGAAGCTATAATCAATGGAGGATATTTTTATATCGGTGAGCTGCATCCATTCAAACAATACAGCGGCAGCAAAGCAAGGTTTCAAAAAGAAGATGATATAGTCATATTAGATTGCTATACACATCATTTATCCGAATATACTACACTTGCACTTGCAAATGGTTTTGAGTTAATTAATTTCAATGAATGGTTTGACGAAGTAGGCGAAAAAAATATTCCGAGAATACTGACATTGTTATTCAAGAAAATAGAAATAACCGGGGATGGTTGAAAAAAAAATAACTGTACAAGTGAGTCACACAACGATGTTGAATGATGGACTGCTGCTGGCTCAAAAGAAAAATTACCGCTCCTGCAATTTTATAAATTGCTTAAACAACTTAACTGTTTTATCTAAATCTTTATAGCTAAGTGCATCATTTAAAAACCAGCTTTCATAAGCAGACGGTGGTAAATAAACACCATTAGATAACATAAAATGAAAAAGCTTATTGAATAAAGGAATATCACATTGTGATGCAGTAGTAAAGTCTGTTACGGGCTTATCAGAAAAATGTACACTGATCATTGAGCCAAACTGGTTGATGACAAAAGGGATATTGGTTTTACTTAATACTTCTTGTATGCCAATCCGCAGGTAATAAGTCTTTGCTTCCAGCGAAAGATAAATATCAGGGTTGTCTTTTAATTCTTTTAAAGTAGTGTAACCTGCTATCATCGCAATAGGGTTACCGCTTAAAGTCCCGGCCTGGTAAACATTTCCGAGCGGTGCAATATGCTCCATTATTTTTCGCTTACCACCAAAAGCACCAACCGGCAAGCCGCCTCCGATCACCTTTCCATAAGTTACAAGGTCTGCATCAATCCCTAATCTTTCCTGTGCCCCACCGGCGGCTAAACGAAAGCCTGTCATCACTTCATCAAAAATGAAAACAATATTTTCTTCATCGCAGATATTTCTTAAGCCTTCTAAAAAACCAGGCATGGGTAAAATGCAACCCATATTACCAGCAACAGGCTCAATAATGATGGCAGCTATTTCATTCTTATTTTCAGCAACCAGTTTTTTTACAGCATTCAAATCGTTATATGGTGCCGTTAGTGTGTCCTGGCTTACCCCTGCGGTAATGCCGGGTACTGTCTGGATATTCAGTGTAGCCATGCCACTACCTGCTTTTACCAAAAATGCATCTGCATGGCCGTGGTAATTTCC
>JBDSDN010000095.1:0-2910 GCA_039920545.1 Ferruginibacter sp. | reverse complement strand
GTACCGGAAATGCTATAATGTACATAAACATCAGCGAAGCTGCTACACGGTTGGAAATGCATTTCCGTAAGAAAAATTCCGGAACCGGCGTCATTGATACTGTTTACAACGCTTTGTATTTATCACCGGGCAATAATTTTAATATTGCCCCTTCTGCCACGGCCAATAATATCATAAGAGACAGAACCGGAACACCTTCAAATATCGCTTCGGTAAATGAGCATTACCTGCAGACATCCCCGGGTACTTTTGTTAATCTTTCTATTCCTGGTTTATCAGGCATGCCCAACAGAATCATTCACCGGGCACAAATTACAATTGAGCAAGTGCCCGACAACCCTGTAACTGATGCAATTTTTACTGTTCCACCATTTATGTATCTCGATCTAAAGGATACCGGAAGTACCAATCCTCAAAAATTTAAAGCGGTTTATTTTGACCTTAATCCGTCCATACTTTACGACCCCGATTTTAAAAACGGATTTCCATATTTTCCACGAGGTGGGGTAGTAGATTTTAATTATTTTGGCGGCGTTCCAAAAACCAAACCCGGCCCGTCCGGCCAGGTAACTTATTACGATTTTAATATTACGAGATATATACAGCAATTGGTAACCAAACAAACTACTAATTATGCAATGCGTTTATGGCCTGCGTACAGTATAGTTTACCCACAATACAGTAACACGGTTATACCTTATAATAATCCAATAGCCTACGGGCGGGTCAAAATTGGCAGTGGCAGTAATCCAAATTTCAAAATGCGCCTTGTAATTATTTATTCCAACATTCAGTAACAATAAATTTGAATAATAAGCTCAACAAAGCCCTTAATAGTTTTAAAGGGCTTTGTTGTTTAAGGCTTACAACCTTATCTTTGCACTCTTAAAAAAAAATATGCCTTATTTATTTACTTCAGAATCTGTTAGCGAAGGACATCCGGATAAAGTTGCAGACCAGATCAGTGATGCGCTTATTGATAATTTTTTAGCTTTTGATCCTAATAGTAAAGTCGCCTGCGAGACCTTGGTTACAACAGGGCAGGTAGTGCTTGCCGGGGAGGTAAAAAGCCAGGCCTATCTTGATGTTCAGGAAATTGCCAGGGGCGTTATCCGTAAAATCGGGTATACCAAAAGTGAATATATGTTTGAAGCAAATTCCTGCGGAATATTATCTGCAATTCATGAACAGAGTGGCGATATTAACCAGGGTGTGGACCGCAAAAAGAAAGAAGAGCAAGGTGCCGGCGACCAGGGAATGATGTTTGGCTATGCCACCAATGAAACAGAAAATTACATGCCGCTGGCACTAGACCTGGCGCATTATATTTTAATAGAACTAGCAGCAGTTAGAAGGGAAAATAAACAGATTAAATACTTGCGTCCTGATGCTAAAAGCCAGGTGACCCTGGAGTACGATGATAACAACCAACCTGTACGGATAGACGCTATTGTGGTATCGACCCAGCATGATGATTTTGGTAAAGATGAGGCCATGCTTGCTAAAATAAAGAAAGATATCATTAATATAGTCATCCCAAGGGTAAAAGCTAAATATCCCAAATACAACCATTTTTTCAACAACAAAATAAAGTATCATATTAACCCAACTGGTAAATTTGTTATTGGGGGCCCGCATGGTGATACAGGCTTAACCGGCCGTAAAATAATCGTAGATACCTACGGTGGTAAAGGAGCTCATGGCGGTGGTGCCTTCAGCGGAAAAGATCCGAGTAAAGTAGACAGAAGTGCTGCTTATGCTACGAGGCATATAGCTAAAAACCTGGTAGCTGCAGGCTTATGCAGCGAAGTGTTGGTACAGGTGAGTTATGCCATTGGTGTGGCTCAGCCTACAAGTATTAATGTAGTAACTTATGGAACTGCCAAGGTTGAACTTACCGATGGACAGATTGCGGAAAAAGTAATGAAGATGTCATGCTTTGATATGCGTCCGTACTTTATAGAACAGCGTTTAAAACTTCGTAACCCTATCTATAGTGAAACTGCTGCTTATGGGCATATGGGTCGTAAAAATGAAGTAGTTGAAAAAATCTTTACCTCTCCTTACGGAAAATCTATAAAGAAAAAAGTAGAATTATTTACCTGGGAAAAATTAGATGCAGTTAAAGACGTAAAAAGCGTTTTTGGTTTAAAATAATTATTCAATTATAATAGTTTATCCCCCCTTTTGGTGAAAAAGGGGGGATGTTTTTGTATATCATTATCTTTGATTGGAAGTTGATTTACGATTGTGTAGTAAGGAATACTGTAATTAGATTTTTATAAAAAGCGAAGTATCTAGGCCGGCTCATTAAAGAAAAGAATTTTATTATAGTTATATCAATTCATTCTTCAACAATTTTAAAATTAGAATGTAAAGATTTTCGCATTTCAATACTTCTAAATAATATAATTTTGCGGCTTATCTTCTATATATAAATCTATCCAAAACATCCTATATGTCTAACATAACCTTTACTAAATATAACTCACTTGATTACTTTACAGCGTTATTCCATCAAGCAAAGGAAAATTGTGTTTTGCTGATAAATGAAGAAGGAATTATCCTGGAAGTAAACACCGCATTTATTAATGCCTTTGGATATGAAAAGGAAGATGTTTGCGGGAAAAATTTCGAAATGCTTTTTACCACAAAAGATCGGATGAAGGATCGTCCTAAAAAGGAAATTATTACAGTACTAAGCCAGGGCCAGGCATTTGATAACAATTACCTGGTACATAAGGATAAAATTATTACCTGGGTTTCCGGGGAGAGCGTTCTTCTAAAGAACGAAAATGGCCAGTCATTAATCCTGAAAATCATTCAAAATATTAATGCCCAGAAAGTTTCAGAGAATTCAATTATAAGCCTCAATGATTTCAATGACCGTATTTTAAAATCCATTGAAGA
>JBDSDN010000094.1:0-5996 GCA_039920545.1 Ferruginibacter sp. | reverse complement strand
GGGATGAGGATTTAATATTTGATTATTCCAAAAACATTATTACAGAAAATACACTTGAGTTGTTATTGGCGCTGGCAAAAGAATGCCTGGTACCGGAAGCCAGCGCTGAGATGTTTAGCGGCGCAAAAATAAACGGTACAGAAAACCGGGCAGTTTTACATACAGCGCTCCGGAATTTTTCTGGAAAACCTGTTTTGCTGGATGGTGGGGATGTAATGCCTGAAGTGAAAAAAGTACTAAACCAAGTAAAAGATTTTTGCGAAAAAATACATTCAGGTGAATGGAGAGGATACACCGGAAAAAAAATTAAATACATAGTAAACATCGGTATTGGCGGCAGCGACCTTGGCCCGGTGATGGTTACTGAAGCTTTAAAACCTTATTGGCAAAAAGACATTCATCCATATTTTGTCAGTAACGTAGATGGAACACAGATTATAGAAACATTAAAAATGGTCACTGCAGATGAAACCATTTTTATGATTGCGAGTAAAACCTTTACTACGCAGGAAACCATGGCTAATGCCCAAACAGCAAGGAAATGGTTTTTGAGCAACGGTGGAGATGAAAAAGATATTGCTAAACATTTTGTGGCTTTGAGCACAAATAAAGAAGATGTAGAAAAGTTCGGAATTGATCCTGCTAATATGTTTATTTTCTGGGATTGGGTTGGGGGAAGATATAGTTTGTGGAGTGCTATAGGTTTGTCTATAGCGGCCACAATAGGCTACGATAATTTTGAACAGCTTTTAAAAGGGGCATACGCAGCCGATGTACATTTTAAAGAAAGCGCATTTGAAAAAAACATTCCAGTTTTAATGGCGGTTATCGGTATCTGGTACCGGAATTTTTTTGGTACAGAAACGGAAGCCATCCTTACTTATGACCAGTATATGCACCGCTTTGCGGCTTATTTTCAACAGGGAAATATGGAAAGCAACGGTAAGCATGTGGACAGGAATGGTGAACGGGTAACGTATGATACAGGCCCGGTTATATGGGGCGAACCAGGTACAAATGGTCAGCATGCATTTTATCAACTCATACACCAGGGTACACCGATAATACCTTGTGATTTTATTGCACCGGCACAAAGTCATAACCCGGTGGGCGAGCATCACGAAATATTGCTCAGTAATTTTTTTGCACAGACAGAAGCATTGATGAATGGAAAAAACCACGAAAACCCATACAGGGTTTTTGAAGGCAACAGGCCCACTAATTCTTTTCTTATAAAAAAAATAACACCGTATACGCTGGGACAATTAACAGCTTACTACGAACACAAAATATTTGTTCAGGGGGTAATCTGGAACATATATAGTTTTGATCAGTGGGGTGTGGAACTAGGGAAACAGCTAGCAAGCCAGGTATTACCCGAGATGAAGAATGATGAGCAAATAACCAGTCACGACTCTTCAACCAATGGTTTAATAAATTTATATAAAGAGATGCGTTGATAAAATATTCCGACAAAAATTTAAGCATAAAAAAACCTCCCGCATTGAGAGGCTTTCCTGCAATTTGTTTTGGTACAACCTTACCACTTGTCTACTTCTTCCGTACTCCCATTATCCTGTGCTGTATTATTTTCAGCAACGGGCGGTTCTTCCTTTTTTTCTTCTGTAGGCATTTCTTCAACCGGTGCCTCCTCTGAAGATTTCGGGGCAGGGGCCTGTCCGTTTTCATCACCCTCATACGGTGTATCATGGTTAAAAGCATCAAAATCAAAATCCGGCATCAGGTCTGTTTTTACAAAATCAACAGCTTCAGTCAGCCCTTTTAAAAACTTATTAAAATCTTCTTTATACAAAAAGATTTTATGGCGGTCATAACCATCGGAATCAAAGCGCTTACGGCTTTCGGTTATGGTCAGATAAAAATCATTACCACGAGTCTCTCTTACATCAAAAAAGTAAGTTCTCCTTTTGCCGGCCTTTATGCGTTTACTGTAAACGCTTTCCATTTTTTTGTCATTGTTTTCGTAAGCCACTTTATAAATATTTAATTATAGAAAAAAGTTCACTTGTTTATAGTCGACAAAGATAAAGTTGTTTTTGACATGGCAAAATTTATCAGAGAGCAGGGGAAATTCGCTTTTAAAAATTTTCTATTTCTGTAGCCCCGGTCAGTTGCTGGTTTTGGTACATTTCTGCATACAGGCCGTTTAAAGAAACAAGCGCTTCATGCGTTCCTGCTTCTACAATTCTACCTTCGTCCATAACTACAATTTTGTCAAAATTAAAAAGCGAGAAAATACGGTGAGTAATAATGATGGCTGTTTTCTCACGCAGGTATGCATAGATATTGTTTATGATTTCTTTTTCAGTACGGGCGTCAACTGCACTTAGGCAATCATCAAAAATTACAATCCGGGATTTTTTTAATAAGGCCCTGGCAATGGATATCCGCTGTTTTTGGCCACCACTCAGCGTAACCCCCCGCTCCCCTACCATTGTTTCAAATTTTTCTTTAAAAGACTCTATTTCATTAAAGATGCAAGCTTGTTTTGCGGCCAATTCTATTTCAGAAAAAGTTGCACTATCATTCCCAAATTTTATATTATTTTTTATAGTGTCGCTGAATAAAAAAATATCCTGTGGCACATAACTCAATTGATCCCGGAGACTTTCTATTTTAAGATCCTTAATGGGAATTCCATCGTAGGACAGTACCCCTTTTTGAGCGTCGTACATTCGCAGCAATAATTGTGCAATGGTAGATTTACCAGAACCAGTTTTACCCACTATGGCAATTTTATCTCCTTTGTTTATCTGCAAAGAAAAATTTCTGACAGCATGAATGCCTGTGTGGGGATAAAGAAAATCTACATTAGTAAAACTTATTTTTCCTTCCAGGGTATTTTCCACTGCGCCGGGTTTGGTTTTAATAACCGGGGCTGTTAATAAAAATTCGTTTATCCGCCGTTGGGAAGCCACCGCTCTTTGAGTCATGCTGGCCGTCCATCCGATGGCGCTAACCGGAAAGGTTAGGAGTTGAATATATAATACGAATTCAGCAATTTTCCCCACAGAGGCACCCGGAACATGATTCGCAACATCCAGACCACCAACCATTATAGTTATAAGTGTGCTGAGGCCAATAAGCAAAGCCATACTGGGAAAATAAATGGCTTCAGTTTTTGCAAGGCTTAAGGCATTACTGCGATATGCTTCACTGTTGTTTTTAAAAAACCCGAGCATGGCTTTTTCCTGCACAAAGGATTTTATTACCCGAATGCCTGAATAAGATTCCTGTGCATTGGTGGTTAAATCGCTAAGGAGTGATTGTATCCTTTCACTCTTTCTATTAATAATTGTATTTACAAAATAAATTGTGAAAGCCAGGACTGGTAAAGGGCAAAGGGCAACTACCGTAAGCTTCACATCTGACCGGAGCATAAAAAATATACTGAAACTGATAACCGCAGCCAGGTTTATAAAATACATGATAGCAGGACCGGTATACATCCTTACCCGGCTCACATCTTCTGAAATCCGGTTCATTAAATCACCGGTGCTGTGTGTTTTATAAAATGTTGTATCTAATTTTTGATAGTGGGCATACACTTCATTTTTCTGATCAAATTCAATGTGACGGCTCATTACAATAATTGTTTGCCTCATTAAAAACATAAAAAATCCACTGATGATAGCCATTGCCAGTAAAATAATAACGGTGAAGAGGATTTTTTCTTTAAAAGGAATTGAATCAAAACGGGTAATAATTGCATTGACAATGATATCGTAATTGTGAGTTGATTGTAATGGCATCACATCAGCACCCTCAACTTTCCCTATTGAAGTAACGACCGCATTTACAACATAACCCGTAAGCTGAGGCGCCAGTATGCGAAAATAATTGGTAAGAATCACGAATAAAATTCCGAGAGAAAACAACCACCTGTATTTCCAGAAATATTTATTGAGGGTAGAAAGTTGCGTCATTGGAGCAAAATTAAATAATATTTGCTGCACCTGTTTTTAAAATCATTTTGTTTGCAAATTTTTGTATATAATTTTAAGATATGAATTTTAAAAACGAGGTGTATAGTTCATTCATTGTAATGCTGACGAACAAAATTAATTTATTGCAGCAAACGCTTTTTGATTTAAATGAAAGTGCAAAAAATGAAACTAAAAGCACCGCCGGAGATAAACATGAAACTGCCCTCGCCATGCTCCAGATAGAACAGGAAAATGTGCGCAGGCAAATAAAACAAACCCAGGAACAAAAAGTCATCTTTGAAAAAATTGATCCTTCCTTACAATCTCCGCAGGTTCGCATAGGAAGCCTGGTAGAGACAGATAAGGATTATTTCTTTGTGGCTGCAGGTATAGGAAAAATTATATTAAATGATAAAACCATCATTGCCCTTTCGCCACAGTCTCCGCTGGGTACTAAACTTATGGGCCTGCAAAAAAATGACCGTATACAAATGAAGGCTGTCGAGTATGAGATTAAAAATATTTATTGATTTTCCGTCGGGGAGTTATTACATATCAAGGGTACTTAATTCCTATCGGGTAAATATCCCTTCGCCGTGGACGGTCTCTTAGCCTCAATCCCATCTGGCGCAAGTGTCCAAGGGGTCACCCGTGGCTTTTTCTGGTAGCCAGTCTGCGACTGGAATTAACATTGTAAAGGTTCAATTGGTATTCTGCCTTTTATTGTTATACAATATTTAATGCCCTCCTAGGAAGCAATATTCCGTTACAAAAACGGAATGTCCTTTGACCTACTCACAAAACCATTCAAAGAGATATTTCTAAGAAAACTAAAATAATATTAAAAACTTTATACAGTGTTGAATTAGTGAAATCTTTTAGCTATCCGAAAAAAGAAATCTTTAAGTTTTTTATTAAAAATAAATTTATGAAATCGCTTGCATTAGTAGAAAATTAGTTTTACGTTTACTAAGCCTACACAATTCCTATGTAAAAATCCTCTTCTGAAATTTTCAGGGACTAAACCTGATTGAGCTTAATTATCTCCGTCTTGTAGCAAATCATCTTTATTTGTCTTTCATGTTATACTGTGAAATATATTTCACAAAAAATCTAATAGACAAACTATTTGCAATAAATTTTTTACTTCTGTAAATGCAAAGAAAAGTGGTTGTTACTAACCACTATCCACTAAAAATCCTAACATTAATTAAAATCTCAGTTCCTAAATTTTATTAACTCTTAAAAAAATAATTATGCAAACATTTTTCAAAGTCAATTATCTCAAGTTTCTCCTGATTTTCTTTATTATTGCTTTCGCTTCCTGTCAGAAAGATCTAAAATCTACAGAAACGAACAATGCGTTAAATGCAGACAAAAACGTAGCTGGCAATACGGCTAACGCAACACCCGCTACGTCTAGAGTTTTTTCAACTGGTCTTAATCATCCCAGGGGATTAAAATTTGGGCCTGATGGAAATTTATATGTTGCAGAAGCTGGTACAGGTGCTACTGCAACATGCCGCACACAAAGTTCAGTTGATCTGCAACCGCCGGCTCCAAGGTTCTCACCTTTTTTTGGTTGCCCCATCGGAGGACGAATATCTAAAATTGATGCGGCGGGTAACCGCACAACTGTAGTTAGTAACCTTCCAACAAGTACCGCACAAGATGGTGGTATATTTGGTCCTGCAGATGTTGCATTTATAGATAACGCATTGTATGTATTGCAGTCAGGAGCAGGCCGTGGTCATGGAGTTCCATCAATAAACAATGGCATTTACCGTATTAATTCAGATGGAACCCATACTGTAATCGCAGATCTGGGCTCATGGTCAGTAGCGCATCCCGGTGCACAGCCTGATGCGGATGATTATACCCCTGAAGGGAATTGGTACAGCATGACAGTTGCGCAAAATAATTTTTATGCATTGGAGCCAAACCATGGCAACTTTGTAAAAGTAGGGTTGGATGGAAGCATTCAAACAGTGGTTGACATCTCTGCAAGTGAAGGTCATATTGTGCCAACTACAGTGGCGTACAAAGGAA
>JBDSDN010000093.1:0-7571 GCA_039920545.1 Ferruginibacter sp. | reverse complement strand
CCGTATCCTTTTATTGTAGACCCATCTGTGAGGGTTACTGAAGAAGATGCAAAAGTAAATTTCCTGTTGCCTGATCACCCGGCTTTAAACTACCCTAATAAAATTACGGAGAAAGATTTTGAAGGCTGGGTCCAGGAGAGAAGCACATACCAGGCGCTCCAGTTAGACCCGCATTATGAAACACCCCTGGGTATGAATGATAAAGCAGACAAGCAAACTAATGGCAGCCTTGCAATTGCAAAATATGGCAAGGGCAATTTTGTATATGCCAGCCTCGTTTTCTTCAGGCAATTACCAGCAGGTGTGCCCGGGGCCTATAGGTTAATGGCTAATCTGATTGCTTTGCAAAAAGAAAAATAGCATCTTTAAATATTGATACTAATATGTATCCTCATTCTTTTATTTAACTATTTACCATTCGTAAAATGAGTTTAATAGATTGGCTCATACTGGTCACTGTTTTGTTGGGCATCATTATTTATGGTGTATATAAAAGCCGTACTACTAAAAACCTGGAAGGATATTTTCTAAGTAACAGGAGTATGCCGGGTTACCTTATTTTGCTAAGCATAATGGGTACACAGGCAAGTGCCATTACTTATCTTACAGGGCCCGGGCAAGCGTATACTGACGGAATGCGTTTTGTACAATATTATTTTGGCCTTCCCCTGGCGATGATTGTAATCTGCATTTTTTTTGTACCGGTTTACAGCAGGTTAAAAGTATATACTGCATACGAATTTTTAGAGCACCGGTTTGATGTTAAGACGAGAACTTTTACGGCTTTCCTTTTTTTATTGTCCCGTGGGTTAAGCACCGGCGTAAGTATTTATGCGCCGTCACTTATATTAAGTTCACTCATGGGCTGGAACATATATTACACCAACATTGTAATGGGTGGCTTGCTTATCATTTATACCATGAGTGGTGGTGCCAAAGCTGTTGCTTACACCCAGAAATTACAAATGATTATTGTTTTTATTTCGCTTTTTTTAATTGGGTATATAGCGGTAAGTCTTCTTCCTGCAGGCATGGGCTTTAAAGAAGCAATAAAGGAAGCAGGGAGTTATGGTAAAATGAATGTGATTACAAGCGGCTTTACAAAAAATGGGTTTGATTGGAAAGATAAATACAATATCTGGAGCGGAGTTATCGGCGGCTTTTTTCTGGCACTCAGTTATTTTGGTACAGATCACAGCCAGGTAGGGCGGTACCTGACTGCAAAAAATGTAAACGAAAGCCGTAAAGGTTTATTAATGAATGGGCTCGTAAAAGTTCCCATGCAGTTTTGTATTTTGCTGATTGGCGTACTTATTTTTTCTTTTTATTTACACCATAAGGCCCCAATATATTTTGATGATGCAAAAACGCTTGCCGCTAAACAAACTGTCTATGCTGATTCTTTGGCAATAGTTGACAAAAATTATACTGCTGCATTTGAAAGTGGGAATATTGCTGAAACAGATTTACAGCGAAAAAAATATAAAACTGTCTTACAAAAAGCTTTCCCCGGCGACGAAGCCAACGATACAAATTTTATTTTTCTGCGGTTTGTAAAAGATAACCTGCCGATTGGACTAATAGGTTTATTGTTTGCCGTAATATTTCTATCTGCGTGGGGCAGCATAGCCGCAGCACTCAATTCATTGGCAGCCTGTAGCGTGGTAGATTTTCATAAAAAGTTTTTTGTAAAAAATGATTCCCCGGGTGACGATTACAAAGTATCTCAATGGTATACTTTTGGTTGGGGCATTTTTTGTATTATCATTGCCATGTTTGCCCGCAATATTGGCAATAGCCTTATTGAAGCCGTTAATATCCTGGGCTCAATTTTTTACGGGGTTATTCTCGGTATTTTTTTAACCGCATTCTGGCTGAAAAATATAAAAAGCAATGCTGTTTTTTATTCAGCCATTATATCTGAAATAGCCGTATGCTTAATTTACAAGGCAGATATAATTTCATTTCTATGGTTAAATGTTATTGGTGCCGTGTTGGTAATAATTATCGGATTTATTTTTCAAAGTTTTGCCCCCAGGCCCATTCTAAAAGAGAGAGAAATATGAAAACCGGAACACATATTCTACATGAAAAACAAGATGCGTAGGTAATGCAATGGAAATCATTTTTTGCGGAACGAAAAGATTAGCTCTGCCTGCGACCGGCCGCAGGAAAAGCCCAGGTTTTTATTCCCCTGATTTTAGTTAATTTTATTGGTGATTTTTTTTGCCTTGTCCAAAAATAAAAATCCTGCTAATATGCGGCAGGATTTGAAAAAAATGCTATTAAATTTTATTTCAATTGCTTCAATAATACTTCATTCATTTTTACATAATCATCATTCTTTTCTTCAGTAGCTAAGGCTAATGACATTTTAGAACTTGCAATAGCTGCGGCTTTATCGCCCAGGTCTTTCTCTAATTTAGCTTTGTAAAGCCATATCCAGTAAGCCTTTGGAGTTTCTTTTACCGCATTTTTCGCATATTCTAAAGCCTTGGCAGGGTTTTTATCATACTCATTATAAAACTGGGCGGCAGCAAAATATGGTTTTTTATCTGTCAGCATCGCCTGGTCTACCTGCGAGCGTATTCGATCTTTTATCACTGCGTTTATTGGAATGGCCACTGCTGTTTTTTCCCACATAATATGCAAGGCACAGCTTTCCGGTTTTACATCGGCAAACTGCATGGTAAAGCTTTCCGTAGGATTTTTCAATTTCATGGGTTGCACTTTAAACCGTAGAATATCATCTGACTCTTTATAGTTTGTAACGCCCCAATTAGTAACACCTTTGTTTAAGACGACCTCCCAGTTATCCTCTCCGGGTATAGTGTAGAGTGCATAAGAACCAGTATCAATTTTTTTACCGTTTATTTCTACCGGCTCGGAAAATTTTATAATAGTAGCGTTGTTTGCCCCGGTGCGCCACAATTTATTATAGGGTACTAAATCTCCAAAAACTGTTCTGCCTTTTGCCAGTGGCCGGCTATAGGTAAGTTCGATATCGCCTAAACCAAAATTTTGTTTTATGGTTTGTGTTGGAGAGGGGGCGGGCATTTTAATCTGCGCATTTATTGTGCCTGCGGCAAATAAGCAAATTGCAAATAATACTCTTTTCATAATGTGTCGTTTATTTATTTGTTATTGAAAATATACTTTTACTGTTTGGTATATAAGTTTATGATTATACTGCCCCTGCATTACCTGCTGCTGTTTTTCTGAAAAGCTAAGGAGGCCGAAAAGCCCCGCAGCATTACCCTTATTTATGGCCACCTCTAAATATCCGGCAGAATTAAAGAGGGCTAATTTTTCCCCTTCGGGTACATCTGCATAGGTTTCACTTATTTTATCAATCACTTCGTCCCGTTTAAATACGATGGTAAAACTTCTTCCTTTTCGCTGTTCTTCAAACTCTTCTTTGCTGATATTTACAATTACATTTTCAAAATTATCTATAAAAATAATCTGCCCTTCTATCCAGTTATTGCCCAGTAAAGGGCGCAAAGGATTTTTCACCTGGATTGAAACGGTTGCATCACCGATTTCCTGAATTGTTTTTCCTTCAATAATTTCATTAAAAGCATTTGCAAAAACACTGACGCAATATAAAGTATTTTTTGCCTGTGTTTTTTCCAGGTGAAGGGCGACCACATTTTGAGGAACCTCTTCCAGGATCATCGTCAACAGGCCATTGTCTGCACAGCCAATATAATGCCCGTTTTGTTCTGCCAGTAACAGGTGTTCAGGTTTTTCATCAAATATATTCACCAGTATAATATGAAAACTCCCTACAGGAAAATTTTTTATGGCATTCCTGCATACATATGCCGCCTGGGGATAATTGAATGGAGATAATAAATGCGTAATATCAACTATGGTAAAATCACTGTTGGCCTGCATTAACTGACCTTTAATTGCGCCGGGCATAAAATCCTGGATACCAATATCGCTTGTAAGGGTGAGTAACGGCATTTATTTACATGAGCATTTTAAGTGATGAGTGCTTATTTTACCAATTTTCCTTCTTTAAAGAAAAACTTATGTGTTAATCTGTCTGCCCAGGATGGAAAAAATTTATTAATAAAAACAGTTTGCTTTCCTTTAAAGGTCAGGATCAAAGTTCTTTTCTTTTTTTCAATGGCTTTTAAAATGTGTGTAGCACATTTTTCGGCACTCATTAATTGAGATTCATCCAGGGGGCTCTCGCCATTTGCCTGTGCCTTGTTGTTTAGCGCTGCGTTACGGATATTGCTGCGTGTAAAACCAGGAGATACCCACATTACGTTTACACCTTTATCCAGTAGTTCAGTCCGTACCGCTTCAAGCCATCCATTAAGGGCAAACTTACTGGCGCTATACCCGCTTCGGCCAGGCAGGCCACGATAACCCGCAATAGAAGATATCCCGACAATTGTTCCCTGCCTTTCTATGATAGATTGGAGTGCTATCTTTGTGCAGTACACCGTGCCAAAATAGTTTATACCCATTACTTTTTTAAACACATCAATATCTGCATCATTTAGTAATGCCCGCATGGAAATGCCTGCATTGTTTATAAGAATATCTATGCCGCCGAACTGCTTAATGGTAGAATCAATGAAAAGTTTGCAATCATTCAGGTCACTTACATCTGCGACTATGCAATGAAGCGGCTGGGTAGAATGCCGCAATTGTAAATCATACAATTTATCCTGGTTGCGGGCACAGGTAGCTACTTTTGCACCCATTGGCAAAAGTAGTTCTATCAGGGCTTTACCAATGCCATCGCTGCCGCCCGTTATGGCAACTACTTTGTCATTAAAAAAATTGCTCATTAATAAATTTATTATTGGCAAAAATAGGGTAGATAAATTGCGCATTACAAACTAATTTGAAGAATATACTTGAAGTGATTTATTAAAACTTTTTTAAAAACTTTTGCCGCAAGATGAATTTGCCTTATTTTTGCCCTCCGCAATTAAAAAACGGGTGAAGAATTGGTAGCTCAGTTGGTAGAACATCCCGAATTTATCGGGAGTGCGCCGGGTTCGGAAAAATAAAAATGAATTGGTAGCTCAGTTGGTAGAACATCCCGATTTTATCGGGAGGGCGCCGGGTTCGAAAAAATAAAAATGAATTGGTAGCTCAGTTGGTAGAGCAATACACTTTTAATGTATGGGCCCTGGGTTCGAGTCCCAGCCAGTTCACTAAGGGAATTCAGGAATTGATATCTCCGTAGGGTGAGTATCCCGATTTTATCGGGAGGGCCCTGGGTTCGAGTCCCAGCCAGTTCACTAAGGGAATTTAGGAATTGATATCTCAGAAGGGAGAGTATCCCGATTTTATCGGGAGGGCGCCGGGTTCGAGTCCCAGCCAGTTCACAAAGGGAATTCATTAAATGAGTTCCCTTTTTTTATTTTATGCCATTTACGTACATCATCTATTCTGAGAAGCTTTCCAAATATTATGTTGGAGCGTGCACAGATTTAAACAGAAGACTTTACGAACATAATATTGGCCATTCAAAATTTACTTCTACCGGCATACCCTGGGTTTTAAAATACAAAGAATTTTTTGAGACTTTGCTAGCCGCAAAGAGACGGGAAGCAGTAATAAAGAAAATGAAATCCAGAAAATATATCGAGGAATTGATATCTCAGTAGGGAGAGCATACCGATTGTAATCGGGAGGGCCCTTGGTTCGAGTCCCAGTCAGTTCACTACCGAAATTCAGTAATTGAATTCCCTTTTTTTTAATTGTGCAGGAGCTGCCGCAGCATGAAACAAATCTAATTTTAGATACTATTGTTGACATTGCAGATGATGCGCTGGTGTCCAAAAATAAACCACTTATCAATATTAAATTCGTATTGTAAAATTTGCTAGTTCTTGTAATCCTCCACAGCGATAAAGACAAGTAAAAGGTTCATCAATCATCAGTAGCTCTAATGACAGCGCTATTGCAAACCATTTATAATGAATTAAAAAAAATGAAGACATCCGGTTGATTAGGAAACGACATTAAAAAATTGTCTGACCAAATCCTTAAACTAAATTGCCCTGCATAAGTTCATCGATCATTTGTTTAAAGTCCTCTTTTTTATTTGTATGAGGAAGTGGTTCATTGGGCACTTCCACATCTAAAAATTTACAAAGCGGTTCCCAGCCTTCAGTCACATCAAAAACGAGTAACCGATCAGCCGGAACATATCTTTTTACTTCTTCGTTATGCTCATTAAAAAGTTTTTCCATAAATTCTTTATCCAAAAATTTACCCTGGAAATGATCTTCATTCATTGCCTGTTTCGAAAATCCCATCACCTTCATTACAGATTGAAGCCGGGGGTCGGCAGCTATTCTTACTCCCATTGCTGCTCTCTCAGCTTCCGGGGGATTCTGTGCTTTCCAAATCGTACTATGGAAACTGGTATACCATTTTTCAAATGGCCTTAAACTCAAGATAACTTTTGCATCAGGATACTGTTTCATGTGTTCCTTGTACCAGGGATAACAGGGAAAATCAACCGTAGCCTGGTAGCCATCATACAATGCATCCCACTGGGTCGTTCCTGTTGCTTTCAAAGTTGTCCAATAGTGAAGATCTTCAGGATGTACAAGCAAGTGCTTCATATGATAGGTTTTACTAAAGCCGAGAATTTCAAGTGATTCTCTAAGCGTATTTGTACCGGTTCTTGGTAATCCGGCGCCAATAATTTTGATGGACATGTTAAGTAAATTTTGGTGAAGGGTTAAATCTCCTTCAAGTTAGTAAATTAATTTTCTATATTAAAAAAATTTTGAACCAATCTAATTTGTTTTAAAACAGCTTGTATTATACAACCTTAATTACTACATTAGTAGCGAAAAGCACCCCGCAGATTTTTGTCCCGAATATTTTTATTTCAATTTAAACTCAGACCAGTCAACATGAAAAAGACATTCGTACTGTTTCAACTATTACTATTTGTATCCATAATATCCTTTTGCCAGGTGAAGACTAATATGAATGATACATCAGTTAAAAAACCACCTGTTGAAAAAGACAGAAATATGTTCGGCCTTCATATTCCCCGGGGTCTTACTAAAACTTCAGATGGGCTTGTGGATGGTTATATTATGTTCGGGGTTCCCAATTCGCCACTGGTTTATTTAATTAATAGAAAAGGTGAAGTGGTGCATCAATGGAAAAGTAATTATGGTAGCGCAGCTATAAGCGCTTATCTCCAGGCTGACGGATCGATAATACAAAATGTTGCCGATCCTGATTTTCCTGTATTTGCAGGTGGTGGGGAATCCGGAAGAATACAGAAAATTTCATGGGATAGTAAAATTCTTTGGGACTTTGAATATGCCACCGAACAATATTTGCACCACCATGATTTTGCAGTGATGCCTAATGGTCACATACTTGCAATCGCATGGGAAGCAAAAACGCCTGAACAATGCACGGCTGCTGGCCGAAAGGCTAACATGGTTCCGAAAGCAGGCCTATGGCCGGATAAAATAGTGGAAATAGCTCCTGAAGGAAAAACAGGGGGAAAGATAGTTTGGGAGTGGCATATATGGGATCACCTGATACAGGATTATGCTGCC
>JBDSDN010000092.1:0-6099 GCA_039920545.1 Ferruginibacter sp. | reverse complement strand
ACTGGTAATAACCCTGGTTTATTACCCTCCGGCCTGAACCGCTGCGGCGATTTATACCGGGTTTTAAAAAATAAAAAAATTACCGGCATTTATGTTACAAAGTACCGGCGGTCTCAAATGACAGCAGATTCTCTAAGCATATATTCCCATATCCCTGTAATAGAGTATGAGGCCGATACTTCCGGTAATGGGCTGCAGGAAAAAATAACGGAACTGGGTAACCGGCAAAAAAATATTTTAATAATTGCACATAGCAATACTATTATCCCTATTATTAAAAAACTGGGGGTTGCGAATTTACAATTAAAGTCCATTTCTGATGAGGAATATGATAATTTATTTATCATTCATGCTAAAAAGGGTAAGGTTAAATTTATATATAAAAAATTCGGGGATAAATCGGCCCGCAATAATGACAACAGAAAAATGAAACCATTACAATAATATTCCTTTAAGAAAAAAATACGCCACAGAAAAATAAATGACTATTCCGGTTACGTCCACCAGCGTTGCAACGAATGGTGCGGAGGAGGCAGCCGGGTCAAGCTTTAATTTCTTGAGCAGCAATGGCAACATAGACCCCATAACACTTCCCCAAAGTACAATACCAATTAAAGAAAAGAAAATAGTGGCTGCTACAAGTTTCCAATAAATACCATAATCGAATATGTGTAGATTTTGCCAAAGTAAGATTCTGAAAAAACCGATACTTCCGAGGATAACGCCTAAGAATAAACCTGAAATAAGTTCCCGGCGTAAAACTTTCCACCACTCCGTAATGGTAAGTTCTCCAAGAGCCATGGCCTGTATAATAAGTGTAGAGGCTTGTGAGCCACTGTTACCACCACTACTCATGATAAGCGGTATAAATAAAGCGAGCACGGTGGCGGCCTCAATCTCTTTTTGAAAGTACTGCATCGCAGTAGCAGTAAGCATTTCCCCCAAAAAAAGGAGCACCAGCCAACCGGCCCTTTTTTTTACGAGTTTTACAATCCCAATATCAAGGTAGGGTTCATCCAGAGCCTCGGTACCGCCTATTTTCTGAATATCTTCACTAAATTCTTCCTGGGCTACCCAAAGGATATCATCAATAGTAACAATACCTAATAAGATATTCTGAGCATCAGTAACGGGTAGGGCTACACGATTATTCATTTTAAAAGCATCACTCGCCAGTTCCTGGTCATCGTTTACATTGAGGGAAATGTAACGGTTATCCATAAGTTCATTGACCTTTATCTCCGGCGAAGCCAGGATAAAATCCCTGATACGTATATCATCAAGCAGCTCTCCCTTTTTATTTATGACATAAATCACGTCAATCGTTTCAGTATTTGTACCGTAACGCCTGATAGTTTCAAGTACTTCTTTTACAGAATTATATTCATAAACATAAACATAATCGGGCGTCATTAACCTGCCGACACTGTTCTCGGGGTAGCCCAAAAGTTTTAGTGTAATTTTTCTTTCTTCGGGCCCCAGTGTTTTTATAAGTTCCCTCACTGCACCAGTAGGTAGCTCTTCAAAAAAATCTACCCGGTCATCTGCGGGGAGTTCATTTAATAATTCTGCGGACTTAAATGCTGGTAATTTTTTTATTATTCTTTTCTGTTCACTAAGATCAAGTATTTTAAAGACACTTGCTGCACGGTGAATACTTAAATGCGAGATAATAGGAATTTCATAGTCTGGATTTTCGTAAATAAGATTAGCAACATCACTGATATTCTGATCATTTAAAAAATCCTGGATCTGTAGTTTATCTTCAGAAGCAATTACTTCCTCAAACTGTTGCTGCATCGGTATTTCATCTATTTCAAAAGACATCAGTCCAAAGTATTATTTTCGTAATTAAAAAGCGCAATTTACCTTTTTTAATTTAATCAGATGTTATGATAAGTGCCAGTTTATTTGTTGATAGCTCCCCACAAAAAGGTCGTGGGGTTTTCACTAATGAAAAAATCGAAGCAAACACGGTGGTGGAAATTTCTCCTGTAATAGTGATGAATATTGAGGACCGGGTACACCTGGATAAAACATTACTTCATGATTATATTTTTGAATGGGGAATAAAAAAAGAAAAATGCTGTATGGCTCTCGGCCTGGTTCCGATATACAACCATAGCTACAAAAGCAATTGCGAATACTTTATGGATTTTGAGGCTGATAACATTTTTGTAAAGACGGTCTCACGCATTGAAAAAATGGAAGAACTAACCCTTAATTATAACGGAGACTGGAATGATAAAGCCAAAGTTTGGTTTGAGGTGAAGTGAGCGAAAAAAAATATCATATATGATCACATTTTCTATCAATAAAAAATGCGCCTTTTAATGATTACTTTTTATATAACATCATCCTGCAATCATTGCCTTGCTTCAAATTCCTTCCTGATAATATTTAAGGCCCCACCGGCTTTAAACCATTCTATCTGCTGCTCATTGTACGTGTGATTTACCTGCAGTACATCCGAAGTACCATCACAATGATGCAGGTATACAACCAGGGCTTTGTTGGGAGCAAATTCTGTTAAGCCTAAGATATCTATAATATCATCTTCCTGAATTTTATCGTATTCTTCTTTAACAGCAAAAGTTAAGGCCAGCATACCCTGCTTTTTTAAATTTGTTTCATGAATACGGGCAAATGATTTTACCAATACTGCTCTTACACCCAAATGCCGGGGTTCCATAGCGGCATGTTCCCTGGATGATCCTTCTCCATAATTTTCATCACCTACCACAATAGTTCCTACAGATGCAGCCTTATAGGCTCGCTGGGTATTAGGAACGGTGCCATACTCCCCGGTAAGTTGATTTTTTACCAGGTCTGTTTTCTCATTGAAAAAGTTTACTGCACCAATAAGCATGTTGTTACTTATATTATCCAGGTGCCCACGAAACTTGAGCCACGGCCCGGCCATACTGATGTGATCAGTAGTACATTTTCCTTTTGCTTTTATCAATAACTTAAGACCCTTTAAATCTGTTCCTTCCCAGGCAGCAAAAGGATCTAATATTTGCAGGCGTTTGCTATCAGGAGAAACAATCACTGTGACATGACTTCCATCTTCCGCAGGTTTTTGAAAACCAGCATCCTCTACCGCAAAACCCCGGGGAGGCAACTCAAACCCGGTTGGCGGATCTAATTTTACCATTTCGCCTTTATCATTCACCAGCGTATCCGTGAGGGGATTAAATTCCAGCGTACCAGCAATGGCCATAGCAGTTACAATTTCGGGGCTGCCTACAAATGCAAAGGTGTTAGGATTTCCATCTGCACGTTTTGCAAAATTTCGGTTAAAGGAATGTACGATAGTATTTTTTTCTGCTTTTTCTGCACCTACCCGTGCCCACATACCTATGCATGGGCCGCAGGCGTTTGCAAAAACAGTAGCGCCTATTTTATCAAATATATTTAAGAATCCATCTCTTTCAATTGTAAAACGTACCTGTTCACTTCCAGGGGTTATGGTAAATTCTGAATGAAGTTTTAAACCTTTATCACTGACCTGCTGGGCTAAGCTTACGGCACGGCTTATATCTTCATAAGAAGAATTGGTGCAGCTTCCTATCAGGCCAACTTCAATTTTTGTGGGCCAGCCATTAGCGGCTGCAGCTTCTTTCATTTTTGAAATGGGCGTAGCCAAATCCGGGGTAAAAGGCCCGTTTAAATGAGGTTCTAAGGTATTTAAATCAATTTCTATTACCTGGTCAAAATACGCTTCAGGATTGGCATATACTTCGGCATCCCCGGTTAAGTGCGTTGCAATAGCATCGGCAGCTATAGCAATTTCTTCTCTGCCGGTAGCTTTTAAATAGCGGCTCATGCTTTCATCGTACCCAAAGGTAGAGGTAGTAGCGCCAATTTCAGCACCCATGTTACAGATGGTGCCTTTACCAGTACAACTCATACTGGTAGCGCCTTCGCCAAAATATTCTACTACAGCACCCGTACCACCCTTTACGGTAAGAATACCGGCCACTTTTAAAATAACGTCTTTCGGCGCCGTCCAGCCGCTAAGCTTACCCGTTAGTTTCACGCCAATTAGCTTGGGCATTTTAAGTTCCCATGCCAGGCCTGCCATCACATCGCAGGCATCTGCCCCGCCTACACCGATGGCTATCATACCCAGGCCACCTGCATTTACCGTATGGCTGTCTGTACCAATCATCATGCCGCCGGGGAACGCATAATTTTCCAGCACCACCTGGTGTATTATTCCTGCGCCAGGTTTCCAAAAACCTATCCCGTATTTATTGCTGACCGAGGCTAAGAAATCGTATACTTCGCTACTCTCATGCACAGCCCTGTCCAGATCAGTTTTACTGTTTATTTTTGCTTCAATCAAATGGTCGCAGTGCACTGTGGAGGGTACCGCCACCTGGGTACGGCCACTTTGCATAAATTGTAACAATGCCATTTGTGCTGTGGCATCCTGCATCGCAACCCGGTCCGGTGCAAAATCTACGTAAGATTTTCCTCTTTCAAATGCAGTGGTTGCTTCTCCATGCCAGAGATGTGCGTAAAGAATTTTTTCTGTCAGGGTTAAAGGCTTACCAACAACTTCACGGGCTTTTTCTATACGGTTGCCAAAATTTGCATAAAGGGTTTTAATCATTTCAATATCAAAGGCCATGGTATGAATTTGTAAACCTGCCCATCAGCAGGATGGTTAAAGAATACTTCAGAATTAAAATGGAGATAGCGGGACTTTACAGCCATTTAGATTTTTTCTTCGCTATTAATTAATAATTTGAATTGCTGCGAAATTACAAAAAATCGGGCAGTATTTAAAGTGCTGTTTTTAGAATAAAACAGTTTAAATTAGCAGGGTGAACCGTTTTAAACATTTTATTGAATGGCATGTATTTGGGGTATGTACAGCCATTGGTGAAAAGTTGGGAATAGCTACTTCTACCATTCGAAAATATTTTATTTACATTTCTTTTCTAACCATGGGCTCCCCGGTAATTGTTTACCTTTTTGTGGCATTCTGGCTGAATGTAAAACGTTATATTTTTAATGCCAGGCGTAACCCGCTAAAATACCTGTAATATTTATTTGAACTTTTAATAAATAACAGCTTCTCTTAATCGTACCAGTTTTTCCAGTAAAGGTTCAAGAAGATCTAAGCGTAACATATTTGCACCATCACTTTTAGCAACAGCCGGGTTGGGGTGTGTTTCAATAAACAACCCATCGGCACCAGTTGCAATTGCAGCTTTGGCAATAGTTTCAATTAATTGTGGGTTGCCACCTGTAATACCTGAGGCCTGGTTTGGCTGTTGTAAAGAATGGGTACAATCCATTATTACCGGCACGCCCTGTTCTTTCATCCAGGTGATATTTCTGTAATCAACCACCAGGTCCTGGTATCCGAATGTGTTTCCTCTTTCGGTAAGCCATATTTTATTATTGCCCGCTTTTTTTATTTTATCTACTGCAAATTTCATTGCCGGCCCATTTAAAAACTGCCCTTTTTTTACATTAACTATTTTGCCTGTTTGGGCTGCGGCGATCAATAAATCTGTCTGGCGGCAAAGAAAAGCAGGTATTTGTAATATATCTACATAGTTTGCAGCGATGGCCGCTTCCTCATGAGCGTGAATGTCAGTAGTAGTGGGAACCGAGCATTGCTGCCCGGCTTTTTTAATAATTTTCATGGCAACTTCATCACCTATACCCATAAACGAATTTGAGTTGGTGCGGTTCGCTTTTCGATAGGAGGCTTTAAAAATATACGGGATAGATAATTTTTTACAAATAGCTGAAACTTTTTCTGCTACTTCCAGCACCAGTTCTTCGCTTTCTACAATGCAGGGGCCGGCAATTAAAAAAAAATTATTTTTATTGTATTCCTGCTTTATAAAAAGTGATGAAAGTGAATTTTCCATCTCACAAAATTAAAGGTTTGTAAATTTATATTTGTCAGTATGTCAATATTTGTATTGCCGTTTATACCCACCTATGGGTTATTGTGCATTATTTCCCTGTCATTAAATTTGCAAAACACCTATTTAATTTTGTACATTAGCTATAATTTCTTTTACCCAATTATTAACTAAAAAAAATAAACATGAAAAAATTATTTTTTAT
>JBDSDN010000091.1:0-4300 GCA_039920545.1 Ferruginibacter sp. | reverse complement strand
ATAATTTATGGCATTACAAGCAGGCATCGTGGGCCTACCCAATGTAGGAAAATCAACATTATTTAATGCAGTGAGCAATAGTGCTAAAGCGCAGGCAAGCAATTACAGGTTTTGTACCATAGAACCTAATACCGGTTTAGTAAACGTACCTGACCCAAGACTTAATAAACTGGAAGAACTGGTAAAGCCTAACCGGACTGTACCTACACAGATTGAGATAGTAGATATAGCCGGCCTGGTACGGGGTGCCAGTAAAGGTGAAGGTTTAGGTAATAAATTCTTAGCAAACATCCGTGAAGTAGATGCTATTATTCAGGTAGTACGTTGTTTTGAAGACGAAAATATTCTAAGGGATGAAGGGCCTATTAACCCGGTGGGCGATAAAGAAATTATAGAGACAGAATTGCAATTGAAAGACCTTGAAAGCGTAGATAAAAAATTACAACGTACCGAAAAATTATTAAAAACAGATCCAAAGCTTAAAATTGAATATGAAGTTTTGCTGAAGTGCAAATTGCAATTAGAAAAAGGAAAAAATATCCTGGCACTTAAACTTGATAAGGATGAAAAAGCAGCGATTGCAGATATTTTTTTACTCACCGATAAACCGGTTTTGTATGTAGCAAATGTAGATGAAGCGTCCATGCATACCGGTAATAAATATTCTGATGCCTTAATTGATTCTGTAAAAAGTGAAGGTAACCAGGTAATCATAATGACCAACGCTGTGGAAGCACAGATTGCAGAATTTGAAGACCCGGATGATAAGGCGATGTTTATGGAGGAGTATAAAATGAAAGAACCGGCATTGGACCGTTTGATACATTCTACTTATCAGCTGCTCAACCTAACGACATACTTTACGGCCGGCGTGCAGGAAGTAAGGGCGTGGACAATTCAGCATGGCTGGAAAGCACCACAGGCAGCCTCAGTAATACATACAGATTTTGAAAAAGGTTTTATAAAAGCGGAAGTAATTTCTTACACCGACTTTATTCATTACGGCTCCGAAGCAGCCTGCCGGGATAATGGGAGGTTAAGAATAGAAGGAAAAGAGTACCTGGTGCAGGATGGTGATGTCATGCACTTCAGGTTTAATGTTTAAAAAATTACTTTAAAATAAAATGGCGGGGCTTTTTTAATAAAATTTTTATTCTGGTGGTAATGTGCCCGCTGTATTATGACTCACATTTTGAATCTCATTTGGGTCGTGTTTATGCTTGAACAATAGCCAAAAAAGAATAGCAATCACCAGTGAGTAACATGCAAACGAAAGCCAGATGCCATGCCAGTCCTTGGATTTATCAGCAAGGGTAAAATATTTATCAATTGCAATTCCACTGATCTTGGCTCCAAAATAAGCACCGAAGCCATTGGTCATCATCATAAATAAACCTTGCGCACTGGAGCGGATAGCAGGGTTTGTAGTGGTTTCAATAAAAAGTGATCCTGAAATATTGAAAAAATCGAAGGCCATCCCATAAACAATACATGATGCAATGATCATCCATAAACCTTCCGACGGATCTCCGTAAGCGAATAGGCCAAACCGTAATACCCAGGCAAACATACTGATTAACATTACTTTTTTAATGCCAAATTTTTTCAGGAAAAAGGGAATTGCCAGGATGAACAAGGTTTCTGAAATTTGTGAAATAGACAGAATAATAGTAGAGTATTTTGCAACAAATGAATCTGCATATTTCGGCACTTTAGAAAAGTCCGATAGAAAAACATCGCCATACATATTGGTCAGCTGTAAGGCCCCGCCCAAAAACATAGAGAAGACAAAAAACATCGCAGTTTTATAATTAGCAAACAATTTAAATGCATCCAGCCCTAGTTTTTCTGCCAGGGTTGCATTTTGCGAAATCAGTTTTTGTGGTGGGCACTTAGGCAGGGTAAATGAATAAATGCCGAGAACAAAAGAAGCTGCTGCAGAAATATAAAACATGTTAGCAGAGGCTTTATTGCCGGTGAGATTCGTAAACCACATTGCCGCAATAAACCCTATGGTTCCCCAAACCCTGATGGGTGGAAAAACCTTGACAACATCATAATTATTTTTCTTTAAAATTGTATACCCAATGGAATTTGATAAAGAGATTGTAGGCATATAGCAAAGCATTGCCACGAGAATAACCCAGTAAAAAGTGTCAGGGCTATCTACATGAACAATGTACACCAGGGCCAAACCACCTAAAATATGCAGAATACCATAAAGCTTTTCAGAATTAATCCAACGGTCAGCCATAATGCCGGTAAGGGCGGGCATAATGATAGATGATATTCCGAGGGTTCCGAAAACGTCTCCAAACTCTTTACCCCCCCATTGTTTAGTTCCAAACCAGTAATTGGAGATGGTTATAAGCCAGGCACCCCATATAAAAAATTGTAGAAAACTTAAAACGGTAAGCCGGAATTTAATATTCATATTGAGCCGTTTGGTGAATGATTTTTTCCTTTGGGAAGATAGATATTTATTTAATACAACCGTCTGCATTAAATAACAGTGTTTGAATTACTAAATTATTTTTAACAGCCATGGCTTAAATATTTACGAGGTAAATTTTGGTTTCATCGTAAATTTGCAAAAAAAAACAATGGCAGAAATTGATGTTTTAATTGATTCGGTGACAGATAATGAACTTAAAAACATTGCCAGGAAAGTAAAAGAAGAACAACGGATTACTGACGAAGAATGCCTGGTGCTCTTTGAAAAAGGGAGTCTTCCATTTGTCGGTGCTCTTGCAAATTTTATCAGGGAAAGACTGCATGGAGACAGGACCTATTTCAATCGTAATTTTCATATAGAGCCTACGAATGTTTGTGTTTTCAGTTGTAAATTTTGCTCTTACTCCAGGTTATATGCCCAAAAAGATGAAGGCTGGGAACTTAGTATAGATCAAATGCTGGACATCGTAAAAAGTTATGATGGAAAGCCGATCACTGAAGTACATATTGTTGGAGGTGTGCATCCAAAAATGAACATGGCTTATTTTATCGAACTTATACAAAAGATTCATGCCCATCGCCCAGACCTGCACGTAAAAGGATTTACTGCCGTTGAGCTGGATTATATGTTCCGAAAAGCAAAACTTTCTGTAGAAGAAGGAATGCAGCAATTGAAAGATGCAGGCCTGCAATCTTTGCCGGGCGGGGGTGCGGAGATTTTTCACCCGGAAATAAGAGAAATAATTGCCGGCGATAAAGTCACCGGCGATGGTTGGCTGCACATTCATGAGACAGCGCATAAGCTTGGTATGCATACAAATGCTACCATGCTTTACGGGCATATAGAAAAATACGTTCACCGCATAGACCACATGTCCCGGCTGCGGGAATTACAGGACAAAACAAATGGATTTAATACTTTCATTCCGCTAAAATTCCGTAACAGTAATAACGATATGAGCAATGTGCCCGAATCTACAATTACAGAGGATATGCGGCTGTATGCCATTGCAAGAATTTACCTGGATAATTTCCCCCATCTTAAAGCTTACTGGCCCATGCTTGGCCGGGCAAATGCCCAGTTATCATTATCATTCGGGGTAAATGATATAGATGGTACTATTGATGATTCAACAAAAATATATTCGATGGCCGGCAGCGAGGAACAGACTCCTGCTATGAGTACGGCAGAGTTGGTAACCCTAATAAAACAGGTAAAAAGGCAACCTATAGAAAGAGATACCCTCTATAACGAAATACATAATTTTAGTGAGGAAGAAGTTTTAAATTATTGATTATGATTGCACATTACTGTTTGGCTTAAAACTTTTTGATAAAAGAAACGCCCCAAAATTTCGGGGCGTTTCTTTTTAGCGTTATTTTATTTTGATTAGTAATTCCTAACCGTCATTTCTGTTCTCCTGTTTTTTGCACGGCCGGCGGCAGTTTTGTTGTCTGCTACTGGTTTGGTTTCACCATACCCTGTAGATTTTAAACGGCTGTCGTCAATGCCTTTGCTTAGTAAATATTGCTTTACTGAACTTGCCCTGTTTTCTGATAAGGTCTGATTGCTTTCATCAGAACCTTGTGAATCAGTATGGCCATCAATATCAATTATTAAAGATTCATCGGCTTTCATAATATCAGCTACTGCATTTAATGATTTAAATGATTTAGCCAATAATTTATAACTGCCTGTAGAGAAGAAAACATTTTTAGCTGCAAAGTTCACTTTTTCAATTACTTCTTTTGCAATCTCAGGACATCCCTGGTTACTCACCGGGCCCGGGCGGGTTGGGCATTTATCTTCTTCATCATTTACACCATCACCATCAGTATCCGGTAT
>JBDSDN010000090.1:0-5216 GCA_039920545.1 Ferruginibacter sp. | reverse complement strand
AAATAATTATTTACCGGGGAATCGTTTTCATAAACTTCCTGCGGAAGTAGGGCCGGCGAATATATTCCAGTAATATCGAACAAGACCAAATACAAATTTCTTTTTACGTACACTGCAGCTTTTGGCTCATTCCAATGGGCAGCAACATCCCGGGCTATCGCCAGGCTTAAATGTTCTGAAGCTACATCGCCATAAAAGAATAAGGTAGCATGAATGATAAGCTGGCTCTTGTGTTGCAGTAATTCTACTTCTCCCATTTTATTTTTAAATATTCAAGATTTTTTTTTCTGGAAAAGATGCGGAATTAAAAATTGAATTAAAAAGTGTAACTCACTTGAATAAAAATGAACTGTAATAAAAAACCAGGCAATATTTATAAAAAGAGTCTGATCTTTTAAGAGAACAATAAGTTTTACTTTTAAACAAGTTCTGCCCTATTATCTGCTGATTGATTGCTAAAATTTATTAAACCTGATTATATATTAATTTCTCAATGGCTTGCCCGTTTTTAAAATACTCTGAATTCTTTCCAGGGTTTTCTTTTCGCCAGTCAGGCTTAAGAAAGCTTCTCTTTCTAAGTCTAATAGATATTGTTCACTCACCAGCGATTGCTCACTTAAATCGCCGCCACACATTACATACGCCAGTTTTTTTGCAACGGTAACGTCATGCTCCGTTGCATATTTTCCGACAAACATTCCATTTATACCGGCATACATAGCCCCGAGGCCGGAGCGGCCCAACACCTTTATATCATTGCGTTGCACGGGCATGGTGTACCCATCATCATATAAATTAATAACTGCATTTTTTGCTTCTGAAATACGGCGGGCAATATTTACACTTACATCATCCTCCCCTTTTCTGTAAATGCCAAGATTAAATGCTTCAAAACCTGAAGTAGCCACTTTTGCAGTAGCAATAGTTAAAAAGCGGTTTTGCAATGTTATCGTTTCCGGCTCACCGTTATGCATTTCATCAGCAGCACGCAATACAAATTCTTTGGTGCCGCCACCTCCCGGTATAACCCCTATACCAACTTCTACCAACCCGGTGTAGGTTTCTGCAGCGGCAATTACTTTATCTGCATGCAAGCAAATTTCACAACCCCCACCTAAAGCCAGGCCATGCGGCGCCAGTACAACAGGGATAGATGAATAGCGCACTCTCATCATCGTATTCTGAAACATGCGTATAGCCATATCTATTTCATCAAAATCCTGTTCAATCGCCAACATAAATATCATCCCCACATTAGCACCGGCACTAAAATTTGTACCCTCATTTGCTATAACCAGGCCCTTATATTTTTCTTCTGCAATTGAGATTGATTTTTGAATACCTTCAAGGACTTCCCCACCAATACTGCCCATTTTTGTATACCATTCCAGGCCCAAAACCTCCCCACCTAAATGATAGGTCCGGCAGGCGCTATTTTTCCAGATGGTTTCATTGGCAAAATTTTTCATCACAATAAATGCTTCGCCACCCGGTAAAGGCTTGTAAGTTTTAGTAATAACGTCATAGTATAAACGCTTTCCATTTTCAACTTTGTAAAAAGCAGTAATGCCTGCAGCTAACATTTCATCAATCCATGGGGCAACCTTATAACCGGCCGCTTTCATTGCTGAGGTTGTTTTAACAAAGCCCAAGGCATCCCAACTTTCAAATGCCCCAATCTCCCAACCAAAACCTGCCATCATAGCATCATCTACCCGGTACACTTCATCACTTATTTCAGGAATGCGGTAACTGATGTAAGAAAATAAGGCGTAATGGAATTGGCGATAAAATTCACCAGCTTTGTCTGTGCCTGCCGCCAAAGCCTTTAATCTGGTGGGCAAATCTTCTATTGATTTTGCCGTTTCCAGGGTGGCAAACCGGGGTTTTTGCCTTGGTTCATATTCCAGTGTTTTTAAATTTAATACCTGGATGTCTGTCGTGCCATCACCAGCCTTTCCCTTCTTAAAAAAACCCTGGCCGGTCTTGTCGCCCAGCCATTTATTTTCAATCATTTTAGTTAACCAGGCAGGAATATTAAAAAAATTTTTCGCCTCATCTGACGGACAATTCTCGTAAACCCCATTTGCAACTTTTACCAGCGTATCTATGCCAACAACGTCTGCGGTACGAAAGGTTGATGATTTAGGCCGCCCAATTACAGGCCCGGTCAGTGCCTCAATTTCGTCAATATTTAAACCTAGCTTTTCCATGGTATTCATAATGGCCATCATCCCAAATACTCCAATACGGTTGGCAATAAAAGCAGGCGTATCCTTTGCGAGCACGGTGGTTTTTCCCAAATATAAATCCCCATAGTTCATTAAAAAGTGAACGACTTCAGTATCAGTAAAAGGCGTGGGTATTATTTCAAGCAAACGGAGATACCTGGGCGGATTAAAAAAATGAGTTCCACAGAAATGTTTTTTAAAATCATCACTTCTGCCTTCAGTCATTAAGTGTATGGGTATACCAGAAGTATTAGAGGTGATAAGCGTACCCGGCTTGCGATATTTTTCTACTTCTGCAAAAACAGATTGTTTAATATCAAGCCTTTCAACTACTACTTCAATTATCCAGTCTGAGTCAGAAACATCTTTCATATTATCTGTAAAATTCCCTGTCGTAATTTTCTTCAGAACATCTAAACTATATAAAGGAGAGGGATTGGATTTTACTGCCGCCGCGAGGGCATCATTTACGATTTTATTCCGCTCTGCTAATTTAGCTTCTGCAGGCAGATCTTTCGGGGCAATATCCAACAATAAAACCTGGACGCCAACACCTGCAAAATGTGCTGCAATCCTGCTGCCCATAACACCACTTCCTAAAACTGTTACTTTTTTAATTGTACGTTTCATAAAAATATCCTTTAACAAAAATAATTTAAAATTAAATTAGTTAGCTAAACAACTAATTTAATAATTCGAAGTTAGGATTTAAAACTATCCCGGTAATAAAAAAACTTCAGCATTTGAGGCTGAAGTTTTTTTAAATGAAATTATAATATTTTTAAAATTATTCTACAAAAAATTCGTCACCGGCATCGTTAATATATCCTGTTTTTCCATTGCTGGTTTTTACGAGCAGGTAATGTGAGCCATTTACCATCCTCACATCACTATATTTTGGGGAAATCATTTTATTGTCCATAAAATAAAATCCTTTTGTGTTATCATCTCCTGTTAATATAAAACCCCCATTGTTATCATAAATAATATCTGCATAGCCGGTAGAGATAAAATCATTATTTTTTAAATCTTTTACATAAGTTTTACCATTCTTCTTTACAATAACGTAATCCGTATTATTCATGGCATTTATTAAAACAACGTTAGTGTTTTCAGTATTGATAAGTGTTTGGCCGCTACCTCCAACAATTCCATTCATACCATCTTTCCTCACCTCCAGGTATTGATTACCACCAGATTTTACCTGCCTAATTTCATTATATTCAAAAGGGACTATGGGATCAAATTTACTGTTGAAAACACCATACATACCCCCCTTCTCGGCTATGTAATAAGTTTCATCACTACCCGGCACTTTATAATCATCAATCACTTTATCAAAAAGACCGTTATTATTAGCTAAAGAGTAAGTCTTTTGAGTGACAACAGTTTTAACGGGGATGCGATTTTCTAACACAGAATTTTCATTAATTGCCGGGCATTGCGGCATGCGCATTCCCTTTGTGTTTATACAAATTTCATAACCACTGGCAACTACAGAAGCACCGGCAAAAAGTACAGAATCCCCCCCAACGTTTTTAGAATTTGGCATGTACCCTTTTCTAAAAGATTTTGCCACCGTAAATTTTGCGGGTATTACCAGTTTACCTGCCTTATTAATGTAACCGTACCTCGTACCCACCTTTACTGCGGCATATCCTTCTGAAAACCAGGCAGCCTCATTAAATTTTGGAGTGATAACTACTCTTTTGTCAGGCGATGCATAGCCCCATTTATCGCCACTACGGTAGGGTATCAGCGTCATATCTATTTGTTGCGCAAATGTGTTTGCAACCAGGAGCATCAAAGCTGCAAAAAGGATATTTTTCTTTTTCATATGGTTGATTTTATTTTATAGTTACTAAGCAAATATTTATCCAAAGTACCCTTGATCTCAAAAAGCAAGGTTTCATTAGTGAACCGGATTAATTACACAATTGTTTTAAACTCTTTTGCAATGGCCTCAAAAAGTATACAGGTTAGGCTGATTAAGGCTTTGCAGGACAATAACCTAAGCATTGAATCAGGAAATAAAATCTTGGATCCTGTATGTAAATCTATTCGTGGTTAAAGATTTGAAATTCAGCTCACCCCGGAGCCATTCTTCACCATATCATCAGGATTCACAAATTTCAATTTCCCTCCTTCATCTTCGGCCATTAAAATCATACCATTGCTTTCTATACCCCTCATTTTTCTTGGGGCCAGGTTGGTTACAACTGTTACCTGTTTGCCTATGATATTTGCAGCTTCAAAATGCTGTGCTATACCACTGACAATGGTGCGTTTTTCAATTCCCAAATCTATTTCCAGTTTTAAAAGTTTATCTGCCTTTTCAACTTTTTCTGCAGACACAATGGTTCCGACTTTTAATTCAATTTTTGCAAAATCATCGAATTGAATTGTGTCTTTTTTAACAGGCGGCACTGAAACTTCGGTGCTGTTTTTTTTCTCTTCTTCCATTTTTGCAGTTTCTTTTAATTGTGAGCTTTTGGTTTTTAATTTTTCAACCTGTTCAATTATTTCCTGGTCCTCTATCTTTCTGAAAAGTAACTCGGGGGCTCTTAAGGAATATCCAATACTTAGTAGTTTAGGGCTTCCGGCATTTTCCCAGTCCAGCATTTTACCAACAACCTTCATCATGTAGCAAAGTTTTTTTGCTGTATCCGGTAAAAATGGATTAATAAATATGGCAAGGTTTGCAGTTAACTGTAAACAAATATGCAATGTATTGTCAATAAGCTTTTGAGCATTGGAAGTCAGTTGCCCTTCCCCGGTTAATTGCTTTGCCACTATCCAGGGCTCCTTTTCCTGCATGTATTTATTACCTTTTCTTGCAAGGTCAATCACTTCTGCCAGCGCATCTCTGAATTTATACCCTTCAATATTATTCTGAATTTTTAATTTGGAATTTTTTATTTCTTCCAGCAATTTATTATCTGTGTCATCCATCAAATCAATATGCAATACCGGTACTTTTCCTTT
>JBDSDN010000089.1:0-6902 GCA_039920545.1 Ferruginibacter sp. | reverse complement strand
ATTGCTCAAATGCTGGTACAGCAAGGGATTGCAGTATTTGCACATGACAACCGGGCACATGGTAAAGCCGTAACAAAGGAGAGTAATTTAGGGCTGGCGGGTCCAAACTGGTTTTACAAACAGGTAGATGATATTCACCTGGCTATCGGCTATTTAAAAAAACAATACCATGCAAAAAAAATATTTTTAATGGGGCACAGCATGGGCTCTTTTATTTGCCAGCGCTATTTTCAAATGCATGGAAATGAAATTGATGGATTGATCTTATCCGCTACTAACGGTAAGCAAGATCCGCTGCTGAGCGCCGGCATACTTATGGCGAAAGTGCAATGGAAAATATTTGGAAGTAAATACCGGAGCAGCCTAATTGATAAATTATCCTTCCAGAAATTTAATAAACCTTTTAAACCTAACCGCACAGCTTTTGACTGGTTAAGCCGTAACGCTAATGAAGTGGATGATTATGTAGCCGATAGGGAATGTGGCTTTGTTTGCAGTGCCCTCTTTTTTTATTATTTTTTTAAAGGGATCAGGGATGCTTTCAGCAAACAGCATATAAAGCAGCTACCCGTAAATATTCCGGTTTATGCTTTTGCCGGCGATAAGGACCCCGTTGGTTTACAGGGTAAAGGTTTTTTACACCTAATACACAATTGGCAAAAAGCCGGCGTGAAAGATATCTCGTACAAATTATATAAGGATGGCCGCCACGAAATGCTGAATGAAATAAACCGGGATGAGGTGGTAGCGAATTTAGTTGAATGGATAAAGAGTAAGTGATACTTTTAATAAAGAACAATGGATGATGGGATAATTGAAAACTTAATAATCGGTAAGGCAAAATGAGGGATATTTATTGTTGTATTTTCAACCCATGAATCCATAACCCATAAACCGTACCTGCATAACCGCATAAATACAAATAATGGAAGCTGATTATAAAGTTCCTGCACAAACACTTATTGGGCATGTACATTTAAAAGTTGCCGATCTTAAACGAAGCATGGAATTTTACTGCGGCCTCCTGGGCTTTGAAGTAACCACGATGTATGGCAATGATGCTGCATTTATATCTGCCGGGGGCTATCATCATCATATAGGATTAAATACCTGGTACAGCAAAAACGCAAAGCCTGCACCGGTAAATAGTGCAGGGCTGTTTCATACCGCCATTTTATACCCATCAAGAAAAGATTTAGCAGTGATTTATAAAAGGCTGAAAGAAGCTTCGTACCCATTTACAGGTTATGCAGATCATGGCGTATCGGAAGCATTGTATTTAAATGACCCTGATGAAAATGGCGTAGAACTTTATTGGGACCGGCCCAAGGAAGAATGGAAATACAATGAAGATGGAACGGTAGTTATGTACAGTGAAGCGCTTGACCTGGATAGTTTATTAAAGGAAATTATTTGAATTATAAGAGTAGGCCATAGCTACAAAAATTGTAAGGCTGCTGCAGGAGTGCGCAAGGGATTGGAAGCAGTAGCGTGGCAGGTGCGGTGGCGTTTTGTGCGCCGGCAGCCAACTACTGCGGAAAGCCCGGTGCCGCCCCTGGCAGTTTGGCGGCAATGCGCCCGAAGATTATTACTTTAAATATTAACTGAAGTTTTTAAATTAAACGGCCATTGCCTTTTCATTTTTGCCTGCACCATATACACCACCAAACCACTTACAAATACTGCTAAAAAACTTACGATGATGGTGAGCCCGGTGGCGTAAAAAATAAACAGCCACATGGCAATAGCCAATACCACAGGCAGTGGATACATCGGCATTTTATAAGGAAGGCTGCTGGTACCGTTTCTTTTTCTGAGCAGTACGACACCGACAGCCTGCCCGATAAATTGTACCATGATACGCATGGCTAAAATGCCACTGATAATATCTCCCATCCGGAACAACATGCTAAATAAAAATGCAAACCCGGCAATAACCAATAGGGAAATGTAGGGGAAATTTTTTGTGGGATGCAGCCTGCCAAATATTTTAAAAAATGCGCCGTCAACTGCCGCCGCATAGGGCACACGGCTATAGCCGAGCATTACTGCAAACAATGAGGCCATAGCCACCCACAGGATCATTACCGTGGCAACTATAGCTGCTTTATGGCCATACAGTCTTTCAATAAAAGTGCTTACAACAAAATTGTCTTTACCGGTTACCTGCCATTGTTGTATTTCCTGCCAGGGAATTACGCTGCTCACACTAAGGTTCATTGAAAGATAAAGAATGGCAATGCCTATTACAGAAATAAACATACTGCGTGGGATATTTTTTCCTGGATTTTTTATTTCGCCTCCCAAATGGCAAACATTATAATAACCGAGGTAACTGTATATGGATTTTACACAGGCCTGGCCAAAAGCAAAAGATGCAATACTGTTCCAACTGAATACACCCTGCATTTCCCGTAAGGGCTGAAAGAAATGTCCATTGCTTATGCCGCCAAATATTATCCATCCTAAGGTAGCTATAACTCCCAGCCATAGCAATACGCCCACTTTACCAACACTTTCAATTTTTCTGTACAGCAAAACCGTCACAAAAATAATGACGCAGCCGGAAACTATTTTTTGCTGCCATGCCTCTAACGGAATCAGGTAAACGAAGTATTGTGCAAAGCCAATAGCAGCAGATGCTGCCACCAGTGGCGCCTGGATAATTGTTTGCCAGACATACAAAAAGCTCATCATTTTGCCGGGTCCATTTTTGCCGTAAGCTTCTTTTAAAAAATTATAGCTACCGCCAGCCAGGGGATAAGCGGCACCTAGTTCGCTCCAGATCATTGCATCAACCAGGGAAAGCAAAGCCCCGGCTATCCACGCATACAGGTACATGCCTCCCATTAAGCCCATGACAATAGGCAGGGTTACAAAAGGGCCAATACCCACCATGTCAATCATATTTAAAACTGTAGATTGAAATAGGCCCAGCCTTCGTTGCAGCATATAAAAAAATTTTATAAAATACAATTTACGATAGGAGGCGTTAGGAAAATAAATTAAGGCTTACGAAAAAGGAAAAAGGAGTGAAAAGGTGTGTTGTGAATGGTGAGTAGTGAAATACCGGAATTACTGAAAATATTGTAAGGCTAAATTTTTAGAGCTGATAAAAAATTGAAGAAAACGGTTAATTTCCTAACGGATTCATTGCCCGATTTACCATTCTTTTTTCATGGTCTTTGTAAATTCAACAAAAGTCTGACTGACATCAGCTTTCTCTCCGAAGAATTTTAGCGGGCCTTCTATTTCTTTGGGCTTCATATAACCTGCAAGGGGTGCAGGCCTGGCATCAATTGAAGATAAAAATACGGTACAGGGATATTCTAATCTTCCGAATGTGAGGTAAATTGCAAAGTCGTTGGTTTCAAAATGCTTATTAAAGTTATAAAGGACCTTGTTATAAGTTAAACTATCCCTGGATTCTGCATTATATTTTACGGCATAATAATGTTCATTTATATAAGCAGCAACTTTGTCGTTCTTATAAGTTGTGCGGTCCATTTCTTTGCACCAGCCACACCAATTCGTATAAACATCAATTAAAATAGGCCGGGGGTTTTTATAATACAATTCATTTAATTCGGCAACAGTAATCCAGTTTATTTTTTCTTTTGGCGAAGGCACAAACGAACAGGCACATGCTGTGATAACAAATATCCAGAAATATCCTTTAACCTTTTGCATCATTAAATGTTTAGTAGCTTAGACGAATATAAACGGAAAAATAATGCAAAAAATTGTAGTAGCAGTTACCGGGGCAAGTGGTTCTATATACGCCAGTGTTTTATTAACAAAACTCTTACAGTTAAAAGACCAAATCGATGAGATTGCTGTGGTGATGACTGAAAACGCAAAACAGGTATGGATAACAGAAATGGATAATGAGGAATATAAAAATTTTGATGTACGCTATTTTTCCAAGGATGATTTTAATGCGCCTTTTGCATCAGGTTCCGGTCAATATAATACGATGATAATTGTGCCTTGCAGCATGGGAACATTGGGCCGGATTGCTGCGGGTATCTCCAATGATTTAATTACCAGAGCTGCGGATGTAATTTTAAAAGAAAGAAGAAAATTAATTTGCGTAGCCAGGGATACTCCTTACAATCTAATTCATATAAAAAATATGGAAGCCATCACTTTAGCAGGCGGAGTTATATGCCCGGCTACTCCATCATTTTACAGCAAGCCAAAAACGATTGAAGATGTAGCTGCAACAGTGGTGGATAGGATTATAGACCTGGCAGGGTTACCCCATAAAACTTATAGGTGGGGAAATAAATAAACTTCTATAATTTATGATGTATGATATATGATTTGATAACATCCTAAAATCTTATAATCAAAAATCCATACTACCTTAAATCTACAACTTCTACACCCGGGTATTTTTTAGGATCAAATACAAAAGTTGCATCTGCAATGTTTGAATTTGGCACCAGGCTGTTAGTGCTGTAGGTATAGCGGTTGCCGGCTTTCTCAAATATTTTAGTTGTACTTATAGAGGAATTGTCAACATACACCAGCACCTTAAAAAAGGGTTTTGTTTTATCTATGGGAGTAAGCTCTACTTCTTTCAGGCTTTTACCATTTAGTTTTACAGGACCATTTAATTTATACAAAAAATCTTTATCGTAAAAATTGGTAAATAACTTCTGGGGTGTAAGTGAATTAGCAGAAGGATCCAGTTTATTAATGGTCACTTCATTTGATGATTTGTCGAAAGTCCACACATTACTACCATCAGAAAAAATTTCCTGGCCGGTAACACTGATGTGATATTTGGTGCCTTTCATATAAACAATACCCGACTTAGTGCCCAAACTTTTGCCCGAGGCATTCTCAATTTTTAACGAAAATCGGGCTTGCACAGACTTGTACGATTTAAATTTATTGCTTACTCCGTCTAATATTTTTTTAGCATCAGCCCCACTTTTCCCCATACCCACAGGAACCTGGCTATAACCAAAGGCGGTAAGGGAAACAAGAAAAAAAAGGGTCAGGTATAAGTTTTTCATATGTTCTAATTGATATTTTAGTTTTAAATGTAAAGGCCGTAAAGGTATGCAATAGACATTTGCAGGCAATATCGGTTTAAAATGAATGCTTTAAGAAACTGTTAATGTATATGCTTAATAGAAATAACAAATGCTATGCCCCGTTATTTTAAAACAGAATTATTACTTTGCATTACTTCAACTCAACTCACCAGGAATTCAATTTTATAATTACTTAATAATTTACCGTCATGGAAAAGAATATTGCTATTTCCCAAAGGGAGAGCTATTCGCCATCCCAATTTACTGACCTGCTCTGGTGGCTATCAACTGCAGAAAGAGAAATTATAGTTGATTCTGTTATTGACCGGAACCGGTACCGCATCATTGGTATGACGGTATTGGCTACCTGGCTTTTTGCAACCTTTACCTGGACTTATTTTTTCAGCACAATCGTAGATAATTTTTTTATTGCACTACCCTTAGGAATATTTATGGGTTTCATAATACTCACAATTGACCGGGCTTTAATAAAAGGAATTACCAAATTTAATAAGCGAAGATTTGCTCCGCTCCTTTTCCGTGGTCTACTAGCCCTCACCATCGGCACTTTTATGGCCCAGCCGGCTGTGTTGTATATGTTTGACAAAGAAATAAAATTACAGACTTCGCTTGATAACGAAAAAAAGAAAATGGTAAAACGTCAGGAGCTTGATGCGTTATATAAAAATCAAAAAGATGAGCTCAACATTAAAAAAGAAGCATTGCAAAAAGAGACAGGTTTAAAATATAATGATGTAACGGCAGCGAGGTCAAATTTCCTATCAGAAACTGATGGCAGTGGTGGGACCGGCAAAGTCGGCATAAAAGATATTGCGATAGCAAAAAGAAATGAATATCAAAAATTAGATGAGGAATACCAGGGCGTCCTTAACGTAAACCGGGTAAAAATAAGTGGAGTAGAAAATGAATTAAAAGAAATAGAAGACAAAATTAAAAAGGCTGAAAACGATTTCACCAGCTACCTCAATAATGGCTTTCTCACCAGGGTTGAGGCATTGAGTAATTTACTCAAAGCAAACAGTGCCCTGCAGTTCCGGTACTACCTTATTGTTTTTATTTTAATGCTGATAGAACTTATGCCGGTAATTGCAAAAACCATGTTACCCTCGGGAAGTTATGATGAAAAAGTAATGCTGAGAGAAGATATGGAAATAGAAATTGCCAACAGCAATATCCGTAAAGAACAACTATTAAAAGAAATATATAATCAAATGGCTTTTGATAATGATAAAGAAGCCATAACCAGCTTTTTCTCCCTCACAAAAGATGACAGGTACGACAAGATGAAAGCCTTCAGTAAAAAATGGAAGGAAGAAAACCACCAGACCTTTGACGGATTATGGGAAAAAATGAAAAAAGAAATTCTTACAAAACAGGATAATTAAGAGGATAGACATGCGGATGACACTGATTGTTCAGATGAGGACTGAATAAAATCTGTATTCACATGAGAGTTATTATCTGGGATATAATTCCGGATTGCGGCAAAAATGATTTATAAAAATTACACTTGCGATACATTCTTCCGGTAAAATTAACTGTTCAAATTCTTTGATTTATTGAATCATTGTTCAACAGACTCCGCTTAATGCAGCTTTTGCAAATCATAATAACAAATTTATATTTTAAAAAGATCTGTGAAAATCTCTTCAAACCGTGTCATCAGTGTTTCCATCCTCTCCTTTAATAAAGGCTGATTTCTACTATTCTGTAAAAGTGAGTGACACAACGATGCCGAATAAAGGTCAAATGCCGGTGCCAAAAAAATACCACCCAAACCCTTATTTTTGCTGCTATGGCAAAAGCGGTAGGCGAAACTCCATTAATGCTGCA
>JBDSDN010000088.1:0-28998 GCA_039920545.1 Ferruginibacter sp. | reverse complement strand
ATCGTTTTGATGCAGCACATCTATCATGTGCATAAAATCTTCGGGTACCCCATATCGTGAAGTTGCTGCAAAAAAACCTGTACCCTGGTATCCCCAGCTGCCATCATAGGGATGTTCCATAACGGGCATAAATTCTACATGAGTAAAACCCATAGATTTTATATAGGGTACCAGGCGTTCTGTAACCTGGTGATAAGTGTTGTATAAATTCTCATTGTTTTTTTCCGGCCGCATCCAACTGCCAAGGTGTAATTCGTAAATACTCCATGGGGCATTCAGGGCATTATTTATTTTTCTTTTCTTCATCCACGCTTCATCTCCCCAGGGCTTTTGAAGATGCCGGGTAATAGAAGCTGTACCCGGCCTTAGCTCGCAATAAAACGCATATGGATCAGCTTTTTCTAATTCAATACCTTTATAACCGGTTATATGATATTTGTAAAGTGAACCTTGGGGAAGTCGTGGGATAAATCCCTCCCAGATGCCTGACTCATCCAGTCGCACAAATAAGGGGTGCAACTGGCTTTTCCATCCATTAAAATCCCCAATAACAGAAACCGCCGTAGCATTAGGTGCCCATACTGAAAAATAAAAACCCGGGGTGTCCAGAACGGTCACAAAATGGTTTCCGAATTTTTCGTATCCATTATAAAGCCTGCCTTCTTTAAAATTGAGAAAATCTTTTTCATTAAAAAGCGAATAATTCCACACTAACCTTGTGCTGTCAATAAAGTGTTCCTGCTCGTATACCATGGTGAATTATTATTGCATTTCGTGAAAGAAAGTTGTACAGTAAATTTAATAATACTTATGGTTGAATCTATATTTATTCTGCCAAGACAGTAAAATTCATGAATTCGATTTCTGAATTCACACAGCGGAGACACAGATTCATAAGGATCGATCGGTTTCGAAATGAAAAGCCTTAGAAGAAAAATGCTTCTAACAAATGAAAACGGAACAGGAAAAACAGGAATATTACTTACATTTGCAAAAATGTACCTTTTAATAATATGTATTCAATTTTGAGCGGCATTTTCTCAGCATTAAATTTATTTAAATAAACGTATTAATTCAGTATGGCAGAAACTTGGAACAAAAAAGAAAGAGAAAAGAAAAAGAAGCAGAGTAAAAAAGAGAAAGAAGAAAAAAAGCAGGAAAGGAAAGAAAACAGCAAAAATAATGATGGCCTGGAGAGCATGTATGCTTACCTGGATGAGAATGGCAACCTTTCCTCTAAGCCACCGGATCCCCGTAAAAAAATTATCATTAATGCAGAAGATATTGAAATTGGTGTACCAAGGCAGGAAGCTTTGAACCCTGATGACCTGATCAGAAAAGGAATTGTTACCCATTTTAATGGCGAAAAAGGCTATGGTTTTATAAAGGACCAGGAATCGCAGCAAAGTGTATTTGTACATATTAATTCTACTACAGAAGAAATAAAAGAAAATAATAAAGTGAGTTTTGAAATTGAGATGGGCCCCAAGGGCGCTAATGCAGTAAATGTAAAACTCATCAAATAATTATTTGATTGCAATTTTTACTACTCTTTCACTTTACATTTTAAGTAACATTTTCTATCACCCAGGTGGTGAGGATGCCGGCTATATATCAGTGGGTTGACAACAGTCACTTTAAATTTTTTTCTTCCCTAAAGTTTTAAGCGATTTATTGAAACCAAAAATGAAAATCCTAACATGATGTATTCTCGTTTCTTAGAATGCAATTAATTTTTTAATATCAAATATCTTTCTATCAAAAATTCTATTTTCACCTCTCACATTTCCCCGGCATCCACATTTTTTTTGCTTCTCATTTGCAGTAGTTGTGCTTTTAAATCAATTAACCGGGACAAAGGGGTGGAGTATCTAAGAGCTAACCCGGGTAATGGAACCGCTTCACAAAAACTGAATATTTTTTCTCCCCCCAAAAAGAAAGACTTAAAACCAGTCTTCATTTTTATTCATGGTGGAAGCTGGAATTCCGGCCATAAGGGCACATATAATTTTTTTGGAACCCGGCTGGCCCGAAAAGGTATCGTAAGCGTAATTATTGATTATCCCCTGAGCCCAAAAGCTACTTATAAAGAGATGGCTTTTGCGTCAGCCGAAGCAGTTAAATGGGTAAATGAAAATATTAAAAACTATGGTGGAGACCCAACGAGAATATTTCTGTCCGGGCATTCGGCCGGGGGTCACCTTGCTGCATTGGTATCGGTGGACAACCAATATTTTGATAGTTTTAATCTTGCTAATCCAATAAAGGGCACGATCTTAATAGATGCCGCAGGGCTCGATATGTATGGGTATTTAAAGGGAGAAAATTTTGAGGAAGGCAACACCTATCTTAAAACATTTACCAATGACCCGGTTACCTGGAAAAAAGCCACACCCCTTTATTACCTGCATAAGGGAATGCCCCCCATGTTAATTTACCAGGGTGAGAAGACTTATCCTTCTATAAAAGTATCTAATGAAAAATTTATAAATGCTTTAAAATCTTTTGCCCCAAATACTGGTTACCAGGTGCTGAAAGGTAAAAAGCATATCCCCATGATATTACAGTTTTTTTGGACTAACAATCCCCGGTATAAAGAAATTATCCGGTTTATGCAAGAAAGTAAGTAATCAGAATTTTTGTTTGCCTTTTTTATTTTCAATACTATTTAATCCTCAATTATTCCTGTGAAGAGGAAGTCTGTGCTATCTCTGCAAATATTTTTTCAATGTTTCGAACGAGTATTGATATGAAGAGTTTAAAAAAGTACATTTTTAAATTACCATCCCATTATTAATTACTGCGCCTTTTTTTATAACTACAATCCCATCTTTTATAGCATACAGCGAATGATCTGAATCAGGTAAATGGGTACCACCGTTTATCGTAACATTATCACCAATTCTACAATCTTTATCTACGATAACATTTTTTAAATTACAATTATCACCAATGCCAATTTTGGGAATCCCCTTTCCTGAATTGTAAGTAATTTCTTCAAGGGTTTCATAGAAATCATTTCCCATAATGTAACAACTTTCTATAATACTGCCGGCACCTATCCTGCTCCGGATGCCCACGACTGAATTTTCAATACTGTTTGCATGAATAATTGTTCCTTCTGCAATAATAGTATGCGTAAACCTGGTACCACTAATTTTACTGGGGGGCAACATACGGGCCCGGCTGTAAACCATTCTCTTGTTGTCAAATAAATTAAAAGGTGGTAACTCCAGTGTAAGGGCCAGGTTAGCCTCAAAGAATGAGTAAATATTTCCAATATCCGTCCAGTACCCATCATATTGATAACTCAGCACTTTATATTTTTCAATTGCATCGGGTATAATTTCTTTTCCAAAATCTGTAGCATCTTTTTTTTCCTCTTCCAGCAAATCAAATAATAGTTTGCGGTTAAAAATATAAATACCCATGGAAGCCAGGTAATGCCGGCCCTGTTCATTCATTTCTGTTCCCGTATCACTTGTCCATTGCGGCAGTAAATCTTTAGAAGGTTTTTCTATAAAAGAAGTAATAGCATGAGTTTCATCCGTTTTTAAAATACCAAATTCAGGAGCCTCCCTTTCGCCAACCGGGATGGTGGCAATAGAAATTCCTGCACCGCTTTTTTGATGCTTGTCTATCATCTCCGCAAAATCCATCTGGTAAAGCTGATCACCACTTAAAATGAGCACATAATCAAAATCATTTTTATGAATATGCTTCAATGATTGTCTTACTGCATCTGCCGTTCCCTGAAACCAACCCGGGCTGTCAGGGGTTTGCTCTGCCGCCAGTATATCAACAAAACCTGTGCTGAAGCCGCTAAACTGGTAAGTGTTTTTGATGTGCTTGTTAAGCGAAGCAGAATTGTATTGTGTTAACACAAACATCCTGTTTATATTACTGTTAATGCAGTTGGAAATGGGGATATCTACAAGCCGGTATTTGCCCGCAATAGGTACAGCTGGTTTGCTTCTGGTAGCTGTTAGTGGGTACAACCTGCTGCCTGCCCCTCCGCCTAATATTACTGCCACTACTTGCTTGCTTTCCATAATTTTTAATTTATTGTTTAAGAGAATTGTATAAGTCAATATATTTTTGAGCACTTACTTCCCAACTGGTTTGCAACTTCATCATCCGCTTACGGATTTCTTTTACTTTCTTTTTATTTTTATAAAGTACTGTGGCCCTTTTTATAGAATACACAATATCATCAACGCTGGCGTTATTAAAGCAAATACCATATCCGTTTTCATCTTCATAATCTATCACGGTATCTTTTAAACCGCCAATACTGCGTACAACCGGTACCGTGCCATATCGCAACGCATACAACTGGTTAAGACCGCACGGCTCTACCCTGCTCGGCATTAACAAAAAATCTGCACCGGCATACATCTGGTGGCTCAGTTTTTCGTTGTATCCAATCTGCGAATTGTAATACCCTATCCAATTATTTTGTAACGCTTGTAAGGCATATTCCACTCCCGGCTCCCCGCTGCCTAAAATTAAAAAACTAAATTTTGATTCAGCTTCCCGGAAGGCTCTCGAAATTGCTGCCGGCAACAGGTCAGCAGCTTTTTCATTTACCAATCTCCCGATAAAAACAAACAATGGTAACTGAATATCAAATCCAAAATCATCGCACAATTTTTTCTTATTTAACTGTTTCCCTTCTTCATAATCTTTATCAGAATAATTATCCAGGATGTATGTGTCTGTTTGGGGGTTCCATACGGCATAATCAATGCCATTTAATATTCCGGTACATTTTGGCGCTTCAGACCTGATGAGTGCTTCCAGCCCATTGGAATCATACATCATTTCCTGCATGTAGCCAGGGCTCACCGTATTTACCCGACCTGCACATTTTATGCCGCATGCCAGTGGGTTTATTAATTTGTTCCACTCCAGCAAGCCCCATCGCCAAGTATCCCAGGCGGGAATGTAATCTACTTTTGCCCAACTCATCCAACCCTGGTATTGTGCATTATGAATGGTAAGCACGGTAGGTATCATTGCAATTCTTCCATAAGCATAACAGTGCTTAATCATGAAGGGTATCAAACCCATATGGTGGTCATGAACATTCATCACACCCGGCAGGTCCTCCCATTTATTTACCCATTCCAGTACCGCAATCTGGAAGGCAGTAAATCTTTCTGTATCGTCATCGTACCCATAAATTTTTTCACGGTCCAGCAGGCCATTGATATCAATACAGTATAAATCGAAATCAAGTTTGTTATTCTTTTCTTTAATTACGGTAAAATCAAAATAGCTACTGCCCATGTTTAAACTTCCTTTGTGCACCACTTCCCACTCATTATCAAACAGAAACTTTGTACGGTACATAGGCATTACCACTTTTGCAATATGTCCTAATGCCTGTTGGTATTTAGGCAAAGCGCCCACTACATCCCCCAGGCCTCCGGCTTTTGCCATGGGGTAACATTCTGCACTTACATGTAAGATTTCCATGTTTTTGGGGAAATATTTAAATGAATTTAAGGAGGAAATTTATAAAAGCAAAGTATACTGCTGATTAAAAAAATAAAACTAATTTTTCATAGCAATGAAATTCTTGTTATTTTCAGCCATTAAACCAAAATAATATGCCAACAAACCAAAATGAATACATGGAGCAAAATAAAACAACTGCCCCGGAGCCTACGAATTATGGCGCCTTAGGAACTTTGATTACTGTATTTTTTTTCTGGGGTTTTATTGCTGCCGGCAACCAGGTTTTTATCCCTTTTTGTAAACACTATTTTAATTTAGATCAGTTTCAAAGCCAGTTGATTGACTTTGCTTTTTACACGGCATACTACATAGGGGCGTTAGGCCTTTTTGCATATGGTTCGTTTGGGGGTAGAGACCTGGTGGGAAAATGGGGGTATAAAAAAAGTATTGTATATGGTTTGCTTTTTTCGGCAGTGGGTGCTGCCGCAATGATTATTGCTGTAAATGCCAACACCTTTGCAGGGATGCTCGTGGGTTTATTTATCGTTGCACTTGGGTTTTCTTTGCAACAAACCGCTGCCCAGCCTTTTGCTATTTCCCTCGGTGACCCATCTACGGGCACCAGCCGGGTAAATCTTGGTGGTGGGGTAAATTCGTTTGGTACCACCATAGGTCCAATTGTAGTTGCTTTTGCCTTGTTTGGTACAACCGCTGCCATCACTGATGAAAAAATCGCTGCTTTAAGTCTGAGTAAAGTAATTGTATTATATAGTTGCGTAGGAGCACTATTTATTGCCGCTGCTGCATTATTTTATTTTTCCAAAAAAGTTCCTTCCGGTATTATGCTGGAAAAAACGGAAAAGGCTAATAAAGCTTTATATACTTTATTAATTATGACTGGCCTTCTCATCGTAATGTTTGCACCAGTTTTTAATAGTTATAAAACGGACCTTACCAATGCCTCCGATGCTGAAAGGCATGCCATGAATGCGTACAGGCTTCGATGGTTATTAGGAGCCCTGGGAGTAGTGGTAATTGGTTTACTGGCTGCTAACATGAGCGCTAAGAAAAATGCTGAGGGTTGGGGTGCTATGAAATATTCTCAACTCGTTTTGGGAATGCTTGCCATATTTGTTTACGTAGGGGTTGAAGTTGCTATCGGCAGTAATCTAAGTGAGTTATTAAAGCAACCAGCTTTCGGAAGTATTCAATCATCAGAGGCTGCACCTTATGTGGCTATGTATTGGGGAGGATTGATGATTGGCAGATGGGCGGGGGCTATCCAGGCTTTCAAGCTTTCAAAACAAACTCAATTGTTACTTCAGTTTATTATTCCCCTTATTGCATTTGCAATTATTATTGGCGTAATTACCATTGCAAAATATGATGCAAAACCTCTGTACTATTATATTGTATGCGTAATTGTACAAATAATCGCCTTCTACATAAGTAAAAATAAACCTGCAAGAACGTTAATGATTTTTGGGTTACTCGGTGTTGTTGCCATGGTTATAGGGACACAAACAACAGGAATTGTGGGGACATACGCTTTTCTAAGTGGTGGTTTATTTTGTTCTATTATGTGGCCGTCAATTTTTGCATTGTCTATTGCAGGTCTTGGTAAATATACCACGCAGGGAGCAGCATTTTTAATTATGATGATCCTGGGCGGGGGAATTATTCCACCAATTCAGGGTAAACTGGCAGACGTAATTGGAATCCATCAATCTTACTGGATACCTGCACTCTGCTTTGCATATCTTGCCTTTTTTGCATTTATCGTGAAAGGTATATTAGGTAAACAGGGAGTAAATTATGATACAACTGATAATGCAGTCGGCCATTAAAATATTACCGATGGCCCGAAGGGGATATTTTCATTGGGTTAAAGAAAACATACTATTCAAACCAGGCATTTATGGATAAGCAAAAGCAATATGCAATAGGTATAGATATCGGTGGCACCACTACCAAGTTTGGTATTGTAGATCGCAATGGTAAAATTTTAGAGCAGGACAGAATCCCGAGCAATCAACATGACGTAGTTGAGGATTTTATTGATGACTTGTATGATAAACTGCTGCCCATGATTAATAAAGCCGGCGGCACAGAAAATTTTGTCGGGATAGGGATGGGTGCCCCGAATGGCAATTTTTATACCGGCACAATTGAATACGCCCCTAATTTAAAATGGAAAGGTATTATACCGATTGCAAAACTAATTACTGAAAAATTTTCTATTTCTACAAAACTTACCAACGATGCTAATGCGGCGGCTGTAGGAGAAATGATGTATGGTTGCACAAAAGGCTGTAAACATTTTATTACTATCACCCTTGGTACGGGTGTAGGCAGTGGTATTGTAATTGACGGAAAAATTGTGCTGGGCCATGATGGGTTTGCAGGAGAACTGGGCCATACCATTATAAGGCCGGGTGGCCGGATTCATAAAAGCACTTTAATGCGGGGTAGCCTGGAAGCTTACGCTTCGGCTACGGGTGTACGTGAGACCGCTATAGAATTACTGACTGCTCACCCGGAGGAACCGAGTTTATTACGTAATTACAGTATTAATGAACTAACCAGTGAAAGTGTATATGAATGTGCCATTCAGGGAGATAATATAGCCAATAACATCTTTGAATTTACAGGCCAGATATTAGGTGAATCCCTGGCTAATTTTATCATGTTTTCCTCACCGGAAGCCATTGTATTATTTGGCGGTTTAACTAAGGCCGGCAATCTGTTATTAAAACCAACGAGGAGACATATGGAAGCTAACCTCCTGCCCATATTTCAAAATAAAGTGAAACTCCTTTTCAGCCAGTTAAAAGAAGCCGACGCTGCAATTTTAGGTGCCAGTGCGCTGGTATGGGATCTATAGTATGCCCTGGTTTTTTAAAATATCTTTCGCCAATGAGCGATACTACCTGGGTATTTTCCGCAGTCACATTATTTATATGTCCCCCTGTTCGCAGTATTTAAAGATTATAATAAAGAAAGAACGATTTTGGGTTTTAAAAACTTCACAGCGCCCCAGGAATTAATAATTAAATTTTTGGTAAATGATAACCAAGCCAATTGATAAGAAACAAAATGGCATAATTATTACTTTTCTTTGCAAAAAAATCCTTAACAACTTAAAAATTAAAAATTTGAAAAAGATCCCTGCAATTTTAATGGCTTGTTTTATAATTTCTTACAGTTCGCAATCATTTGCCCAGATAAGAAAAATTCCAGCGGCAGTTACCGACTCTTTAACCGAAAAATTTCCTACTGCAAAAAGCATTGAATGGGGAGATAGAATAACGGTCTTTGAAGCGACATTTGAAATGAACGATCATAAATACCAGGCCGCTTTTAATACTAATGGTAATTGGAAAAGAACTGAAAAGTTTTTATCAGAAGAAGAATTACCGGCAGCAGTTAAGGATGGTTTACAAAAAAGTAAATTCAGCGACTGGGAAATAAAATCATATGTCCAGGTGAATGACTCCGATGGTGCAGAGCAGTACAGGTTGTTCGCTAAAAAAAATGATGTTCAAAAAAAATATTTATATTTCACTACAGATGGTCGCCTGGTAAGAGATGCAATCACCTTGTAGATGTAATTCCGGGCTAAAACTAAAACCTATTTATTTATATAGGTTTTTTTTGTTCCTGTTTTACAGTTATCAGTAAGAGCTATTATTTCTCACATAGTAGGCGGTTCAGAATTTAATCAGAATCAGTTGGGAAATTGAGACATCTTTTAAAATTTTAAAAAATAAACTATGAAAATAAATTATTTAAAATCTTACATGCTGGCATTTCTTTTAGTTTCCTTTCCAGCGATTGCACCTGCACAAACAAAAGCTCCTGGAGCCGTAAAAAAAGCATTTGAGGCTAAATTTGCAAATGCTACTAACGTAAAATGGGGTAAAGAAAATAAGAATGAATACGAGGCAGATTTTACAATGGATAGCAAAAAATATTCTGCAAATTTTTTGACTGACGGGAGCTGGAAAGAAACTGAAGCTCAAATTTCAGTGGGTGAATTGCCGACTGCAGTAACTTCTACTTACAAAAAAAGCCATTCATTAAGTTTAATAAAAATGGTCGCAAAAATTGAATTGGCCTCGGGAAAAACAAAATATGAAATTGAATACAAAGAAAAGAACAAAACGAAAGAAGTTGTTTATGACGAAAATGGGAACATTTCAAAAGAATAAAGCTGGTTTATATAATACTTTATATTTACTTCTGAAAAGGCAATAAAATGCAGCCCTACACAAACAGGCTGCATTTTTGCAGTTCTATTTTACTGCTCATGTAATTTAAATAACTCTTTTATGATGTCTGCATTTAGGATGGTATTCGTAATTTTTATATTTCCTATTTCGGCAATTGCACAACAAAAGGGGTTAGATTTTTTTATTACTTCCGCTATTACCAATAGCCCTGTGCTCGTTGAAAATACCAACTTACAGCAAAACTTTCAACTTCAAAATGAAATCATTAATGCACAAAATAAAAAAGCGCTGGTAAGTTTTACAGCTGACTACCTATTTGCACCGTTCTTTTTTGATAATGGCAAACCCATTAGTATTACCTCAAATCCATCACCTAAGGCCTACGGATATGATGTAGGCATTACCAATGGGGGGTTATATTCTGCACAGATAAATGCGGCTCTTCCTATCTTCAACACAAGTATTATTAATAATCTCTACCAGCAAAATAAGGCCCAGTCAGCAGTATTGCTGAATAGCCGCAGGCAGTTGGAACAGGATCTAAAAAAAAATATCTCTGAACAATATATTCTTGCCTATCAATACCAGGTACAGGGCAAATATTTACAAAAAATAATAGACCAGGTTAAAAGCAGGAAACCAATTATAGCTGCATTGATAAAACAAGGATTGCTGCAGCAAAATGATTATGTTTCGCTGGATATCCAGGAAATTAATAGCACCAATGAATTAATTCAGTTACAATTTTTAAATCGAAATGCCCTTTCACAATTACGGAATCTCACAGCAATCAGCGACACAGCTGATTTTATTTTAGAGGATCCCCAGATTGTTTTAAAGCCTGATCCAAAAGAATATTATTACCAACAAAAATTCACTTTGGATAGTTTGACACTTGCGGCAGATGAAAATGTTTTCAATTCCAGGTATAAACCGCAAGTAAATTTATTGGCCTCTACCGGCCTTAATGCTACCTTGGCGAGTAATATACCGCACAATGTAGGCCTGAGTGCCGGCTTTCATGTAGCCATCCCGTTAGCAGATGGAAAACAAAAAGAAATAAACCAGCGAAAAAATAAAATATTATTATCTAACCTGCAGGCCTACCGCAATAGCGCCATCATTCAACATCAAAATAATCTTCGGGGAGCAAAAATACAGGTAGAACAATGGTTGCAAACCATTGAATTATTAAATAAACAAATAGAAAAACAGGAATTACTTTTAGAGATCATTAAAGAGAAGGTAATTAAAGGACAGGTCACCGTGACAGATTATATTATTGCTTTGCAGGATTATGCAGTAACCCAAAAAAATAAAGCCGTTGCTCAAACAAATGTTTTATTATATACTAATCAATACAATTATTACAACTGGTAAATACCACAGATGCATTTAAAAATAAAAATATATTTTACTCTTCTCCCAGTTTTTTTTGGAATGTTTTCCTGCAGTTCCAAAAAAGAAATAAAATTAGAAACCGAGGAGGTGGAGACAGTTACAACTGTTACGATCGTTTCGCCCACGACACAAACCTTTACCGATTTTATAAATCTAAATGGCAATACTGCTTTTCAGAAAAAATTGGTAGTGAGGGCAAACATTACCGGTTATATACAATCTATGCGTTGGAAAACCGGTGATATTATAAAAACCGGAACTTTATTCTGTACCATAAAAACAAAAGAGCAGGATGCCTTAAAAAATATTGATCAGCGGGAGCCTTCCCTGAGACAATTTCAGCAGCCAATTAAAGTTATGACCGGCGCCTCGGGGTTTTTAACTGCCGTAAATTATACGCAAGGCGATTTTGTAAATGAAGGAGATGTGCTGGCAACAATTACAGAGCCTTCTTCGCTGGTGTTGATGGTTAATGTGCCCTATGAATATCATCAATTTGTGTATAGCGGCCGTAGCTGCGAAGTACAACTCCCTGATGGTGAAAAAATACAGTCATCCATAAGTAAGGGATTACCGGTGATAGATTCTGCCTCGCAGACAGAACAATTTTACATTCGCCTGCCGGCAAAACTCCAATTGCCCGAAGGCATGAATTTAATTGTACGTATCCCTATAAAGCAAAAAGCTTTTGCGATCGGTCTTCCTTTAGAAGCAGTGCAAACCAATGAAACACAGGATGAATTTTGGGTAATGAAAATGATCAATGATTCTATGGCTATTAAAGCGCCGGTAAAGGTTGGATCGCAAAATGATTCTCTTAAAGAAATTATTTCAGGCATTTTAATAAACGATAAAATTATTGTGAAGGGTGCATATGGCCTGGAAGATTCCTCGCTGGTAAAAATAGAAACACAAGGGAAAGAATAAGAATATTTTAACCGCTGAGAAAAAAAGAGAGCTGAGTTTTAGCTGATCTGCTACAACCTCTCTGCGAAAGCTTCATTCACTTATTTTTCAGGTGTAAAGAAAAAGTAAATAGTCGTAAAAGAAATGAAAGGATCCCGATTAAATCGGGACGTTGTCGCTATGAAAAACAAAAGCCGGTATCATAATTAAATAACCATACAGCTCGCATTACCAATATGCCGTTTAATCAATCGAATTATAAAAAACCTTTACTCGGCTTAGCTGTGTTATTATTATTTGCAGGCATTTTCAGTTATACTAATTTAAAAACCGGGCTCTTTCCTGATATTACTTTCCCTAAAATAAAAATCATTGCAGATGCAGGCCAGCAGCCTGTAGATAAAATGATGTCTACCGTAACTGTACCGCTGGAGAATGTAATAAAAAGAACAGAAGGGCTGGATTATATCCGCAGTACTACCAGCAGGGGAAGTTGCGAAATTTCTGCATTCCTGAAATGGGATGCAGATATAAATGTGGCCAAACTGCAGATGGAATCCCTGATAAATGAGATACGTGCAAGCCTGCTGCCGGGCACCAGCATCACGGTAGAAAAAATGAATCCTTCTATTCTGCCAGTGATGGGTTTTTCGTTAGAAGGAAACCGCTCTGAAATTGAACTTAAAAAAATTGCTTCCCTACAGATAAAGCCATACCTGGCAGCCACTCCCGGCGTATCGGATATTGCTGTAATTGGCGGGCGCACCAAGGAGTACCAGGTAATTTTAAACGCTGAAAAACTTACCCTGCTCCGCATTACACCCCAGCAGATTGCCACGCTGATTGCACAATCGAACGTATTGCAATCAAACGGCTACATCAGCGATTACAACCGCCTCTATCTAACCCTTACGGACAATGCCATTACCAATAAAACGGAGCTGGAAAATTTAGTGATCATCAATTCCTCAAAGCGTGCAGTACTATTAAAAGATGTGGCAGAAATAAAGATCGCCGAGATGAAGGAATACATAAAAATAAATGCCAATGGAAAAGATGTTCCCTTGATTGCGGTAATAAAACAACCCAATGCAAACCTTATTGATGTAAACAAGGCTGTACTGCAACGGGTGCATGAACTACAAAACATTTTACCGAAAGATGTAAAGATAAAGCCTTACTACCAGCAGGCAGATTTTGTAAATGAAAGTGTAAAAAGCATCCAGGACGTATTGTGGATAGGCCTTTTGCTGGCAATTGTAATAGTAGTGGTTTTCCTGCGTTCCCTGCAAAGCAGCCTGGTAGTGCTGTTTACCATTCCCACTACTCTTGCGCTTACACTGGTAATTTTAAATGCCATTGGTTACACTTTTAATATAATGACATTGGGCGCTATTGCAGCGGCTGTGGGCCTTATGATAGATGATGCCGTAATCGTCGTGGAGCAGATTCACCGGAGCCACGAAGAGCACCCTGATGAGCACATGCGGGAGATAATTAAAAAAGCTATTGATTATTTATTTCCTTCCATGGTGGGCTCATCATTAAGTACGATTGTAATTTTTATTCCTTTTATTTTGATGAGTGGCGTAGCAGGTGCCTATTTTAAAGTATTGGCATTTACGATGATCATTACTTTGACAGCCTCCTTTTTTGTAACCTGGCTGGTGCTCCCTGTTTTGTTTTTATTGTTTCCATACAAAAAGAAAAAGTCAATCATTAGTCAAAACCCCGGTACGATTGCAAAAACGGTAAAGGAATCCGGTAGGTGGATCCGTTTCTTTGTGCGGCATTGGTACATCAGCATCATATTCGCTGTTGTATGTGGCATTGTTATTTATATCCTCCCCGGCAAAATGCCCTCGGGTTTTTTACCGGAAATGGATGAAGGCGGTATTGTGCTTGATTACAATAGCCCACCTGGCACTACACTTGAAGAGACAGACCGGATGCTGCAAGAGGTTGATAAAATTTTAAAAGCACAGCCAGAGGTAAAAAGTTTTTCCCGCAGAACAGGTACGCAGATGGGTTTTTTTATAACCGAACCCAATAGTGGTGATTACCTTATTCAGTTAAAAAAATCACGTAAAAATTCTACCGATAAAGTAGCAGATGAAATCCGTGGAAAAATAGAACCGGTACTCCCACAGTTAAGGGTAGATTTTGGCCAGGTAATTGGCGATATGCTTGGCGACCTGATCAGCAGTGTGCAGCCGATTGAAATTAAAATTTATGGAGATAACCAACAGAAGCTGCAGGAACTTTCTCAACAGGCTGCAGAAATTATTACCCGGGTAAAAGGTACCGCAGATGTGTTTGACGGCATTGTCATTGCAGGGCCCGAAATTATTATAAAGCCTGATGTAACAAAGCTTGCACAGGTTGGCATTAATCCAACAGATTTTCAATTTCAGTTACAAACACAATTGGAAGGAAATATAGTAAGCACTGTTTTAGAAAAAGAACAGCAGGTAAATATCCGCATACTTTATCCCAATACGCAGCGTACCACCGTCGCTTCGTTAACCAATGGAAATATTCTTTTGTTAAATGGATTATTTAAACCGATCAGTACAGTTGCTGATATACAATTACAAAAAGGCGTAGCACAAATAGAAAGAGAGAATCAAAAAATGATAGGTGTTATAACGGCCCGCTTAGAAAACCGTGATCTTGGCAGCACCATAAAAGATGTGCAGGCCGGCATGAAAAAATTATCATTGCCGCCGGGTTATCACATTGAGTATGGCGGTTCGTACGCCGAGCAACAAAAAGCATTTAAAGAACTGCTGGCAATTTTGTTAAGTGCTTGTTTATTAGTATTCATCGTACTGCTGATATTGTTCCACGATTTTTTATTGTCTTTTTTAATAATATTTATTGCAGTTTTAGGTGTGGCAGGCAGCCTCCTGGCCTTGTATTTCACCGGTACGCCGTTGAATGTTGGGAGTTACACAGGCATCATTATGATTGTGGGTATCATTGGTGAAAATTCTATTTTTACTTACCAGCAATATTTGCAGGCAAAGCTAACCATGACTACAGAACAAAGTATTGTATTTGCTATATCTGCCAGGCTAAGGCCTAAGTTAATGACGGCCAGTGCAGCTATTATAGCTTTGCTGCCGTTAGCGTTGGGGCTGGGTGCGGGCGCACAGCTGCATCAGCCCTTAGCCATAGCCGTTATCGGTGGACTGTTGTTTGCGTTGCCTTTGCTGCTAATTGTGTTGCCTACTTTTTTACGGTTGATACACAGGAAAGATAAGTTGTCCGTGCACTAGTTTTAATGTTGGCATTGTTGTTACGACCGGCAACGATTAGTTATTCATGTGAGCTTGAAAGTAAATTTTAATGAATAAACATTTTGTTTTCAAAGCAAGCTTGAAAAAATAATAGTAGAAAATGATGGGTTAATTTTATAATTAATTTAAATAATGTGCTGTTGAAAAAAGTTGTTGTCCTGGACTTGTCGAAGGCGAATGCTTTCATTAACTGAGGCAAGAAAGTTGTCAGACAGAGCTTGTCGAAAGCGGATGTTTTTATAAATACTTCTACTATAATATTACCGTATTCGACAGGCTCAGATTGACATTGTAATTAGTTGAACTTTGACCATTTTATTCCTAACCAACATTATTGTTGAGTTTGAGAAAAGATAAACTTATCGTAGTTATTAAAAACCTAAATTTTTAAATTATGTGGTGGCTATATGCTTTACTCTCCGCCTTGTTTGCCTCACTCACAGCTATATTTGCTAAAGTGGGAATTGCAAATGTAAATTCTAACCTGGCCACAGCTATACGAACGATAATTATTTTAATTGTTGCCTGGGGCATTGTACTGGCAAGGGGCGAAGCAAAGGGGCTGGCAACGCTTTCAAAACATAATTTAATTTTTTTGGTGATATCCGGCTTAGCCACTGGGCTTTCATGGATATTTTATTTTAAAGCTTTACAGATAGGGAAAGTATCGCAGGTGGCACCGGTAGATAAATTGAGTGTGGCACTTACTCTCGTTTTATCTGTAATTTTTTTAGGAGAAGCATTAACTATTAAAACAGCAATCGGTGCCGTGCTTATAATTGCGGGTACGCTGGTGATGATACTCTGAATTCAAGCTTCCCTTATATTAAATTTATGAAACTTTAAGCCTGATTTGTAAGTAAGTGTATCACAGATTTCTTTTACAATGGCCAGGCCCAGGCCATTCCCGGTAGCACTATTATGTTTTGAAATCGTGCGAAATATGAGGTATTGTTTTATTCCTGGTAAATCGCTTGTGTTGCTAATAGAAAAACCTCTGTTACTAATCCTTATATTTATTTTACCAGGGCAACTATTGTATTTTATTGCATTACTTAATAAATTAGACACAAGCAAATCTGCAAGAAGTGGATGAATTAAAATTTTAAATCAATTTCATCAAGAACCTCGCTAAAATCGGCCGCCGTTTCGCATAAATATCCCTGCGCTTGCAGGTATTGTTTCATACTACCTCTAAGTGAAATTTCGTCTTCAATAATTAACAATTTCATAAGCTGAAATAAGCTATATTTTACCAGCTATGGTTTTACTAAATTGCGGTATGAAGTTGAAGGAAAACTATGAAAACGTATTTTAAAAATTACTTCAGAATTACGACAGAATCATTTTTCAATTTCACTCAAAAAACTGTATACAATGACAAAAACCATACTTCTATCTATTATTATTATGCTGGGTGTAAATGAAGTTTCATCCGCACAAAAAACCGGCCTTCGCTTATTAAATACGTTTCACATAGCAAGCGGTGGAGGATGGGATTATTTGGCATTGCAGCCCAACTCCAATAAATTATATGTATCACATGGCACCCAGGTAAATATTTTAGATAAAGCTTCAGGCGATTCCCTTGGTGTTATTCTGAATACTACAGGTGTCCATGGTATTGCGTTTATCCCTTCTCTTAATAAAGGTTTTACAAGTAACGGCAGGCTTAATAACTTAACGGTATTTGATTTGTCAACCAATGCCATATTATCACAAATAGCGGTAGGAGAAAACCCTGATGCTATTTTTTATGATGAATTTTCTAAAAAAATAATTACCTGTAACGGCCGTAGCAAAGATCTTTCCATTATAGATCCAGTTACAGAAAAAGTAGTAGCTACAATTCCGCTGGGTGGCAAACCAGAAACTGCGCTAAGCAATAATGCGGGAAAAATTTATGTAAATAATGAAGATAAAAATGAAATTGCCGTTGTGAATATTATAAATTATTCCGTTGAAAAAAGATGGTCACTTAGCCCTGGCGTGGCTCCCACCGGTCTTGCATATGATTCAAAATTGAAAAGGCTTTTTGCTGGCTGCAGCGATAATAAATCTTTGATTGTAATTGATGCCCGCAATGGAAAAATAATTGATAAAATAACTATTGGCGAAGGTTGCGATGGCGTGGCCTTTGATTCTTCATTAAATTTAATTTATACCAGCAACGGCGAGGGTACAATAAGTGTAATCAAAGAAAAAAGTAGGGATAAATATAAGCTCCTTCAAAATACCGTTTCTAAAAGAGGCGGTCGAACAATATGTATTGATGAAATTACCCATAAAATTTATGTCCCGACTGCTGATTTTGAAACACCCCAGGTAACAGGTGTGCGTCCCAAAATGATTCCCGGCACCTTCCAGGTTTTAGTTTTTGGACATTAATTTATTAATCTTCTGCAGTTTCTTGTTTTATTAGATTAAAATCTATAGTTCAATGATTTGAAGTTTGAAACTCTTGTAAAGTAATTTTTCGCATGCCTTTGTAAGATTATTAGCAAAATAAATATTTGTTAAAAATTTGTTCATATCAAACTATTTTTATATTTTGCGTTTGTAATTCCACCCTTTTAAAACTTCGCCAACCCAAACCGCCAAAAGAAAATTTTCCATTTTCCTGATTGATTAATTTATTATTTAATTAAAAACAAAAACTATGAGCAAAAGTTACGCAATTGTTGGTCAGATTCTGGGAGCTATAGCAATTATAGCAGGATTTTATGCCATTATAGCTTTTATTGTGAAGTAGCCTTTTTACCTGGATTCACTAAATTTTTTAAAAGGATGTCCCTAATGGCATCCTTTTTTTATTATCCGCCAGTGCTAAAGTGTGTACCACTTTTTAGTCCTTTTTTCCAACGAAATTAAGGACTGATTTTAAGAGATGGCTCCGAAATTTACGAGAATAATATTTTTAAAAATATATCGAAATTCTTAAGTTAATGATTTTGTTATTTTAGCAATTATTACCCCATTATGATAAACCTGCATGCTATAGTTTCCTTTTTGGTATTCATCGCTATTCAGCGAAAATTGTAAACGTTTTGCTTCTCCACTGTTGCAGGCTGCCTGTAGCTTACATGAATATATTTTATTACCGCTATTCGTTTGAAACGCCCCGGATTCCCAGGAAGATTTCTGCAAAACTTTTCCATTAGGTTGCAGTACAACAATCATTATTTCTATACTGTTACTTTGCCTGCTTTTATTTTTTACAACAAATGAACCTGCGAGTCTTAATGGTTGCCCAAACTTCAAAGGCTCCTGACTGTTTTTATCCTGATCCTGTGCTACCATTTGCAGGTCAGTGGCCGTGAACACTTCACCTGAATTATTTATTGCAAACGGTTTAACAGATGAACTCGCTGTTCGCATGGTTTTAGGTTCATCAGTAACAGGACTAAGGGAATTTGTATATTGTTTTAAAAGACTGCTCAAGCGCTTATTTTCATTTTCTACATCTGTATTGGAAATTCTCAACTGAATAATTCTCTGTTGGAGCTGGCTTATCTTTTGGCTGGCAAGCTTTATATCTGTATCGCCTGACCTGTTATTAAAAGAATCTGTTATCTGGTTTCGCAGTTGATAAAATTCAGAAAGTTTTACATCAAGATTGCCTTTAAGGGAATCGTTTTTATTAAAAACCGAATCTATAGTTTTATCTAAATGATTTAGCGTATTGTAATAAGCTTTCTGTAAGGAATCACTGATAAGCCGGGCTTTGTTAGTAGTGTTAGCGGAGGTGATGTCAACAGACGCAATATTTTGCTGCCGCTTAAATGTAAACTGGTAGCCCCAACTCCATAAAAGTGTAATAGATGCAAGTATCAGCAATACTGATACAAAAAGTAACAACAGGGTTCTAGAATCTTTCATGTAAAATGAACTATTGCGATAAGTGTTGATTCACATAAGCAGATATCCACCCAACCTGTCCATTTTTGACCAGGTAAAACTGCTTTTTTTCGTACACCCCTTCAAATTGACGCATGATATTGAGTAGCAAGCCAGTGCCAGCCATGAGAGATTTTTGATCAAATACCTGGTTCACTCTTTTTACTTCATTAGAGATAGTCAGTTTGTCCGCTGATTTATCATCAATAGCATTAGTAATTGCATGATCAGAAATAGAAGCATAGTTATTCAATAACCTTTCGCTGAATTTCAACATATCGTTGTAAGTAACCGGTACTACCGGGTTTTCGATAAGTTCAGGAAACATAAGTGTAGCTGCCGACCAGGCAATACCACCGCTGAAAGCAATGTAATCACTCATATTATATGCATTGCTTACGTTTACGGCATACACAATTTCTGAGAAAGCATCCCCTGCAAGTACCCGGTAAAGGTTTCTATTAAAAGTAACCATGCTTTTATCTTCAAATATTCTTTTCTCTGTAGCATTCGCTACACTTTTTGTTCCCCAGGTGAGTTGAAATAATTTTAAATCATTTGTATTCCCATTGGGGAAAAAACCCCCTTTAGTATTACCGCTTCCTACATCTATCAAAAAAGTATTGTAACGTCTTTCATTGGGTACTATGCCAAGATGGCTAAGCCTGGCTTCTTCCGTAACATCAATAACTGCCACCTGCCGTGATGGATCATTTATTTTTATTCTGAATGAATCTGCCAGTTTGGTTACCCAATCATTTTTATTGGCTTTTTGCGCCTGTATTTTTACACCACTGCTTACTACTGTATAAATACTTGAAGCGGGTATTTTATATTCTGTTATGGCAGTATTATATAAATTATAAAAAGAATTTAAGGTGGTAGAAAAGCTAGAAGGAGTGAAAGAAATAAAATCTGTGTTGAGCGAAGTATCTTTTAAAATATTGAAAATATTTTCTTTTTGTATATTTTTTCCAATTTCAAGGATGCTCATTTTCACTCCTTTTGAGCCGACTTCTATACCTGCAAAAACAGCTGAATTTTTTAATTTTAAATTAAAATTTGGTTGAGCAATACCAAGAAATGAAATGAATATTGCCAGGTTTACCAGAAGGAGGCGCTTCAAAAAAATATAAAACATCTTAGGTAGGTGGTTTTGCGGTTGAAATTAATAAATTAACCCCAGTCTTTAAAGTAAGTGAGGGGTATGTGTAAAAAATGTGCTTAAAGAGAATAAAAATATCAAGGCTATTGGCCTAAACGGTATCTAAAACATGTGGCATAGGAATTCAATATAAGTTTACAGCAAAGGACCTCTATAAAAGTTGTTTCAATATTTTATATTTGCACCGAAATTGGTTTAAGAAAATGGAAATTCATCCATCTATTGATTAAAAGGGAATCCCGTTACATTCGGGAGCTATCCCCGTAGCTGTAAAGCCGGCCCCGCCATCAGCGGGAAAATTTTGAAATACTTTTTGCCACTGTCCCGATAAAAATCGGGATGGGAAGGCGTTTCAAAAGAAGGCAAGCCAGAAGACCTGCCAAATTTAATTTAATCATCATTCAGCTTTCGGGTGAAAGGCATGGAGTGTAAAAGCTGAGAAGCATTTATATTTCTCCCCTCTGTTGTAGATTTTCCTGCAACAACATTTTCCGGAAGCAGTCACAAAAAACTTTTAAATTGAAAAAAGTAATTTTTATTGTGGCTGCTGTTACAACCAGTAGCCAATTGTATGCGCAGGACAGTACAAAATTTTTACAGGAGGTCACTGTTACTGCAAACAAAATCTCCCAAAAACAAGATCAGACGGGAAAAGTAATTACCGTAATTACAAAAGAGCAATTAGAAAAAAAGGGAGGTAGAACATTAACGCAGGTTTTAAATGAGCAGGCTGGTATCATTATAAATGGCGCCTTAAATAACCTGGGAAACATTCAGACTTTATATTTGAGAGGAGCTTCAGCTGGGCGCACGCTCATTTTAATGGATGGCATCCCTGTATATGACCCTTCTCTTATAAACAGTGAATTCGATTTAAATCTCTTATTGGTAAGTGATATTGAACGCATTGAAATTTCAAGAGGCGCACAATCTACCCTGTATGGTTCAGATGCAGTGGCTGGTGTGGTTAATATTATAACCACTAAAGGAGAGTTAAATAAAGTATTCAATGTAAAAGTTACTGCCACAGCAGGTAGTTTCAGTACATTTAGAACCAACGCCCAAGTTTATGGCCAATCAGGTAAATTTAGTTACAGTACCAAAGTAGCAAATATTGACAGCAAAGGATTTTCCTCAGCTTATGACAGTACGGGAAACAGTGGCTTTGATAAAGATGGTTACCACGGCACGCTTTTAAATGCAGGTTTACAATATCAACTCACGCCACAATTAATGCTGCATGGGTTTATTCAGAACAGCCGGTATAAAAATGATATTGATGCCGGAAATTTTACAGATGAAAAAGATTACGGGATTAAAAATAATTCCCTCATAACCGGGGCGGGATTTTTATTTAAAACTGGAGGAATTAACATCACTGGGAATTATCAGTATAGCGATATTACCCGTAATTACCTGAATGACAGTATAGATGTACCTACGTCCTCAAAATATATGACAGATAAATATTTTGGTAAATCCCAGTTTGCTGAATTATATGCTGCTATTACTTTGGGAAAAAATATTACTCTTTTGCAGGGGGCAGATTACCGCCTGGGTAGTATGAATAACAAATTTTATTCTCTCAGTGATTTTGGGCCTTATGAAAGTATATTTAATGATACAAGTGTAAGTCAGGCCTCACTTTACGCATCCTTATTTTACAAGACTGTTGATGAAAAATATAACCTTTCACTTGGTGGCAGGCTAAATGTGCATAGCCGCTACGGAAACAATGAAACCTATTCCTTGAACACATCTTATGCAATCAATAAATCTGTTATTGTTTCGGGCAGTATTGGGTCCACTTTTAAAGCGCCTTCACTTTATCAATTATATTCTTCCGTCGGCAACCCGGGTTTAAAACCGGAAACATCTACAACTTATGAAATAGCAGTGCAGCAAAAGCATGCTGTGATAAGTAACCGGTTGGTATTTTTTTACAGGGAAAGTAACAATGGGTTAGATTTTGATTACAATAATTTCACCTATTTTAATTTTAATCAACAGGTTGTGCGTGGGCTGGAGTTGGAGACCGCTATCCACCCGGCAGAAAATTTTAATATCAATTTTAATTATACTTATCTCTCCCCCAGGGAGAAAACGCAAAGCCGAAAAACCACGGCTGATACGGCTTATAGCTATTTATTACGGAGGGCAAAACATAGTTATAATATTTCTGCGGGTTACCAAATAACCCCTGCTGCGTATATAAATATTAATGGAAAATATACCGGTGGCCGTTTTGACGCCGGTGATTACCAGGCAGATGATGTGGCCTTAAAAAGTTACTTTATCCTAGGCGCATATGCAGAATACAAAATAAAAAAATGCCTAAAACTTTTTGCAGATGCCCAAAACCTTACTGATAAAAAATTCTTTGATAACCGGGGATACAACTCAATTCCCTTTATAATTAATGGTGGGATAAGTTTTACTTTATAAGAATGTGTCAGAGCATAAAAGCATCCTGTCGGTTCAGGATGCTTTTTAACAGAAGTCCAAAACTTTATTTTAACTGAGTTCCTTTGGTTAGAACGGGCCATCTTACAGCCTGTATAAGTATTACAGCCTAAAACTAAAATTGCCTCTTTAAACCGGCATAAGTTTAGTAGTTTTGTTTCAAACACTGAGAATGAAAATATTTGTTGCTGGCTTACCCTATGATTTAGATGATGCCGAATTAATGGAAATATTTGAAAAATTTGGGACAACAATATCGGCCAAAGTTGCTATGGATAAAGAAACCGGCAAAAGCAAAGGTTTTGGTTTTGTAGAAATGCCGGATAAAGTTGAAGCCCTTGATGCAATTGAAAGCCTTAATGATATGTCTTTAGGTAAAAAACCCCTTGTAGTTAAACAGGCTGAAGAGCGGCCTCCCTCTCCTGGTGGCTATCGCCCAGGCGGTAATAGCGGCGGGTTTAACAGGGATAACAGGGGTGGCGGTGGTGGCGGCTATAATGACCGGAATCGAAACTGATATTCTAATTTTTTGCCATTAAATTGTAGTAACGGTTGAGTAGTTTAGAGACTACCCAAACTTGGTATTGCTTAGGATTTTACCGGAGGATTTTTATCATTACTTTCGTTATTATTTACAGGTTGCCCTCTTTTATAAATGATAAGGCCGTTTAGGAAATTCCGTAATAACTGGTCGCCTGCTTCTACGTAACCCGGGTGATCTTCCTTCCTGAATAAATCTCCCAGTGCACCTTTGGTAATCTCGAAATTTACCAATGCCAGTATTTCTACAATATCATCATTACGCAGTGACAGCGCTACTCTTAATTTTTTTAAGATATCGTTATTACTCAGCATAAATTCTTTATTATTTAATTTTAAAGTGCATATTTATTCTACCCTCTTCCATTCACTTTCCAATACACTCATCTCAACCATGCTCCGGTAATTTCCTTTATATCGTAACACATCCCGTAAGATTCCCTCGGTTACAAAACCCGATTTTTCATAACATTTTATCGCTGAAATATTATCGCTATACACTCCAAGTCCAATCCGGTGTAGTTTAAGTGAGCCAAAACCTACCTCTAAAATTTCATTGATCATCTGCCTGCAAATTCCTTTATTATGTTCTACTGTTTTACCGACAAGCACCCTGCTTATTCTCGCAGATTTATTTTTACGGCTTATACCGCCGAGAGAGATATGCCCCACCGTGAGGCCGCTATCAACATCTACAGCTTTATAGATAAATGCATCGGAGGTTTTAATATCATTACTTCCTTCAATATACCAGGTCAGACTTTCTTCTGAAAGAGGATACCGGAATAAAAACCCACACCAGTTTACCATCAAAGCCTCATCATTTATCCACTCTATTAATTGATTAAAATCACTTTGTTCAAACTTCTCTAACCGGATCATATAATTGTTGCTGAATACTTTTTAATATTTATTTGCTAAAATAAGCTTTGCAAAAATACCGCAGTAATTTTATTTTAGGAGCCATTATCCCCCGTTCGGTTATGTGTCAATAAACCAAATTTAATTAATCAGCATAACAATGATTACAAGAGCTGTATACTCCTCCCCCTTCACATAAATTTGCAAATGACGATTAATCTATCTTTACCGCTGAAGAACTCAACATATTATGTCCTTTTCTGAATTAAATCTGAATACAGCTTTATTTAATGCCCTGTCCGATTTAAATTTTAAAGCTCCTACCACAATTCAGCAAAAAGTATTTTCGGTAGCTATGTCCGGTGCAGATGTATGTGGAATTGCACAAACCGGCACCGGAAAAACTATTGCATATCTTTTACCCTGCCTGCGGCAATGGAAATTTTCTAAAGAGAGTGCACCAAATATTCTGATAGTTGTACCTACAAGAGAGTTGGTAGTACAGGTTACAGAAACGGTAAAGAAACTTACCACCTATATGAATGTGGTGACGGTGGGCGTGTATGGAGGGGTAAATATAAATACGCAGAAATTGGCAGTAGAAACCAAAGTAGATGTATTGGTAGCTACTCCTGGCCGGCTGTACGATTTAGCAATGAATGGTTCTCTTAAATTAAAATCAATAAAAAAATTAGTGATAGATGAGGTGGATGAAATGCTCAACCTGGGTTTTCGTACACAATTAAAAAATATTCTTGACCTGTTACCTCCTAAGAGACAAAATTTATTATTCTCTGCCACCCTTACCGGCGAAGTAGAGGAACTGATTCAACTATATTTTAGTAACCCGGTAATGGTAGAAGCTGCTCCCACAGGCACTCCCGTTGAAAACATAAAGCAGTTTGCATATGAAACCCCCAATTTTTTTACTAAGGTAAACCTGCTTAAATTATTACTGAGTGAAGATGAAACCATGATTAAAGTTTTGGTATTTGCCAGCAGTAAAAAACTGGCCGATGAGTTATTTGAACAACTGGAAAAAAAATTTGAAGGTAGTGGCGGAGTCATTCATAGCAACAAAGAACAGAATCACCGCTTTAATACTGTGAAGCAATTTAAGGAGGGAGTATATAGATTTATTATAGCTACTGATATTGTAGCCAGGGGAATAGATATTGCGGAAGTAACACACGTTATTAATTTTGACACACCAGGCGAACCGGAAACTTATATTCACCGGATTGGCAGAACGGGCCGGGCCGATAAAAAAGGAATTGCCATTACTTTTATTACAGAAAAGGAAAAGATATTTCAATCAGGCATTGAAAAACTGATGAAACACAACATTCCCATACTGCCTTTACCGGCTCACCTGGAAATTTCTGAAATGCTCACTGAAGATGAAATGCCAAAAGTGTACATGAAAGAAATACAGGTAAAGTTGCCGAAGAAGGAAGCCGTCGGGCCTGCTTTTCATCCAAAATCAGCAAAAAACAGTAAAGTGAATCTTGTAGTACGACGTAAAGACCGGATGATGAAAAAATATGGAAAACCACTCACCCGTGGTCAGAAAAAGAAATAACAATCAATTTAATATACCAGGGTATTCTTAATTTTCTCATTCTATGGTAATGGCATCGGGGCTGGAAACCACAATTTCTGTTTTTCCTTTAAAATTTATTACCGTACCCGTAACGCAGATATTTTTACCGGCATAAACTGTTTCTGGTGCCTCTTTAAAATTACTCTTGTCTTTGCCCGGAATAACAAGAGTTAATTTACTGTCTGGATATTTTGCACCTAAATCAATAAAAGTCATTTTAGAAGATTCAATAAATTTTACACCGTAAACTTTTGAGCAAATAGTTACTTTTTCGCCAAAATGTTTTGAGGCCGAATCTATATTTATTTTTGCTTGACCATTGGCTGAAGAAATAAATAAAATGGCCATGCCAATCAGGAAAGTTTTTTTCATAAGTTGAAATTACGGGAGATACAGCAGCAATGTATGAATTACTAAAAAAACATTTAAAGATCCTGCCGCATTAGTTGAATATAAATCATTAATTTACTTATTTGAATGGCTTATCACGCTTTTATGAATATTATTACCAAATTATTATTTTTTATAATTCTGGGTAGCTGTATTTCCTGTAGCAGCTTAAAGAAAGCTAGTACTACCGTGCCATTGGCAAGTATAAGCAGTATCAAATTTTTAGGGCAATATATAGTCCCTTTTAATTTTAAATACAATAATACTGTCGTTGGGGGTTTGTCTGGTATTGATTATGATGCAACAAATAATCAGTATTACCTGGTATGTGATGACCGGAGTGCAATGAACCCTGCCAGGTTTTATACCGCCCGGATATTATTTACACAACAAGGAATAGACACTGTGCAAATTACGGCAGTGCAAAATATGTTGCAGCCTAACGGAAACGTCTATCCCAATAATAAACAGGATCCTTATCGCACTCCTGATCCTGAGGCGATGCGATATAACCCCGTAACACGGGAACTAGCCTGGAGCAGTGAGGGAGAAAGAATTGTAACCCAAAAAAATCAAGTGTTGGAAAACCCGGCCATTACCCTGATTACCCCCACCGGAAAATATATAGACAGCTTTACCCTGCCACAAAATTTAATAATGCGGGTTACTGAAAATGGACCTCGCCAAAATGGGGTATTAGAAGGAATTACTTTTGCTGATAATTATAAAACCCTGTACGCAAGTTTAGAAGAACCTTTGTATGAGGATGGCCCAAGGGCAGATATTACAGAAAATAATGCTTTTATCCGAATTTTCAAATTCAATACCAACAGCAGACAAAGCACTAAACAATTTGCATACCGGTTAGAACCGGTAGCATACCCGGCCACCCCTGTTACTGATTTTAAAGTAAATGGTGTCCCGGATATCCTTTATTTGGGAAACAATAAATTGCTGGTGTTGGAAAGATCATTTTCAACGGGAAGGTTAGCCTGTACCATAAAATTATTTATAGCAGATTTAAATTCAGCTTCAGATATACAAAATATCCCTTCACTAAAAATGACAACTCATTTTACAGCAGCCACAAAAAAACTGTTGATGAACATGGATAGTCTGGGCATTTATATTGATAATATAGAAGGAGTAACCTTTGGGCCCTTATTAGCAAATGGTCATAAAACATTATTATTTGTCGCTGATAATAATTTTAATTCACTGGAACAAACCCAATTTCTTTTATTTGAAGTTTTGGAATGACTATTTGATATTTTGAATTAACCATTGATGAAATACCCAAAAGGTTTCAAAATTTACCAGGTAATAATTTTAGTAAAAAAATAAAGTAATGCCTGAAGGACCATCACTGATTATTTTAAAGGAAAAGCTAACCTCGTACACAGGTAAAACACTTACCGCTGCAGGGGGCTATACAGATATGCCTACGGCCTGGCTTAAAAACAAAAAATTACTAGAAATTAAAACCTGGGGAAAGCATCTGCTTCTACGGTTTACAAATGGTACGGTGCGCATTCACCTTATGTTGTTTGGCTCTTTGCAGATTAATAAAAGAAAAAAAGTAAATGCAAGTTTCTACCTCCGTTTTGGTAAAGACGAGTTGAATTTTTATGTAGTGAAGGCACAGAAAATTGAAAAGCCATTAGACGAAATTTATGACTGGCGTACCGATATAATGAGTGCCGAATGGAGCACAAAATACGTACGGGAAATATTAAAAGTACATGGTGAAGAAATCATTGCAGATACACTTATGAACCAGGCTGTTTTTACGGGTGTAGGAAACATTATCAGGAACGAAGTGTTATTCAGGATTAAATTACACCCCATGACGTTGGTAAAAAATATACCCTCCAAGGTGCTAACAATCTTATTTAAAGAAATAAGAAAGTATGGAGTACAATTTTTAAAAGAAAAAAAGGCAGGTACTTTTGGAAAACATTGGGAAGTTTATGAGCAAAAAGAATGCCCACGGGATGCAACAGAAATTAGTAAAGAAATAATGGGAAAAGCAAAACGTAAAACGTATTACTGCACCCATTGCCAGGTTAAATACCGGGGATGATTTAAAATTAAAATACTTTTTTAATCTATAGAATCTTCTGCCTTTTCGCCGTTTTCAACAATATCCCCGTCTTTAAAAAGAATTCGTTTTAGCGTTTTTTGCCAATCAGGTTTTTGGCGAAGTAAAAATTCCAGGTCCATTCCAAAATGTTTGAATTCTTCTTTCTGGGCATTTTGCATAATGGCCTTTGCCTCTTTATCTTTTTCTACACTTATCCGCTGCTCATACCAATTAATAGCTTCCGCTTCTTCTATGACTGACATAATCATCCTGGCAAAAGTTCTTGTTTCCTGGCTCAGCTCCTGGGCCGGTTCGTGGTACTGTTCAAATCCCATAATTTTTTTTTACAATGTACAAAAGTTTAGAGCTAGGGCAATATTAAAGTAGTGGTTAGGGAGGTCAAAGTTGTATTATTTATCTTACTAATTCACTTGCCTTTTCAATTGGCGAGATTTATGATTTAGTTTTTTCTGTAAAAGTTAGCCGGTTGCCAAAAGGATCCACAACTTCCATACACAATGTATTTTTATCATAGCCAGCACTGCCCAGGCCCGGCCTCATAAATTTATAATTTTTATTAATCAGTTGCGCATGATATTCCTTTAATCCGGCGAAGTCTTCAATATGAATTCTTGCCCCGGCAGAACAATCCCCATAATGTTCTGATAAATGAATTGTAATTCCGTTAAAGG
>JBDSDN010000087.1:0-9775 GCA_039920545.1 Ferruginibacter sp. | reverse complement strand
ATGGTGAGATAGGCAGCCATTGAAAAGTCCATCAGGGCACCATAACACATGCTAAATACTGATGTGTGGAGACCTGCATTTTTGGCCTCAGTAAAATTTACAAATAAAAATACAAGTCGGGCTAATTCAAAAAATAATATCCAGCAAAGCCAATACCGAACAATAAACCAGGTTTTTGAAAACATTGCAAAAAATAAGTCAGTTAATTTTTGCAAATTTAAACTTTACCATACAAAATGGGGAGGCAAAAAAACTTGCCGCAAAAAAATCAAGTCACCGTTTTCTTCTCTTAAAAATTTACTCTAATATTTTTACTTCTGTTCTCCTGTTTTTTGCCCGGCCGGCTTCCGTCTTGTTATCTTCCAGGGGTTCTTTCATTCCATAGCCCTTGGCAGTAACCCTATCCGGGTCAATGCCTTTGGTGAGAAGGTAGGCCCGGACTGTATTTGCTCTATCTAAAGAAAGTACCAGGTTGCTGGCTGCACTACCAACATTATCTGTATGACCCCCTAATTCAATTTTTTCATCATCCTTCCGCACCAGGTATGCCACCAATTCATCCAATACAGTAAAAGACGCCGGTTGCAAAGTGGCTTTGCCGGTTTCAAAATTACAATCATCTAACACGAAGGTTTTTGCCGGTAAAAATTGAATGTCTACTTTAAAAGGATTTTTATAATATGCTGTACCTGTAGTAGCAGGGATATCTAAAATATTATAACTGGTGGAATCTTTAAACCCTAAAATAAAAATTTCATATTTATCACCTGCCGGCAGGCGCAATGAAAATTTTCCATTATCATCTGTAAGCCCCTGGTATTCTTTTTCATTTATCCTGCTTTTAAAAACTATAATTTCATTAGCCTTCAGGTTATTTTTAAAATCAGAAACAGTAACGTTTATAGGCGCATCTTTTGGGATAGACGCATTTTGTACGGGAATACTTTGACAAAAGGAAGAAAATGATAGAACCAAAATGATTATTACAAAGAGGTATTTTTTCATGTTCAATTTATTTTCAGGTGGTGATGGAAAGCAATTGTAAATATAACTTTTATCATTCGTAAATTATTGTGCCAGTCACATACGATTTATCCACTACAGCCGTTGCTGCAATTGAATAACCATTTCTGTTTTCCATGATCTAAAAGAACCCGCAATAATATGAGTGCGGGCCTGGGTTACCAACCACATGTAAAAAGCAAGATTATGCACGCTGGCAATAGTGAGCCCAAGATATTCTTTACTTTTCATCAGGTGGCGCAGGTAAGCCTTACTGTAATAATTACTCATATAGCAATCTATACCGTCATCTATAACTGAAAAATCTTTTTCCCATTTTTTGTTATCAATATTTATAATACCCTTACTCGTAAACAACATAGCATTGCGACCATTACGGGTGGGCATAACACAGTCAAACATGTCTACGCCCAAGCCTATCGCTTCCAAAATATTCCAGGGCGTACCTACACCCATCAGGTACCTGGGCTTTTTTATGGGTAAATTGTCGCAACAAAGTGCACAAATCTCGTACATTGTTTCAGTTGGTTCTCCCACGCTTAGGCCGCCAATTGCATTTCCGGCCGCATCCTTTGCCGTTATGTATTCGCAGGAGAGTTTCCTTAACTCATGATGAACGCCACCTTGTACAATGGGAAATAAATTCTGTGTATATGCATATTTCCCGGTAGTCGAATTAAGCTGGTTAAAACACCTGTCCAGCCAACGGTGGGTAAGTTCCATTGATGTTTTGGCGTACTGGAATTCACTTGCTCCTGGTGGGCATTCATCAAAAGCCATAATAATATCCCCACCAATAATACGCTGTGTATCCATAACATTTTCGGGGGTAAATAAATGCGTACTCCCATCAATGTGCGATTGAAATATTACACCTTCTTCTTTTATTTTTCTATTACCTGCCAAAGAAAAAACCTGGTAACCACCGCTATCTGTAAGTATAGGCTTTCCCCACCCCGTAAATTTATGCAACCCGCCTGCAGCCTCCAGTACTTCGAGCCCTGGCCTTAAATATAAATGGTAAGTATTACCCAAAATAATCTGTGCCTGCACTTCAGTATTTAATTGTTGCTGCGTCACGGCTTTTACGCTCCCTACTGTACCCACAGGCATAAAAATCGGTGTCATTATCTGACCATGGTCGGTGGTGATTTTTCCTGCTCTTGCTTTAGAAGATATATCCTGTGAATTTATTTCAAATTGCAGTGCTGCCATTTTTACTTTTTGCCGGTTCTTTTAAAAGGCCAAAGATAAATTTTAAAAAATGCTTAACGCTGCAGAATGATTTGGGGAGTGTAAGACTTATTTTTGCAGTCATGGATTTACCAAAATTGCTGTCCCTGCATTGGCAACTGATGCTTTTTGTACTACTTTCTCTCGCCACGTTTATACAGGTCTTTTACCATTTATTTTTTTTCTGCAGGCTGGCATTTTATAAAGAAAAAAATAAAATTATTTCTCAATCCCACCCTGTAAGTGTTATAATCTGTGCCAGGGATGAGGCTGCCAATCTTGCACAAAATTTACCGGGCTCATTAGTGCAGGTATATAAAACTACCCACGAAATAATTGTAGTAAACGATAATTCTTTTGATGAAAGTAAATACATTTTAGAAGAATTTAAAAGATCGTTCAAGCAACTGCAGGTTGTAGAACTTTCACAGGAAGCCAAGATGATACCAGGCAAAAAATTTCCCCTGAGTATTGGGATAAAATCTGCAAAGCATGAGATCGTTTTACTTACTGATGCAGACTGCGTTCCCGCCAGCGAAAACTGGATTGAACACATGCAAAATACCTACAATGACCATACTGAGATCGTTTTAGGCTATGGAGCTTTTCACAAAAAGAAAGGCCTGCTCAATAAATTAATTCGTTGGGAAACTTTTCACTCGGCATTACAATACCTGAGCTATTCCCTCGCCGGCCAGACTTACATGGGTGTGGGCAGAAACCTCTCGTATAAAAAATCGGTTTTTTTTCGTAACAAAGGTTTTTCTGCACACAATCACATACCAGGGGGTGATGATGATTTATTTATAAACAATGCCGCAACAAAAAGAAATACTAAAATTAATATTTCAAAAGAAAGTTTTACGCTAAGTAATCCGGCAGTTACCTGGCAGCAATGGGTAGAACAAAAAAAAAGGCATTATACCACCTCGAAATTTTACAAACCACTCCACAAATTTTTATTGGCTTTATATGCCTTCTCCCAGTTTATATTTTACCCTTTGCTTATTGCAGGTTGCATTTTTTTTAATTGGCAATATTCCCTCATCATTTACGCAGTAAAACTCGTGGTACAAACATTTGTGTATGCCCAGACAATGGAAAAATTAGATGAAAAAGATTTACTTCCTTTTTTCATACTTTTTGATATCTGGATGTTTTTTTACTATATCATCTTTGCGCCGGCATTATTAAAAAAACCAAAGCAAACCTGGAAATAAATTTACAAATGGAAATTTTAAATAAATATTTTACTGATTTTACGCCCGTTCAATTTAAAAAATTTGCTGACTTGAAAAGGCTTTATGAGGAATGGAATGAAAAAATAAATGTTATCAGTAGAAAAGATATAAATAATTTTTACACCCACCATGTCCTTCATTCACTCGTGATTGCAACAAAATTTGAATTTAAAAAAGGATTGCAGGTAATGGATCTTGGTGCTGGCGGGGGTTTCCCCGGAATACCCCTGGCAATTTTTTTTTCCCGAAACACAATTTCACCTGGTAGATAGTATTAATAAAAAGCTAACGGTTGTAAATGAAATTGCTGCTTCTCTCGGACTTACAAACATTACGACGCAACACACCAGGGCAGAAGATATAAAGAATAAGCAGTTCGATGTAATTATCTCCCGGGCGGTTGCTCCCCTCCAGGATTTATGGCGGTGGAGCAAACCACTCATTAAAAAAAATAAGACTGCCGCTGGTATTGATAATCCTAATGGCTTAATTTGCCTGAAAGGAGGTGACCTGGCAAAAGAAATTTACGAAAGCGGATGTAAGCCCTTTATTTGGGAAATTGATAAAATTTTCCCGGAAGAATATTTTTTACATAAATACCTTTTATACCAACCAATAAAGTAAGATGTAAGTGATAATTTACCCCGAGCATTACATTCAATTTTTTATATGGGTAATTACTTTCTAAATAATTTTAAATTATAACTTATGCTAAAAAAATTGTTCAGAAGTTATTAAAAATCCCTTTCCTCTATTACCAGTTTAATTCCAATAAATTATTTTTCCGGTCTATATCTGCCATTCTTTTTGAAGGGTCTATTTCTACAGTTTTTATGTCACTTAATCTTCCTTTAACTTCTACTTCGTACAAGGGATGCGTCCACCTCCATTCATCATGCAGGATAAATTTTCCGGTAGTAGTCTCATTTAATTTTGCGCCAAACATTAAATTAAGCGGCAGGTAATGCGTTTCAGTATGGCCATCTTTAAAAGTAAGTCGCAAATCTATGGGCATTGGTAGCTGCCCGATTCTTTTCAGCCTGATTTTAGAAATGCCATTGTTTTCCCATAAACTATCGATTCCGTAATCAATAGTTTTTGTAGTATTTATCCAATATTCTTTATACCAGTCTAACTTTATATTACTTACATCTTCGGCCACTTTAAAAAAGTCACTGGCATTAGGATGTTTAAATTTCCATCGGGTATAATATTCCAATAATATTTTATCCCTTACTGAAGCTCCAACTATGTAACCCAACTGTTCCATAAAAACCTCACCTTTTGAATAAGCGGCAACACCATAGGCAAAATGAGTATTATAATGATCGCTGTGTGTTGTAAGTGGTTCTTCGAGGCCGCTTTTCACCACCCGGAAATAACTATCATAAGCCCCCGCATGATCTTCAGGTAATGCTAGTATCAATTCCTTCAGGCCACTATCCTCTGGCCGGCTTTTAAGAGCATCTCGATAGGCTTCTATTGAAGACCGCTTATTGTAATATTTTGATACCAGGTCTTCTGCAAAACTTGTAAAACCCTCATCCATCCACGGATACATGCTTTCATTTGTGCCGAGCATCATCTGGTACCAGCTATGCATCCACTCATGAAAAGCAGTGCCTAAGGACGGACCACTCAAAAGCGTTGCCATCGGGTATTCCATGCCACCATCACCCCCGTGTATAAATGAATATTGAGGGTAAGGGTATTTCCCAAAATGCGCTTCCATAAATGGTAAAGCGATTACAGCAGCGTTGGCTACTTTTTCCCAGGCAGAATCATTTGTTGCATCATTAGGTTTATCATGATAAACAACGTGGAGGGTTGTGCCGGCATTGGGCATCTTTCTTACCAGGTGCTTATAATCAGGATCGGCAGCCCATACAAAATCATGGATGTTATTTCCCGTAAAGTGCCAACTGCGTTTAGCCGCAGTCGTTTGTTTTAATTCAGTTCCGGGCATATCATATCCCCAACCGATGTCTTTTGCATTCACTATTACACCGGTACCTGCCAGTTTATAATTTTTATCAATATTTATATTCACATCATAATTTCCCCAAACGCCATAAAACTCCCTGGCAACATAAGGTGTCGGGTGCCAACCTTCATAATCATATTCACACATTTTAGGGTACCATTGGCTCATACTATACCGAACGCCGGTACCGGGGTTATCACGTCCGCTCCGGCGCACCTGCAAAGGTACCTGGGCTTCAAATTCCATTTCAAACAGAACCGTGGTTTTGGGAAGAATCGGTTTCGTAAGATTAACTTCCAAAATGGTTTCGTGGTATTTAAATGGCTGAGGTATCCCATTCATTTTTAAAGAAATAATTTTTTGATACCCTATTTCTTCCGGTTTCAGATTCAATATCCGGTCCTTTACCCTGCTATCCCAATCCTGGCGCCCGTTAACAAGAATTTTCCCCAACTCACGACTCCGGGTATCCATACTGCTGTTGGGTTGAAAAGCATTCCAGTATAAATGATAAAATACCCGGGCTAATTTATCAGTAGAGTTGTTAGAGTATGCTAACCGCTGTTTACCTGTAAAGCGGTTGTTAACGACATTTACATCTATACTCATGGTATAATTCACACTTTGCTGCCAGCGGTTTTCAGTTTGGGCTTCAGTTTTAGAAAACCCTAAAAAAGAAAATAGGAAAAGTACGAAAGCTTTGTTTTGATTCATGTGGTTGCTGTTATTTATGTCAAATTTCGGCAATATTGTTTTATGGTAAAAAGAAAAACTATTAATTGATTATCCCATTATAAAATACATTAAACAAACTGTTGCCTGCATTGAAATATTTTATCGGTCAGCGGTTTTTAGAGCTGGATGAACAAGCGAAGGACATGCCAGGTTTTTATGACAGAACCACTCATCGATCAGTGATTTTAAATATTATAATATCAGCTGCTACTTCTCCAGGCTGTGCAACTACATGCCCATTTCTGTTTACTATAGAATAATGCAATAAAAAATAAATAAAATAGCAGCCGAAATAGCAGGAAAAAGAGTATTCGTGAAAGTATGTGTGGAAATTGTCAGCACCTGCATCTTTGAAAAATATAATTAGTCATAACCAAAATATTTTTTTTGTTGACCCCAATACATTGCATTTATGAAAAGTAAAGGAAAATTATTTACCATGGTTTTTATGATGATTTCTCTCTTATCAGTTTCGCAGACGGTCGTACATCCTACCGAAAACCCTACAGATGACCTAAATAAAATTTACGTAAGGGTTGATGAAGAAGCACAATTTCCCGGCGGTGTTCTGAGCTGGCAAAAATTTCTTGAAAAAAATTTAAATATGGCCTTATTAAAACCATATGGTGCTCCTGACGGAACATACCAAATCACGGTAAGATTTATTGTATCTTATTCTGGAATAATAACAGATGTGACCTCATTAACAAAGTTTGGTTATGGAATGGAAAATGAAGCGATGAGGATTATTAAAGCTGGCCCTAAATGGACACCAGCCATTAATAATGGTAGAAGAGTAAATTCATTTAAAACGCAACAGGTTACTTTCATCATTAATAATAAATAAGTTCAGTTTCTCTTTAATCCAGGAATAGCAAACTTGATTTAATACTTCCTGAACTCCTCTGTAATCTGCGCCACTACGAAGCCAAATTTGCGGATGATACTGCGAAAGATCATTGCCTGTCCATCCGGCATCAGGTACATAGTCTGCGACATGCGCACATGCTTTATAAATTTTCTCTCTGTAAACTTCAGCCTGAAACACCAGCTGAATTCGTTGCCATAAAGTAATCCATGTGCGGTACCATCGATATCATTTGCAGTTGCATCAAAATGGTGCTCATCTATCTGCTGCAGTTTCCAAAACCGATGATTTATCTTCCCCCCTTCGGGATAAAGGTCCTGCTCAATGTTAAGCACGCCGTCTTTAATAATGCCCACCGTTTCAGTGGTAATAAGGGCTTTTGGTTTACCGCCGGGGTTTTCAATCACACCATACGAACGGGCATGCCCTACAAAAAACTTAAAAGGTTGCAGTTTAATATCACTTTTTTCAAATGCAACAGGCTTCATACTTGCACACCCCGCCATGAAAAATAGAATTGTTGCTGTAATGATAAGTTTTAAAATGCTCATAGATTTATTGATAAACGATTTATCATGACATGAAGATTTCCGCCGCTCGTTGTGTTTCTTCATTCTTTTAAAGCACCAGCACATGTGAAAGTAATTGCTATTAAACTTTCTATTCTTATCTTCAACATTAAGGTTTTCAGAGGAAGTAACCCGTAAAAGCTATAGAATCGTTGATAAGTAATAGTTGAATTTAAAAACTATTCTCTAAAATAATTTTTGATCAAAATGTGTTCATGACTATTAAAATTACAAAAACCGGAAATTCAAAACTTAAAGACATAGACTTTAATAATATCCCTTTCGGAAAGCATACCTCCGACCACATGTTTATGATGGAATATGTTGATGGACAATGGGGAAATTTCAGGATCATACCGTACCAGGGTATTGTTGTTGATCCCCAGTCGAAAGCCTTACAATATTGTCAATGTATTTTTGAAGGTATGAAGGCAACTATTGGAACAGATGGGGTTCCAAAATTATTGCGGCCGGATTTAAATATAGAACGTTTCAATCTTTCGGCACAGCGTATGTGTATGCCTGCAGTGCCACCCGGTATTTTTTTACAAGCCTTAAAAGCGATAACCAACCTGGAAATAAACTGGATTCCGAAAGAAGCAGGAAGTGCTTTGTACCTGCGCCCTACTATGATTGCAACAGAAAGTTCGTTAGGAGTTTCCCCTTCGGATACATATACTTTCTACATTTATACGGGCCCGGTTCAACCCTACTTCACAAAACCTATAAAATTAATAACAGAACAAACGCTGATAAGGGCAGTCCCAGGCGGCACAGGGGAAGCTAAAACAGGTGGCAACTATGCAGGTTCTTTATTGGCTGCTCAACTGGCAAAAAACAAAGGATACGATCAAATCATATGGCTTGAAAGCCCTGAGTTTAAAAAAATTCAGGAGGCAGGTATGATGAATTTGTTTTTTGTAATCGGCGATACAGTGATAACACCAAACCTTTCGGGTGCGGTTTTAAAAGGAACTACCCGGACTTATTTTATCGATATTTTGAAAGAAAAAAATATAAAAGTAGAGGTCAGGGATATTTACATTGATGAAATTTTGGAAGCCTTTGAAAAAGGAAATTTAAAAGAAGCCTTTGGGTCGGGCACGGCGGCAGTAGTTTCACATATTTCAGAAATCACCCATGGAAATGTACATATGGTTTTGCCCACAGAAGAAAAGGATAAAATAAGTAATATGCTTTACAATGAAATAAACGGGCTTAGAGCAGGAACCATTGAAGATAAACGTAACTGGCTGGTGCCGGTAGAAGTTAATTCTTAAATCAACTAAAAATAAAAAGGTTATGCAAAAAATTAATTGGAAAAATATTAAAGTAGAACAGGTGAACCCGAAAATGAGAAGGCAATTCATTCATGGAGAAAAACTGATGATTGCTAAAATGGAATTTGAAGATGGATTTACGGTACCCTGGCATGCTCACGAAAATGAACAGATTACCGAAGTTATTGAAGGTGTGCTTCGGTTTTGGTTTGATGATAATGAAGAGGAATCCATTGACTTATTGCCGGGTGATGCAATTATTATTGCCGGGCATCGCCGGCACAAAGCCTTGATGATTGGCCGGGTTATAGAAACGGATACATTTGCACCACCTAGGCAAGATTGGATTGATGGCTCGGATAATTATTTAAGAAAATAATTTACTCAGGTGGGGCAAGGGGTGAATTGATTTGTTGAATAACACAAAAAATGAACTTAAATTTAAATCTTAAACAGCCTTGATGCTACTCAATTGTATGCGGTAAGGATGCTTCACCTGGCCGTTTCTCTGTTCTGACAAAGCTATAATACAATTTTTTTTATTACTTGTACATATGAAAGAAGATCACAAATGAAAATCTTTTAACCATGGATTTAGGAATACAAAATAAGGTTGCGCTCATCCTGGCATCAAGCAAAGGATTGGGTAAAGCTGTAGCGATAGAACTGGCAAAAGAAGGTGCAAAAGTTATTATTTGTGGCACTGATGCCGCGGCATTGGCCGCCACCAAAGCCGAGATCCAAACTATTGCGCCCAATAATGTGGCGTCGTTTGTATGCGATATCACAGATGAAAATCAACGTAAAAATTTGGTCAAACAAAGTGTAAATGCCTTTGGCAA
>JBDSDN010000086.1:0-13887 GCA_039920545.1 Ferruginibacter sp. | reverse complement strand
ACAGGGTCTATTCCTCTTTAATCACATTTATTATTTCCTTTGTCCTTACCTAGAATTTTCTGGTCTCACTATCAATAGGTCTACTAGACTCGATCTTAAAAATATTTTCATATTATTTGTTTGAAATTCTCTGGATAAAACTGGCCGGCTTTAATGCAACGCCGGCTGTCATTTTTCTGACCGGATTAAGCGGCTCCGGGAAAACAACTACTGCAAAAGAATTATTGAAAAAATTTCAGCAAAAGGGAAACGTTCCGGCGATGCTCGATGGCGACGAAATAAGAAATGTTATCAAACAAACCGGTTTTGATGAGCGGTCGAGGAAAAACCATAACCTAAATGTTGGTTTTATGGCTTCTTTGCTGCAAGCTCAGGGAAATTTTGTGATCGTAGCTTTGATATCTCCTTATGAAGACACAAGAAATACAATTAGGGGTCTATGTAAAAATTTTAAGGAAGTGTATATATCAACCGACATTAAAGTGTGTATGAAAAAGATACCAAGGGACTTTATGCCAAGGCTTTAAAAGGAGAGATCAAAGATTTTACAGGTATTTCAGCTGCTTATTTTCCTCCTAAAAATCCGGAATTAATTATAGACACCAGCAGAGTATCTGTAAAAGTGTCTGTTGACAAAATATTTAATATACTTAAATGATGAGATATTGTTTACTTAACTTCTATCACCTGGAACCAGAAGTTAAAGAGGATTAAACAAAATTATGTTGTTTTCAAAGATCGACCGATCTAAAATTGAATGCAAATCACAGCGATGGTGAGCTGACTCTAGATGGATGTTACACTCAGAAATATTGTAAAGCTTTAGGCTAGCATTTGCGAAAGCTGGGAAAAGAGAAAGTATTTGCTATTCGGCAATTCGCATTGAATGCGGATTTAGAATACAGTCAACTGAACAAAATAGAAAGAGATGTTACTAATCCCACACTAACCCTTCCCCCACAGCCCTTAAAAATGCCCGTTCAGAAATGAGCGGGATTTTTATTTTCTGAAAAAAATATCTCCAAGGGGCATCAATTATCTTTGCCTTCTGATGGCACAAAAAAAATTATTACGCTTTGCACAGATAAAAGAATTTACAAACGTATTGGAGTATCCCGAAAATATGCCGGGGCAATGGCAAAATTATTTTAACAACAATCTCCCTGTTATTTTAGAGTTGGCCTGTGGCCGTGGGGAATATACCGTAGGCCTGGCGGCCATGCACCCGGATAAGAATTTTATTGGTATTGATATAAAAGGCAATCGCATGTACCTGGGGGCAAAAAAAGCTTTAGATGCCACACTACTGAATGCAGCTTTTTTAAGAACACAAATTGAAATGCTGCCAGATTATTTTGCTGAAGAAGAAGTAGATGAAATATGGATTACGTTTCCTGATCCACATTTGAGAACTTCAAAATCAAAAAAAAGGTTGACACATCCCAGGTTTTTAAGGCTATACCAACAAATATTAAAGAAGGAGGGCCGCATTAATTTAAAAACTGATTCTCCTGATTTGTATCATTTTACCAAAAGAGTAATTAATTTGTATAAGCTAAAACTTTTTACCGATTGTAATGATGTGTATACAAAAAGCAATATGCCCGAATTAAAAATAAGGACACATTATGAGGGACTTGATATTGCCCGAAGTAATACCATCTATTATTTACAATTTACGCTACCCCCGGCCAGTCTTCCATTTTTAGATGACGTGCTACAGGAGGAACTTAAACAAACTGAAAATCAGTAACAACGCATGGCAACCCTGGTGGAAGGTGAAGACTTTTATTATAATGCAGAGGGCTATATTGTGCTTACCGAAAAGTTTCACATAAATAAAGGGTTTTGTTGTGGTAACGGGTGCAAGCATTGCCCTTACCAATATGAATCAGTACCTGAACCAAAACGCAGCGAATTATTATCTTTACCAGGCTATGACAACAAGGGCAATTAAACAAAAGAATGTAACAAAAGCACCAATAAAAACGGTGCTAAAAGAGTATAGTTTTTTCCAGGATGTATATGATGTAGTACGCCAAATTCCCAAAGGCAGGGTAACTTCTTATGGGGCGATCGCAACTTATTTAGGTACTAAATTATCTGCCCGCATGGTAGGGTGGGCGATGAATGGAGCACACTCAGTAAAGCCAAAAGTGCCCGCACAACGGGTGGTGAACCGCAATGGAATGCTGAGCGGCAAAAATCATTTTGGCACCCCAACATTAATGGAGGAATTATTAAAAAAAGAGGGCGTTTCCGTTAAAGATGAAATCGTGGTAGATTTTAAAGAAAAATTCTGGGACCCTTCAGTAGCGCTAAAATTATAAGCGCCCGCAAAATCAAATGTTGGGAAGAAGATTAAAAAGTTTAAGCATGAGCGATTCAATAATACAAGGCAAAGTAACTTTTATTAACCACGAAAAAAAGTATGCCATTATGGAATACTTACAAAACGGGAAGAAAAAAACAGTTAATGCAAGTATTGATGAACAAGTGCAGAAGGACTTAAAGAAAAAAAAACTTATAAAAAAAACACATCATTTCCTGGTTGGTGATGTCGTAATTTTTAAAATAAAAATTGCTGAGAGGGGAGATAAAATGGTGGCAACAAATGTACAGTTCCAATATAATAATGCGTTGGATGTTTTGCTCAATAAAAGCAAAGAGGACAATAAATTTATCGGCTATTTAAAGAATGTTGATGATAGATATTTTGTGAAGGAAATTGAAAGCTATCTTTTTTTTCCGGTACCCTTTTCTCCCTGGCAAATTATTCCTACCGAAGATGAGCTGAATGAACAGGTAACTTTTTCCCTACAAAACATTGATAAAAAAGACAAGATAATTGCCTCCCTGTTTAACAACGTGTATATTCCCGAATTCAATACCGCTGTAAAATATTTTAAAAATAAAACCCCGATAGAAGCTAAAGTGTATGAGGTAAAAACCCATGGCATTTACCTTAATGTGCTTGGAGATAAAATACATGCAAAAATTCCTTTGGATAAAAATGAAACTAAGGCAGCAGCGTTAGCCCATCTGAAACCCGGAGATAAACTCAATGTATTTATCAGTCATTTAAGTAAAAGCAAAATTGTGGTAGAGCCTGTTTAAGTAGTTAAAATCGTATATAAAATAGTATTGCCACAGAAAATAATCTGTGGCCTTAGGTATAGTAAGGTTCTATCATTAAATAAACCACTACACCACTCACGGCAACATAAAACCAGATCGGCCAGGTTATACGGGCAAGTTTTTTATGCTTACCGTATTCACCGGTAAGAGAGCGATAAGCAGTAAATAAAATAAAAGGCAGGATAATAGCAGCTAGAGGAATATGTGTAAGCAACAAAATATAATATATTACCCGTACGCTGCCTGCCTGTAATTTTTCTTCATCACTTAAAATACCATCATGATTTATATCTCCGAATTTAGTTTCTCCTGCAAGCAGGTGGTGAGCAATATAGCTTAAAAGAAAAAAAACGGAAAGCACAATGGCTGCAAGCATTATTCTTTTATGACGCAAATATTTTTGCTGCCTTACAGCCCAAAGTCCCCCGAGTAAAAGAAGAGCAACAATAGAATTAACCACCGCATTAAATGTTGCAAATACATGGGGATTAAAAGGAAGTTTCAATAATAATTTTACCCGGCTTAATACTACAACTGCAGTAAAAACAATAATTGAGATTGAGAAAATTAATACCCGGGCTCTACCGTCATTCTTTTGCAAAGAAGGCGCTAACGTAATGTTACCATTCATTTTAATCTTTTTTTATTTATAAAGCCCATTACTATTATTACTATTCCAATACCGATAAAAATAATGGGGAGAATGGGAATAAAATCCCGGAGAATAGAGGGGCTTTTTTTATCTCTCTCCAGCATAAGTGTAGGAATTGCCCGGGCCAATTCTGCCTGTTTTAAAGTATCAAATCCGTTATACCAGCCCCGGATTATGCGGTTAGTATCCAGTAAAAAGAAATTTTCTGTATGGATAAAAGCGGTATCCACATTAATGTCTGCAACATTGGCTTTTATTTCCTGTAAAGCAAAATGGTAAATCTCTTCTTTATTTCCTGTCACAAACCACCAGGTATCATGGTTTGCATTAAAGCGGTCGGCAAATTTTCTGAGCTGCTGTACGCTGTCATGCTCCGGGTCTATACTTATAGAAAGAAACTGCACTATGCTGTCATTTTTTACAAATGAATCCTGTAGTTTTTTCATACTTCTGGCCATACCGGGGCAAATAGTGGGACAGTGGGTAAAGAAAAAATCTATCACCAGTATTTTACCATGCAGATCATCCAGTGAAACTTTTTGCCCAAGCTGGTTAGTAAAAGAAAGGTTGTTTACTTTATGCCATAAAGTGTCTGTCGTGGTTTTACCGCTTTTTTCTTTTACGGCTACGCTATCAAAAAAATAATGCGCCGGCATGTGTACCGCATCTTTACTGTAATACTTTACTAACCAATAGCCCGTAAGTGGCAACAGGATGGCAAGCAATAAAGAGAGAGCAGATTTTTTATTCAAAATAATTGGTGGATTTATATTACCGGGCTCAGCTATGACGAAGCCATGCAATTTATTTTATTAGTGCCCATTACGATACAAAAAAACCATCGCCACCAAAAGGGACAGCGATGGTCAGGCTATTTTAAAAATAATTGTTTAATCTTTCTGGCCCTTTTCCTTTGCTGCCGGCGCTACCTGCAAATGAGTATCCGGCTTGCTGCCGGCATCTGTATTACGAAGGTTTTTCCAGCTGTTACCATCTAATAAAAATGCAATGATAAACCACACGAATAACATCAGTGGAACAACAATTGTCATGATCATATTTCTCACTTCATCTCCCAGGTGCATAAAAACCGACACGATATAATATGCCTTTGCCAGGGTAAGGATACACACCATGCCTTTGAACCCTAAAACTAATGTAGCGTTAGGATTTTCACCTTTATGAATATTATAAATAAGTAGCCCTATTGCTAATTCTACAACCGTGAGGGCAGATAATAACCAAAAAGTTTTCCAGATGTGTTTAGTTCCTTCCACGTGCTCAGGAGCAAAACTAATTTCAGGTGAAATGGTATGCTGACTCATAAATTATTTTCTCTTTTAAAATTTAATACAAATTATATCAGGTAAAAACAAAGGAATACAAATACCCAGACAAGGTCCACAAAATGCCAGTAAAGCCCGGCCTTCTCTATCATTTCATAATGGCCACGCTGATCAAAATGCCCAAGTTTTGTTTTAATGTACATGATAATATTAATAACCACGCCACTGAAAACGTGAAAGCCGTGAAAACCAGTTATACCAAAAAAGTAGCCACCAAAGGCAATCGGGCCGCTCTGCGTTGCATGTAAACCTGATGAAGTAATCTGGCTTATTAACTCAGGATTGGATAAAGCGGATACATTGTGAACAGCATTTTCCCCCGGATGATGAAACGTAGAAGCAATTGTGACTAACTGATCGTGAGGTGTTTTTTGCAGAGCAGCCAGCATAGCTTCATGTGGGAGATCTGCCCCCCATGGGTTGGCTTTTACTGTAGTGGGTAAAGCGCCTAAAGTGCCATCATTTAGCAAAGCGATATGTTCCCCGGTCAGCAAATGCGTCCATTCCCAGGCCTGGCAACTTAAAAAGGCCAGCCCACCAAAAATTGTGAGAATCATATATTTTTCTACTCCCTTGCGGTTCATGTTATGCCCTTCATGTACCGCCAGTACCATTGTTACCGAACTGAAAATGAGGATAAATGTCATAAGGCTTACAAATGCCAGGGGCAGGTTTGCATGCCCTGCAAATGGAAAAGCATTAAACACATGGTTAGGATCTGCCCAGTGGTTTACGCTAAAGCGTATGGTGCCATAACTTATAAGGAATGCGCCGAAGGTAAAAGCATCACTCATTAAAAAATACCACATCATCACTTTACCATAGCTGGCATTGAACGGGCTTCTTCCCCCGTTCCACCATTTTGTTCCTGCAGTAATTGCTGTAGTTGACATAATTTTTAAATCTAATAACTAATAATTTTATACCCTTGGGTTGCTGTTTGGATAAATACCCCCATAAACCCTACCCTCTTTCATTTAGTTTTCCCAACCATAATTTATTTACCTGATCATCAATAAAAATACCAAGAGGTAAATCCACAGAATATCTACAAAATGCCAATAGGTGCTGACCAGCTCTACCGGCACCTGGCTATAACTTCTGATCTTTGTACTGAAGGCTTTTAATGACATAATTATTAATGCCACTACTCCACCTATAACATGCGCTGCATGCAGCCCGACGATAACATACAAAAAAGAATATGAAACATTGGCTTGCAACGTAATGCCTTTTTGCCAAAGTTGGCTGAAGCCCAATACTTGCAGCAATATAAAAAATATTCCCAGCGCCAACGTTACTGCCACCAAACTTCTATACCTTGCCATCGCCCTGTCTTTAAATGCTTTTAAAGACATCCACAAAGTAAAGCTGCTGGCTATTATTACTGCTGTGCTATACCAGAATGCAACCGGCAAATTAAATGTTACCCAGTTTGCCTGATTTCTTTTTACTATATACGCACTCGTAAGCCCTGCAAACATCATTAAGATGCTTCCAATCCCTACCCACAAAGTAAATTTGTGGGGATGAATTTTATTTCTTCTATTATCCAGCATCACTGTATTCATTCTACTGCTCTCTTATAAGTATTTAATTATTTTTTGAAATAATATTTCGATGTCCCGGTTTACTCCCTTTTATTTTCTGCTATCAATTTTGTCCCTATAGCTTTGGCTTCCTTTTTTATGATCAGTTATTGCCTACCTTATTTTATCCGCATATAAACTTAAAAATACAATCATCAGGTAAAAATAAGAACTGAACATTACCTTTTTTGCGGCCGGAATATCCATTTTTCTAAACAGCATCACACTCACATATACCATAAACAAATTACAGCCTAATACAATCCACATACTAACGATACCGCTTATATGATAAGTGTATGGCAGCAAACCTATCGGTATCATCATGGCACTATACATGATGGCCTGCAAGGCGGTGAATTTTGTTGGCCCTTTATCACTTGGCAATAATTTAAACCCTGCTGCACTGTAATCTTTATGTGCTACCCAGGCAATAGCCCAAAAATGGGGAAACTGCCAAAGGAACTGTATTGCAAATAATATCCATCCACCCGTCCAATAGTTTGCCTGGCCTTCACTGAAACTGGCAACCCACCCAATTAAACAAGGTAAAGCCCCTGGTACTGCACCTACCAGCACTGCAATGGAATTCACTTTTTTTAATGGCGTATAAACGAAGCCATATAAAATTAAACTCAGCATGCTAAGCCAGGCGGCTTCTACACTAAAACTGTACATTATAATGCAACCCAATACCCCGGAAATTATTACAAATATCCACCCTTCTGTTGTACTCATCCTGCCGCTGGCAATTGGCCTTTTGGCCGTACGTTTCATCAGGGCATCTGTATCTTTTTCCAGAATCTGGTTAATTGCATTTGCCGAGCCGGTTACCAACATTCCTCCTGTAAAAAGTAAAAGAACTTGTAGTAAGTCGAAATTTATATTTGGTGCAAGCAGGTAACTTACTACGGTACTGAACACCACCATAAAACTCAGCGTGAATTTGATTAAAAGAAAATAATCTTTCACTTTACTGGCCAATGCAAACGAGGTTGAATTGGATATGGTTGTATTCTCCTGCATTTGAAATCTCAATTGTCAAAGGTTAAGAGTCAATCTCATCAGGTCGCTTTCTGCTTTATCCATACAATTGAACACTGCAATATCTATTATCAAACAATTAATTAATGCTGCGTCTCATCTTCCCCAACCGGAACATCCTGTGGTATAAAACCTTTTCCGTCTTTTGAATAATCATAAGGCCAGCGGTGCACTTCCGGTATTTCCCCAACCCAGTTGCCATGCCCCGGGCGAAGAGGAGTTGTCCACTCCAGGGTATTTGATTCCCATGGGTTTAATGAAGTAACTTTTCTTCCCTTCCATATGCTGTAAAAGAAATTACCAACAAAAAGTAATTGTGCCGCAAACACAATCATTGCTACAACGCTGATAAACTCATTTAGCCCGCCAAACATTTTAAATGATTCCCAGTTGGAAAAATCATAATAACGCCGGGGCATACCCGCAAGACCTTCGTAGTGCATGGGCCAGAAAATAAGATAAGCTCCGGCAATGGTAATCCAGAAATGAATGTAAGACAAGGTAGAATTTAAGTAAGTACCAAACATCTTTGGGTACCAATGATATACACCGGCAAACATACCAAAGAAAGAGGCGACACCCATTACAATATGAAAATGTGCAACTACAAAATATGTATCATGCAGGTGAATATCTAAAGCGGAGTTCCCCAGGAAAATTCCGGTAAGTCCACCGCTTATGAATAAACTCACAAAACCAATGGCAAAGAGCATTCCCGGCGTAAACCTGATATTACCTTTCCATAGAGTTGTAAGCCAGTTAAAAACTTTTATGGCTGAAGGCACTGCAATTAGTAACGTGAGCAAAACAAAGATTGAGCCCAGGAAAGGATTAAGGCCAGTCACAAACATATGATGCGCCCAAACTAAAAATGCCAGGATTGTAATAGCAAACAGTGATGCAACCATAGCCATATATCCAAATATGGGCTTACGACTATTCACTGATAAAATTTCCGATGCCATGCCCATAGATGGGAGCAGTATAATATATACTTCAGGGTGACCAAGAAACCAGAATAGGTGCTGAAATAATATAGCGCTGCCTCCTTCATTCGGCAGAATTTTACCAGCTACAACAATATCACTTAAAAAGAAACTGGTACCGAGGTTTCTATCGAATAATAGTAAAATAGCGCCTGATAATAAAACCGGAAAAGAAAGCACACCAAGAACTGCAGTAAAGAACAGTGACCAGATGGTCAAAGGCATCCTGGTCATACTCATGCCTTTTGTGCGCATGTTAAGAATTGTAGTTATATAATTTAAACCGCCTAATAAAGAAGAGATAATAAATAATGCCATGGCCACCAGCCAGAGATCCATGCCTATTTTACTTCCCATAGAAGCATCCCCCAAGGCACTTAAAGGTGGATAAACTGTCCAACCTCCGCTTGCCGGACCGGTTTGTACAAATAAAGAAGAGACCATAACAACGGAGGCAGAAAAGAAGAACCAGTAGCTCATCATATTTAAAAGTGGAGAAGCCATATCCCTGGCACCAATCTGCAGGGGAATTAAAAAGTTTGCAAAAGTTCCGCTTAACCCGGCAGTGAGAACAAAAAATACCAATACCGTTCCATGCATTGTTACCAGTGCATAATAGAATTCTGGTTGAAGCTTGCCGCCCTTTGCCCAATGGCCTAAAAAATCTTCCAGGAAAGGGAATGTGGCTTCAGGGTATCCTAATTGTAACCGGAAAATAACAGAAAATAAACCGCCAATGATTGCCCAGATAATACCCGTCACTAAAAATTGTTTGGCAATGGTTTTATGGTCCTGGCTAAAGACATATTTCTCAATAAAACTTTGATGGTGCTCATGTTCATGATGCACTTCATGGGTGGTAAGTATACCTTCTGGTGATGCAATTTCGGTGTTCATAATCTTAATTTTTTTAATCCTAATGTGATTAAATTATTTTGCAGGCATGGCCTGTGCAATTTGTTTAATTGTTGTAATACTGTCTTTTACCTGGTTAGCTTTGTCCGGGTCTTTGTCAGGAAATAGTGCAAAATATTCAGGTTTCTGTTGCGCCAGCCATTTATCATACTCTGCTTCATTTTCCACGGTAACAACTCCCCGCATAGAAAAATGTCCTTTACCACACAACTGATCGCAGCTAATTTCATACACAAAATTTGGGTTACCTGTTTTTACCCTCATTTCTTCCGTCGTATATTTTGGAGTAAACCAGAGTGTAGTTGGAATACCCGGTACAGCATCCATCTTCATCCGAAAATGCGGCAGGCCCACATCATGAATTACATCCATAGAATTAATGACAAGTTTTACAGGTATACCAACGGGTATATGCATTTCTGATGGTACGTGTATATCATCCCAGCTTGCAGGGTCCTCAAAATCTACACCCAGGGTATTGCCTGAAGGAGTATTATACAATTTATAATTCTTTTTGCCTAAAACACTGTCCCTTCCCGGGTACCGGATTTCCCAGGCGAATTGTTTACCTGTGATTTCTACCAATGTCGTGGCTTTTGCAACCCCATTAATCATCGTACTTGTTGGGGCATCGTTGGTCATCTTAAACCAATATTTTAAACCAAATACAACTAATACAGTTAAGAAAATAGCAGGTACAGTGGTCCATAATAATTCAAGCTTATTATTATGCGGGAAAAAGAACGCTTTCCGGTTATCATTTTCCTGGTATCTGAATGCAAACCAAAACAATAATATTTGAGTGATCACAAATACTACTCCTGTAACACCAATAGTGATGTACAGCATGAGGTCAATTTTTTCTCCTTCAACTGATGCTGCTCCCTGTGGGAAAAGCGTTTTAGGGTAAAACCATTCATTGCAAACCCACACACCAATTAAGCCGAATACCAAAAAGCTGATCATCATAAAACCATTGATTTTATTATTTTGCTTTCGGGTACTTTCTTCTCCTTTTAAAACACTTACATATTCACTTGCCTTGGCAATTTGAAATATTACCAGGAAAATCATTACTGCTATCGCTATTACAAAAAAATCCTTCATTTTAATTATTTTAAAGCTTTATAACGCATGAAATTCTTACAGTTCTTAAAGCCCTCTTTTATTCCACTCCTTTAATACATTCTTTTTTTCGCTTATGTATGGTGTATCATACTTTCTTTAAGGAAAGGATGATTTTTTGCAAGCAGGGAGTTACTGGAAAAATATTTCCCGACACCCCACATAATGATACCTATAAATAAACAGGCTATCCCAAATTCAAAAGGCATTAATTCAAAGTTGCTTCCCAAGGTGCCCGGCATTACCATCTGGTAAAAATCTATCCAATGCCCAAAGATGATCAGTACAGCCATAAAGGTTACGACAGTCCAGTTTCTCTTTGTTCCTTTTTTCATCAGTATTAATAGAGGACAGAGGAAATTTACAATAAGGTTAAAAAAGAAGATTCCATAATATGCACCTCTCTGTTGTGCCGTGCCGATACGGGCTACGAAATACCTGGTTTCTTCCGGTTGGTTACTATACCATATAAGCATGTATTGAGAAAACCATAAATAAGTCCAGAAAATAGAAAACGCAAACATGAATTTACCTAAGTCATGCAAGTGCTCATCTGTAACATATTCCAGTTGTCCCTGGTTTTTAAGATAAATAACAAATAATGCAATCAATGATAAGCCGGCTACAAAAGTGCTGGCAAAAGTGTACCAGCTATACATAGTGCTATACCAATGCGGATCAATACTCATTAACCACAGCCAGGGAATTGTTGAAGCTACACTGAGCCCAAAGAAAACCGTAAACAATGAAGCCCAAACTGTATTTTTCCAGATCCATCTTTTACCGGTTTCATAATCCATAGCGCCATGTTTGTCCGTCTCAAGGCTTAAGGTTCTCATTTTACGGCCAAGTAACCACCAGAGCCCGATGGAGAGTGCTGACCAAATGGTAAAAAATACCGGGTTTAAAAAGCCTTTTTTTCCATTAAGAATTTTATCTGCTGCTACCGCATCTTTATCCAGCCAATGGTAAATATCTGTATGCCCGCCCCACACAATTGCCATTAAAATTATAAAAGTAATTATCCCTAATATCGGTACTACGCTTGATATTGCTTCAGGTACCCGGCGCAAGGCAACCTGCCAGCCTCCCATTGCCATCGTTGTAACACAAATAAAAAACATGGCAGCATTAACAGTAAGCAACCAGTAAGTGCTGTTTTGCAATAGCACAGCCCAAAACCTGGTGCTGTTTACGCTGGCACCATGACCGGCGTGCTCAAAAGGGTGAAACATAATAAAGCCATACAGCAAAGCCAATACTCCGGCTACAACCAGGCCCAGGGTCCACTTCTTATAACTGCCGGGTAATTCAAAATGATGTTTCATCTAAAAATATTATATTGTTTAAGGCGCTTTTTATAATTTTTTTGCAACCGTACTATCTGCAGCAGCTGGTGTGGTTGCCCCATCTTTAGTTTGCAAAGTGCGTATATATTTAATGATCATCCAACGTTGTTTTCTGTCCACCTGGGAGGCATAGCTACCCATAAGATTTTTACCATAGGTTATAGAATGAAACATGGTGCCATCTGCCATTGAAACATATGCAGGAAGGGTAAGGTTGGCAATACCTCCAATTTTTCCGGAAGTAGATATTGGGCCGTTGCCTGCCGCTTTTTCCCCATGGCAAATTGCACAGTTAATATTAAACAATCTTCCGGCTTCTGCCATATCTGCGGTACTCAGAGAATCAATGGGATTTTTTACTGTAGCACTTATTTTATACCCGTTGCTGTCGTTTGGTAAAGTGTAAGGAAAAAGTTCACCCCTTTTAATTGTACCGGCTGCAGGAATATTATTGTAAAAAATCAACTTGCCTCCTTTATTATTCATATCGTTTGTGAAAATAGAATCATGCTCTGAATATGATTCGTAGGCCCGGCTATAAGCCATATCAGGCATGTAAATTTTTCCCGGCTGGCGCTTACTATCGCAGCTGACAAACGCAACGACTGTTGCAAAAATTATTACCAGGACAATTACTGTTTTTTTCATTTCGTATTCTTGATTATCACTTTAAGTCAATCCATTTCTGCATCATTAATCACAGCTTAAGCCTTTGCGCATCAAATAAGGAGGAAAGTATTAATATCCTTTCTCATCGTAGTATAGTTTTTGTTCTTTATCATATCTGCCTATCCACCAGCCTGTTTCTGCTACCTGCACATTTACTTCCTGGGCACCCGCATTCTGTAAAAAACTTTGCACTTCTGCATCATTTGTTTTATCAGTACATTCTATTGCCATTACAAAAAGATCATCGGTAGCCCTGAGGTGAAAATGATGCTTTTTTACAAAAGGTGCCAGGGTACACAGGTAACAAAAAGTAAGAACCATACCAATGGCAGAAAATAGAACTGTTAATTCAAATGTTATCGGTATCCATGCAGGCAAAGCAAAATGCGGCTTGCCGCCAAAATTTAGCGGCCAGTCTTTTACAAGAATCCAACTGATAAAGCCCAGGGCGGTTGCCGTACCTGTAATAGCATAAATAAACCCGGCTGTATGCAGGCTGGTTTCTCTTATGCCCATAGCATGGTCTAACCCATGTACGGGAAAAGGCGTATACACATCGTGAATTTTATAGCCGGCCTTACGCACATTTTTTACTGCAGGAAACAAAACTGCTTCATCAGTGAAAGAACCTACAACAAATTTTTTAATTCCACTCATAACCTGATTTTTCTGCCAAAACTTTTATTGAGTTTTGGTTCCAGTTTTAGAAATTTCTCTACTTACTCTGCACCCTCATCATGATTATTAACTAATGTGCATGTTCAACATCTTCTATATAAAATTTTTCTGCATCTTCTTTTTCTATTGCCGTCATTTTTACTTTGTAATTTTCTCCGCTGGTTTTTAAGATTGCTTTAATTTCTGCCACCGCAATTACCGGGAAGTATTTTGCAAAGAGGAAGAAGCAGGTAAAGAACAGCCCAAAGGTTCCTAAGTAAAAACCTATCTCATAAATACTCGGGCTGTAGTAAGTGCTCCAGCTGCTTGGCAAATAATCCCTGTAAACAGAGGTAACGATAATTACAAACCGCTCGTACCACATACCGATATTCACAATAATACTCATAAAGAAAG
>JBDSDN010000085.1:0-3907 GCA_039920545.1 Ferruginibacter sp. | reverse complement strand
GTAATCGCATTGCAATTACAGTTGCCGCCCCATTTATTTGTTCCGTCAGTAAAATATTCACGCTTCCAGATAGGAACTTCGTGTTTTATTTTATCAATGATAAACCGGTTGGCATCATATGCTTCTTTGCGATGTGGCGATGCCGTAATTACCAGCACGGCAGATTCACAAATATTTACTTTTCCTATGCGGTGCTGGGCTATTGCAATATTTAATTCCCATTTATTCGAGGCTTCTTGAAGAATGTCATTTATCATTCTTGAAGCTATTGCCGCTTGTGCTTCATACTCCAAAAAAGCGACCTGCTTGTTGTTGTTATCATTACGCACTTCCCCGCTGAAAAGCACAACAGCACCGGCGCCCGGATGATGTGCTTTTGACAGAAGCCCCACAATATCCAATGGCTCAGCAGAAATAAATATAGTATTATCCTCCGCTGCTGGGGGGAATGATGCAGATGGTATCACTTTCTTTTAATTGAAATTCGTTATCAATAAATTCATCATTTACGGCAAAGCGGCAGGTGCTTAATACATCCAAAGCTGCCGGCTGAAGCTTTACCAGTTCCTGCTTTACGGCTTCAATGTTTGCAGCGGTTGTTTGTAAATCAAACTCCGGTTGAAAATAATCTTTCAATATTGCAAATACTTCAAACTTCATAATTTTAATTATTTTGTCTTATCCACCAATATGTAACATACTTAATTCACTGCCCGTAAATTTTATAGCCTGCTTTTGTAACAAAGCTTCCTGTAGCTTTTCTCCCAATTCAATCTTATCATCCCAATTAATTACAGAAACAGGATGATTACTGCTAAGGCATCCGTAAATATTTCCATTACTGTCTAACCTTAGCCTGTTACAATCTGCACAGAATGGTTCTGTTTCATTGGCAATAATTCCAAAGATATTTCCATCCGCCGTTTGCCAGTAATTTGAAGTGGAAGAATCTTCCCGAACCAGTTTTTTAAAATCATATTCAGCAGCAATCACTGTTAATAAATCATCCTGTGAGAAAAAATATTTATTAGCGTTTTGATACAGGTGGCCCATCGCCATCACTTCCAAAAAACGAATGGTAATATTCCGTTCAAAAGCATATTTTAATAAAGGAATAATTTGCGATTGGTTAATGCCTTTCATAATTACCGCATTCAACTTTACCCCCAAATCTACTGCCAAGGCGGCTTCTATACCATCCAGAATGCGCTGCACATTATTTCTTTTACTCATTAAAAAAAATATATCCTCATCCATTGCATCTAAAGACACATTGATGGATTGCATGCCGGCCTGCTTCATTGGCTCCGCCATTTTTGCTAATAAAAAACCATTGGTGGTTATTTTTATCTGATGTATTCCCATTTCTCCTATGCCGGCTATTACCGGCAATAAATTACGGTATAGCAAAGGTTCGCCTCCTGTTAAGCGGATTGTTTGTAACCCAACCGACTCATGTAAATTTTTAATTATTTTCAATAGTTCCGGGGTAGATAAATGTCCTGTTTCTTCTTCTGCCGTTTCATCACCCATAGTGCAATAGGTACAGCTAAGATTGCATTTGCTGAGCAAACTTACCCTCAGTGTTTTAAAACTTCGTCCATATTTATCTGCTATCATCTGCATCAGGTAAAGAAAATTAATTTGATACTCGCTATGGTCAACACGCTTGCTAAAACATAACGAACAGTAGATTGTTTAAATTTATTGCTCCCTAAATAAGCACCCATAATGCCTCCCATTATTGCAGCGGCCAGCCAAAGGTAGGATACTGTATTGAATGCTGAAATACCCGGCAAACCCGCTGCTAATAGCCCCGCCGCAGAATTACAGATAATAAATAAACTGGCGGCGGCTGCCGATTCTTTTGCGGTAGCCCAACTGAATAATATTAACACGGGGCTTAAAAAAATGCCGCCGCCGATGTTTAATAAACCTGCAGCAAATCCCAGTATTACACCAATTAATAAGGCCCATACCAAAGGAATCTCTTTTAATACAGGTTCCTTTTTTAAGGGCATTAATCCCGATAAACGCACAATAGGAAAAATCAAGGCCAGGCCAAGTAAAAGATTATGAATATTATCATGCAAAATAAACCGGGAGCCTATAAAAGCAAACGGAATAGAAGTAATTAAAAACGGCCAGCATAACTTCCATTTTAAATATCCGGCTTTATAAAAATGAATAAATGCAATACTTGCAATAATGATATTTAAGATCAACACTACAGGCTTATAGGTGCTTGCAGCAATGCCGAATAAACTTAATACAGCTATATATCCACTAGCCCCGCCATGCCCTACAGAAGCATATAGAAACCCAACAATAAGTAATAAAACCGGAATAATTATTATGCTGATATCCATTTTTTAAAATAACCGTTAAAAAATTTATACTCAAAATGGTAAGTAGTCTACCAAAAAATCTTTTTCAAGTGTTTGCATTTCAGCAGGATGAAGGGCAATTCCGTCTGCGAACAACGGAGCTTTAATATCCCCGGATGTTTTAAACAGCAAGGGTTTCAGCCCAAGTAGATCATGCTGTAAGCTTACCGGGAAAAATTCATCCAGCGAGACTTTTTTTACTTTTTCAAAGAGCATCGGAAGTTTCAAAAATGGTTTTTGCGCCAATCCAAAGCAGGCAATTAAATAAGGCTTTACAAATAAATTGAAAGTAACCATACAGGAAAAAGGATTGCCGGGTAATGCAAATGCCAGGCCGCCATTGGGCATTAGGCCACACCAAAAAGGTTTGCCCGGACGTATAGCCACTTTATGAAAAATTAATTTTACACCAATCCCTGTGAGTGTTTCGGCCACATAATCTGTATCGCCTGCCGAGATGCCACCATTAACGATAATGATATCGCTGCTTAATGCATTTGTAAAGGCTTTGGTCAATGCTGCCCTGTCATCTTTTATATGCTCACTTATTTGCGGATTAATATTCCATTCTTTTAATAATGCCTTTATTAAATATTGATTGCTGTTTCTTATTTGTACTGTTTCAATTGGCTCCGTGTCCACCGGCACCACTTCGTTGCCTGTTGTAAAAACACTTACCGTGGGTAACTGTTTCACTTTTATTGTATGCCGACCCAGAGCCGCCAGTAAACTTATAACAGCGGGTGAGCAAACAGTATTTTTATCAATCATTACGGCACCTGCTTTTGCATCTTCTCCCTGTTTTGAAATATTCTGAAAAGGTTTGCAGGCAACCCGGATAATAATTATTTTTTCTGCTGTTGCACTGGTATCTTCTTTTTTTATCACCGCATCAGCAGAGACAGGAACCGCAGCACCGGTCATAATTTTATAGCATTCTCCCGGCGAGAGTTTTACTGTATTTTGCTCTCCCGCATAAATAATTGAAACAGCTTTATATTCTTTTATTCCTTCATTAAAATCTTTACCCTTGATTGCATAACCATCCACGGTGGCTCGGTTGAAGGGTGGATAATCCCTGTCTGCAATTAATTGTTCAGTCAGTATTCTTCCATAAGCATCCTCAAGAGAGATGGTTTCATCCCCAAAGGGTTTTGTAAATGATAAGATTTGCTCTTGCGCTTCTTTGTAATTGATCATGTAAAAAAATCAGCGTAAATAAATTTAATGACCTTTGCCTTCCAGCATTTTTCTTGCATGAAAAATGGCCGGTAATATGGCTTCAAGTGATTCTCTTGCAGCACCGGCACTGCCTGGTAATGTAACGATTAATGTTTTTGCCACAGAACCTGCAATGCCACGGCTCATCATGGCAACCGGTGTACGTAGCTGTCCATAATTCCTCATAGCTTCTGTAATTCCCGGAGCCTCCATTTCAATTAATTCTTTTACAGCAGTTACCGTATTATCCCTGGGGCCAAAACCAGTGCCGCCGGTGGTAAAAATAAAATGAATGTCGT
>JBDSDN010000084.1:0-10135 GCA_039920545.1 Ferruginibacter sp. | reverse complement strand
AGCAATATGTTGTTCTTCTTTTTCCTGGCATCATTCCGCATTTCCTGTAATATTTCCTCAGTCGTTTTTAGCCTTTCATTATCTTCTTTCTTTTTAATGTACATCACAAAATCTTTGCAAATGGCTTTATTATTTTTCAGCGCTACTTTTATGGCAATTTTTTCTTCTTTAAAATCCCGGTCTATCCAAAGGCTGTTTCCATAAAATTTTCCATGACTGCTGCTAAAAAATATCTGGGTACTATCAAGCGGTAAATAATTACCATTGGCTAAAAGCCCGTCTACATTGATGTAATTGTAAGTTCCCTTTTTTAAACTGTCTGTATAAAGGTTTACAAAAATGCTATCGACCTTTTGCGATTTAGCAACTAAAGAGGAAGTAATAACGATAAGGAGTAAAAATGATTTCAAGAAAAAATATTTCTACAAAGGTGCTGTAAAATGTAGGAATTATAAGTTAAGAATGCCTTAAAAGATGGGAGTGATTTCAGAAATATTAAGTATTTAAACGGATAAAATCAGGCTTTTAAGCAGAACCTTAAAAGCAGGCTGAAACCCATGCCAGCGCAACCAGGAAACGCCCATAGAGCAAAATAGTTATTGTAATTCTAAATAATTATTTAGTTGGATATGCCTACCCGTTGGTGCAGGTATTCATTTTTTGTAATTTCATTAAGCATACACATCGCCAGGTCACCGGCATTTATTTTAAAACTGTTTGGCACAGGCAGGTGGTTGGCAGCCGTATGATATATACCCGTAACCTCAGCTTTTAGAATATCCGGCGGACAAATAATTGTCCATTCCAGGGAGGAAGCTTTTAAATATTCAAAAGCCTTGTAATGCTCTTTGCCGACAGCAAGAAACTGTTTCGGAAAGGCAGAGGTATTCAAAATAATTTCATCTTCTTCATTATCCAGGCTTCCCATCCCTCCTACAGATACAATCCGTTTAACACCAGTTTTTTCCATTTGGGTTATAATATTCTTCATGCCCAGGGAGCGGCTTTTGTCTGTACCATCAAAAGCTCCGCCCACCGCAGAAAGCACCGCATTACTGCCACTAATGGCATCGGCCACCTGCTGCCCGTCAAAAAGTGCTCCGGTCACCAAATGAATGTTTTCGTTTTCATCAAAGCCTGCAGTAAAAACATTTCTTCCAAAAGCCTTAACGGTATATCCTTTAAGCACCGCTTGCTTTACCAGGTATTTACCTACCAGCCCGGTAGCACCAAAAATTGTTACAATCATTTTTTAAAATTTTTATGAAATTAACACATCGTAATATAGTTCAGGATTTTTATCGAATATCCCTTTTACAAATTGGCATACAGGGTTTATTTTAAAATGTTTTTCCCGGGCATATACCAGGGCACAATCCAATAAATCATGCGCTACATTCTTACCTCTTAAATCCTTTGCTACCTCCGTATGTTCAATGGTGATGGTAGCAGGTTTAGCGAGGGTATAAACCATTTCTGCCCGTGTTTTCCCAGCTTCCTCAATAAAAAACCGGCCCTGCTGTGCGTCTTCAAACTGCTGTACTTTCATTATTTTCTTTTCATTGAAAGTATAATTTTTTTTTTAATCTCGATAATCTGCTACATTTGCAGAGTAGATGATGTATACAGATATAAATAACAAAGGATGGTGGTGGCATATCAACGTTTGATAGTGCCCTGCTGTATTTAAATAATATTAAAATATAAAAGCCCCGGCACTCCTGTTGGGGTTTTTTAATTGTAGTGTATGAAGAAAATGTTGTTTAGGACGTCGTATAAAAAAATTCTTGCCGATCTCTATACCCCGGTAGGCATTTACCTACGCCTGCGGGATAGGTTCCGGGATACCATCCTGCTGGAAAGCAGTGACTATCATGTTAGTGAAAACAGTTCATCTATTATTGGCATTAATGCAATTGCCGGTATAGAGATAAGGGATACTTCTTTGATAGAATATAAATTACCAGGGCACGCACCTGAAAAGATGGAGCTTACCAGCACACATGGTTTAGCTGATGCTATGGAACAATTTATGGGGCGTTTCCAGGTAACTGAGGTTGCGCCAAAACCCGCAAAGATCGCCCAGGGCCTATTCGGCTATACAACCTACGACGCCGTACAGTTTTTTGAAAATATACAGTTTTCTGAGTCAAAAAAGACAAAAGATGTAGAAAATGTTATTCCCCTCATGCGCTACAGGCTTTACCAGTATGTGATTATCATTAACCATTTTAAAGATGAATTATTTATTTGCGAAAATCATTTTGATGGTGTGGAAAGTAAAGTTGAAGATGTAGAAAATGCCATACGGGGCAAAGATGTTCCGGTATTCCCTTTCAGTATAAAAGATGGTGAGGTCTCAAACATAACTGATGAAGCGTATAAAAAAATGGTAAAGACAGGGATAGACGCCTGCCACCGGGGAGATGTGTTTCAGATTGTGATGAGCCGCAGGTTTCAGCAAAAATTTACCGGCGATGATTTTAATGTGTACCGTTCATTGCGGAGTGTAAACCCCAGCCCGTATCTTTTTTATTTCGATTATGGCGATTACAGGTTGGCAGGCTCATCCCCCGAGAGTCAGCTTGTTATTGAAAATGGCAAAGCTATCGTTCACCCCATAGCGGGTACGTTTAAACGCAGTGGCGATGATGAAATTGATAAGGCGCTGGCCATTGAACTGGAGAATGATAAAAAAGAAAATGCAGAACATGTGATGCTTGTAGACCTGGCCAGGAATGATTTGAGCCGGGTATGCAGTGACGTAGAAGTGATACAGTTTAAAAAGGTGAATTATTATTCGCATGTTATTCATTTGGTAAGTGAAGTGCAGGGTAATATTGCAAAAGAAAAAAATCCATTTACCATCCTGGGGAGCACTTTTCCGGCGGGCACTTTAAGTGGAGCACCTAAATTTAAAGCTATGGAGATTATCGATAATAATGAAACTACGCCACGGGGATTTTATGGTGGAGCCATTGGTTTTATTGGGTTCGATGGCACTTGTAACCATGCAATTATGATTCGCACATTTCTCATTAAAAATAATATCCTTACTTACCAGGCCGGCGCCGGAGTGGTGGAAGCAAGCAAACCCGAAAGTGAATTACAGGAAGTAAATAATAAACTGGGTGCTTTAAAAAAAGCAATTGAGTTGGCCCAAACAATATAAAAATGAAAATATTAGTCTTCGATAATTACGATTCATTTACTTACAACCTGGTACACCTGGTAGAAAAAATCCTGCACATAAAAGTAGATGTGTTTCGTAATGATGAAATAAAACTGGAACAGGTTAAGGCATATGATAAAATTATTTTATCACCCGGGCCCGGCATACCTTCGGAAGCGGGTTTATTATTGCCCTTGATAAAAGAATATGCCGCTACTAAATGCATATTGGGCGTGTGTTTGGGCCACCAGGCAATCGGAGAGGCCTTTGGCGGCACCTTAATTAATTTAGATACGGTGTATCATGGCGTAGCCACGCCGGTTACGATCCTGGATAAACATTCAAAAATTTTAAAAGGGTTAGGCAATTCCATTGAGGCAGGCAGGTACCATAGCTGGATAATTGATAACAATAATTTTCCGGCAGACCTGGAAATTACTGCGGTGGATGAAAATAATTATATTATGGGTCTGCAGCACAAAACATACGATGTACAAGGCGTACAGTTTCACCCGGAAAGCGTCTTGACACCCTGTGGAGAAAAAATAATGCGTAACTGGCTGGCGGAATAAATTAAGTGAGTGGTTTTGCTAAAACGGTCGGTCGGCAAATAAAATGGCAATAAAAAAGTATTAATCTTATAATGAAAAAAATTTTAAATTATTTATTTGAGTATAAAACACTGAGCCGGCAAAAAGCCAGGGAGGTCCTGGTAAATATTGCAAATGCTGTTTATAATGATGCAGAAATGTCTTCCTTTATAACGGTATACCTTATGCGAAGTATTACCATTGATGAATTGCTTGGGTTTAAAGATGCCTTACTGGAACTGGCCCTGCCCGTGGATGTGAGCAGCCATGATGTAATGGATATAGTGGGCACAGGTGGGGATGGAAAAAACACCTTCAACATAAGTACCCTAAGTAGTTTTATTGTGGCTGGTACAGGCAATAAAGTGGCAAAGCATGGAAATTACGGGTCCTCTTCTATAAGCGGCTCATCTAATGTGATGGAGCAGTTGGGGTATAAATTTAAGACGGAGAGCACCCTGCTGAATACCCAATTAGAGAAATCAAATATTTGTTTCCTGCACGCCCCATTGTTTCACCCGGCTTTAAAAGTGGTAAGCAGTATCAGGAAAAATTTAGGGGTGCGGACTTTTTTCAATATGCTTGGCCCTATGGTAAATCCTGCCTCGCCAGGGTACCAGTTGGTTGGGGTATATAACCTGGAGATGGCACGGTTATATAATTATATGTTACAGGAAGGGGCTACGGCTTATACAATTATTCACAGCCTTGATGGTTATGATGAAATATCTTTGACCGGGGATACAAAAGTGATCACTAATTCCGGCGAAAAAATTATGACCGCAGAAGCCCTGGGAAAACGTACCGTGATGCCGGCTGATATTTACGGAGGTAATTCAACCGAAGAGGCAGCAAATATATTTATAAAAATTATTAAAGGGGAAGGTAGCTGGGCACAAAATGCGGTAGTGCTGGCAAATGCCGCTATGGCATTGCATTGTACAGGTAAATATCCAGATTATGAAACATGTTATCAAATGGCAGTCGATAGCCTGGAGGGTGGCAAAGCATATAATTCTTTAAAAACACTGATTGCGTAGTATGGATATACTCGATAAAATTGTGGCATATAAAAGAGAAGAGGTGGCCGTAAGAAAGTTACTCACGCCAGCGGCTGAATTAAAGCAGACGGTTTTTTTTAAGCGGCCGTCATTATCTCTAAAAGAAAATTTATTGAAGGAAAATTCCACCGGGCTTATTGCAGAGTTTAAAAGAAAATCCCCTTCCAAAGGATATATTAACCGGCACGCAGATGTACTAAAGGTTACAAAAGCTTATGCTTCTCACGGCGCCAGCGGACTATCCATACTTACCGATAATAATTTTTTTGGTGGCCATACGCAGGATTTAATTGAGGCCAGGGTAAATGACATTCCCATTCTGCGTAAAGATTTTATTATTGATCCTTACCAGCTATTAGCTGCAAAGGCTATGGGAGCCGATGTTGTCTTGCTTATAGCTGCATGCCTGTCCGTAGAAGAAGTAAAAGACCTGGCAGCCTTTGCAAAGCAAATTGGTTTGGAAACCCTCCTCGAACTGCATGATGAAAATGAATTGCATCACATATGTGCAGACATAGATATGGTAGGTATTAATAACAGGAATCTAAAAACATTTGAAGTAGATATAAACCGTTCCCTTGAGTTGAGTACTTTAATTCCGCCTGATAAATTAAAAATTGCAGAGAGCGGAATTAATAAACCTGAAACAATAGAACTGTTTAAGGCTGCAGGTTATAAAGGTTTCTTAGTAGGCGAAACCTTTATGAAGGAAACAGATCCCGGGCAGGCATTTAAAAATTTTATAACAGCATTAAAATAACAATATATGAATATCAAAGTTTGTGGAATAACCACTTTCAAACAACTACAGCAATTAGATGGATTGGATATTGGTTTTGCCGGGTTAAATTTTTATAAACAATCGCCCCGTTTTGCAGCAGAAAAAATTTCAAAAGAAGAAATTAAAAATGCTGACCTGGATATTAAAACGGTGGGCATATTTGTAAATTCCGATTATGATGAAATCATGAAAACAAAGGAAGCTTATGGTTTGGATATTGTTCAGTTACATGGCGACGAATCACCACATTTATGCGAACAGGTTGCAGGAGAAATAGAAGTGATAAAAGCTTTCAGGATAGATGATGCCAGTGATAAATCTATTGATTATATGATAGCTGATTATGATGAAGTCTGTGATTATTATTTATTTGATGCCTCGTCAAAAGGAACTTTTGGTGGCAGTGGACAAAAATTTGACTGGCAGAAAATTGCGTCCAGTAAAATAGAGAAACCGTTTTTTTTAAGCGGAGGTATTGGGCCGGCTGATGGCCCGCTGGTAAAGGCTTTCAGGCATCCTGATTTTTATGGCGTAGATGTCAACAGCCTTTTTGAAAAAGAACCCGGTGTAAAAGATATGGCCTTGGTCCTGCAGTTTAAACTAGGATTAAAATAATTCATAAAATATTTTACCTGGGGCATTCAGTGATATATAGTAAGCAACTAACATAGGCAAGGCAATAGTCAATAGTCAATAGCCAATGGTCAATAGGCAATGGAGAATAGGCAATGGGCAATAGTCAATGAGAATGGTGGGGGTTTCTATACGTTGATAAATTCTATAGCAGAATAACTCCAAACTTGTTAACCTCTTAAACTTATTAAACCTTTTAAACCCCTTAAACGTTTTAAACTTTTTAAACATTTAACCTTATGCACACATTACTCCACCCCGATAAGCATGGTTACTACGGTGATTTCGGTGGTGCCTTTATTCCGGAAATGCTGCATCCTAATGTAGAGGAACTCAGGAAAAATTATCTGAAAATAATTTCTACAAAAAAATTTCAATTTGCCTTTAAACAATTATTACGAGATTATGTAGGCCGCCCTACGCCTTTGTATCCTGCAGAAAATTTAAGTAAAGAATTTAATACTAATATATTTTTAAAGAGAGAAGATCTCTGCCATACAGGCGCACATAAAATAAATAATACTATAGGCCAGATTTTAATTGCAGAGCATCTTGGTAAAAAAAGAATTATTGCAGAAACAGGCGCCGGCCAGCATGGTGTGGCCACTGCAACGGTGTGTGCTTTAAAAGGCCTGGAGTGTATAGTGTATATGGGCGAAAAAGATATAGAACGCCAGGCGCCAAATGTAGCCCGGATGAAAATGTTAGGCGCTACAGTCGTGCCCGCCATAAGTGGCAGTAAAACATTAAAAGATGCTACCAATGAAGCCATCAGGGATTGGATAAATCATCCTGATGATACGCATTATATCATTGGAAGTGTAGTTGGCCCGCATCCATACCCGGACATGGTGGCCAGGTTTCAAAGTGTAATAAGCGAAGAAATAAAAAAACAGTTAATGAAAGTGACAGGTAAACATTTACCTACGCATGTAATTGCCTGTGTGGGCGGGGGCAGTAATGCTGCCGGTGCGTTTTATCATTTTATAAACGAAAAAAAAGTAAAACTCATTGCAGTAGAGGCAGCAGGCTGTGGTATTGATAGTGGTAAAACTGCTGCTACTACTCAATTAGGAACCATAGGGATTCTTCATGGCAGTAAAAGTTTGCTTATGCAAACTGCAGATGGCCAGGTGGTAGAACCCCACAGCATTTCAGCCGGGCTAGATTATCCGGGCATAGGCCCGATGCATGCAAATTTATTTACCGGTAAAAGGGCCGAATTTTTAAGCGCTACAGATGATGAAGCCTTAAAGGCTGCTTTTCATCTTGCAAAAACAGAAGGCATTATCCCGGCCCTGGAAACTGCCCATGCCCTGGCCGTATTGAAAAATATTAAATTCAAAAAAAATGACAGAGTAGTTATAAGCCTTAGTGGACGGGGCGACAAAGATTTAGCTGCTTACATGAATTATTTATAAAACAAAAGTTGATATGAACAGGATTGACGAACTTTTTGCAAAAAAAAAACACGGCATCCTCAATATTTATTGCACAGCAGGGTTTCCAAAAATAGATAGCTTGCTCCAGGTTATCCCCGCCTTGCAGCAACATGGTGCGGATATTATTGAAGTGGGTATTCCTTATAGTGATCCTATTGCCGACGGGCCCGTTATTCAGCAGAGTAATATGCAGGCGCTGCACAATGGCATGTCTATTAAAATTTTATTTGGTCAGTTAAATGTGCTGAAGGGCAAACTAACTGTACCGGTTATATTAATGGGCTATTTAAACCCGGTATTACAATATGGGATCGAAAAATTTTGTGAAGATGCTGCCGCAACCGGCATTTCAGGAATTATTTTACCCGATGTACCCTTACATGAATATGAGTTACTCTACAAAAAAACTTTTGAAAAATATAAACTCCACTTTATCTTTTTAATTAGCCCCGAAACAAATGAAGAGCGTATTAAAAAAGCAGACCGGTCGAGTAAAGGGTTCTTATATGCCGTATCATCTTCTGCTACCACGGGCAATAATAATTCTACTCAAAGCCAGGAGGCCTATTTTACAAAATTAAAAGGCCGGAAATTTAAAAACCAGGTGCTTATCGGCTTTGGTATAAAAGACAAACATAGTTTTGACAATGCCTGTAAATATGCTGCCGGCGCTATTATTGGTACCGCTTATATTAACGCAATTGCGGCTTCAACAGACCTAAACGAGGCGACAGCGACTTTTATAAAAAGTATTAAAAGTATCACAAGTTGAGGGGTTCTAAAAAAACCAATGGGGTAAAATGCCGCTACGAAAAAATTAGCTTTCTACTATTGTTGCGCTATGGGCGCTGGTATTCAACTGTAAACATCTTAAATTATTCATCAACATCTGGATTTGGGAATAATTGCATGACGCTTTATTATTTATATAAAAAATGTAGCGACTTGTTAATTATTCTTCCGGGTATAAAAAACCGGCAAAAGAATTTTAAATTGCATTTTCAAAAATTCAGATCAACTGTTATTAAACCATCATAAATGAAAAAATATTTTCTACTTGCTTTATTTATTCCTGCCCTCGGTATTGCACAGGTTAAAAAAAGCAAAACCACTTCCTCAAAAAAAACTTCTAAAACGCTGGAAATAAAAAAAGCCGGGGTTACTAAAGTTACAGATGCGTTTTTAATAACCGGTGTTATTAAAGGCTATCCTGATGGTACAAAAGTAGATCTCATAAATGCTAATACAGGAGCCCCTGAAGCAACTACTACAATTGTGAATGGAAAATTCAGCCTGATGGGAAAAATGCCTTACCCTGATTTCAGGCTGGTAGCCCTCAATAATGAACAAAGATATCTAACGCTCTTCCTGGATAATAGTGAGGTGACTATAAAGGGGGAAAAAGACTCCCTCCCAAATGCCAGCGTTAGTGGTTCTGCATCTAACAATGATTTTACTGAATACAACCTGGCCATTAAACCTTTTGAGAAAATGCTGAATCAACAAGGGAATTATGATGCTGCATTTATGCGCCAGGCAATAGTGGTATTGGAAAAGTTTGTGAAGCAGCATCCTAATTCTTATATATCTCCTTTGGCTATTTACCGCCACAATCAACTTAGCAGCGATGGGGTAGTTATGGAGCAGTTATTCAGCGGCCTTACCGGACTTGTAAAAGTTTCACCTATCGGCAACTTCATTGAGCAGCAGATAACAGAGAATAAAAAAAATCCTATTGGACTGCCCCTGGCCGATTTTTCGCAGACAGATACTTTAGGCCATGCCGTGGCGCTCTCGTCCTTAAAAGGTAATTACGTATTGGTAGATTTTTGGGCCAGCTGGTGTGGGCCCTGCAGAGCAGAAAATCCTAATGTGGTAAGGATGTACAATAAATTTAAAGACAAAAAGTTTACAGTGCTCGGTGTATCACTCGATAAAAACAAACAGCCATGGTTAGACGCAATTAATGCTGATGCACTTACCTGGACACATGTGAGCGACTTACAGGGCTGGAGCAACTCTGTAGCGCAGAAGTTCCAGATTTTCAGCATACCCCAGAATTTTTTAATAGATCCACAGGGTAATGTTGTGGGCAAAAATTTAAGGGGAGCGGCATTGGAATACCGGCTGACAAGTTTGCTGAAATAAAATAAATTAACAAGGCTTACATACGTACTTACTAAAAAATCTGGTTATGCCTGATACAGATTTACGGCCCTGTAATTAATTTTCTTTTATATAATTGAACCGTGTTTTCAAGCCCGAGGTAAACAGCATCACAGATCAGGGCATGACCTATGGACACTTCTAATAACCCCGGTATATGGGTAGCAAAATAATGCAGGTTTTGTAAATCAAGATCATGACCGGCATTTATACCCAGCCCAAGTTCATTTGCTTTTTTAGCTGCAATAATATAGGGTTCAGTGGCAGTAATTTTATGATCACCGTCATAA
>JBDSDN010000083.1:0-5304 GCA_039920545.1 Ferruginibacter sp. | reverse complement strand
GTGAAATAGTAGAGTCCTGTAAGGATATGGTTTATAACACCGCCCTGGGAATTGTACAAAATGAAGAAGATGCAGAAGATATAACGCAGGACGTTTTTATGCAAGTGTACGAATCTATTGGCGAGTTCAGGAAAGAGGCGAAATTAAGTACCTGGGTATACAGGATAACGATCAGGAAATCGCTGGATTTTGAAAAGAAAAAGCGACGGCAGAAAAATGGGGGATTATTAAAAAGAATTTTTGAAGATAAAAGAGAGAATGAACCGGCCCATTTTAACCACCCGGGAGTTGAACTTGACAATAAAGAAAATGCAGCAGTGCTCTTTAATGCCATGAATAAGCTGCCTGAAAAGCAACGGATTGCTTTTGTGCTGCATAAGCTGGAAGCCCTCAGTTACCAGGAAATTGCAGAGGTAATGAAGATAAGTTTAATGGCCGTAGAATCTTTGCAGGTAAGGGCTAAAAATAATTTAAAAATTATTTTAAAAGATTATTACGAACAACATTTTAAATATTAAAAATGGATGATCATAAAATAAATAATAAAATAGAAGAAGTGCTCGGTAGCCTTAATGGTTTAAAAAGAGCCATGCCCAAACCATTTTTAATGACACGTATCAATGCCCGGCTACAGCAGGAAACCGGCTACAGTTTTTGGACAGCAGCAGTTGCTTTCATAAGCGGCCCGTTAGTTGCAGGTTTTGCCGTAGTGTTATTTTTAATTTTAAATGTTGTAATTATCTCTCAAAATGATGATACTGCCAGCAGTAATACTGCGGTGCAAAATACCAATACAACCCAATATGAATTTGCTATAAACGTTGCCAGCATTTATGATATAGAAAACCAGTAAATGAAATGAATATACAATCTAAAAGTAAAATAGTAATATTGGTAATAGGTCTATTACTAGTAGCTAATATTATACTGCTATCTTTTTTTTTATTAAACAAACCAGACCGTAAAAGAGCTGATCACAAAAGCCCGATGAGTGGTTACCTTCAAAATGAAATAGGCTTTAATGATGAACAGATGGCAGTGTTTGAAACCATCAAAACCAAACACCGCAGCCAGGCAAAGGGTTTATTTGATAAAATGCGGGCAAATAAAGAGTTGGCATTTAAAGACCTAGGTACACAATCTTTTAGCGATAGCGCTATTATAAGCGCAGCCACTTATGCTGCTATGCAGCAGAAGGAATTAGAAATACAAATGCTCCAACATTTAAAGGATATCCGAAACATCTGCACACCGCAGCAACGGGCAAAATTTGATTCTGGTTTTTATAAAATAATGAGCAGGGGAAAAGACCACCGGCCATAAGCCCTAGCAAAAATTAAAGCATTTTAAAAATAATAGTTAACAATTTAAAATAAAAAAATCACATGAAAAAGAAATTACTAATCAGTCTAACCGCAATACTCTGCTGTGTTGGGACGGTATTCGCACAAGGAAATTTTCAGCGGCAAACGCCGGAAGAAAGAACAAAAGCTACGATGGAAAAACTGTTACCTTTAACCTTAACGGCAGATCAAACCTCAAAAACAACTTTGGTGTTTAGTGATTTTTATTCTGCCCAGCAAAAAGCAATGGAAGAGATGCGGGCTTCAGGTACAATGGACAGGGATGCAATGATGGCAAAGCGGGATGAACTTGCAAAAGGACGGGATGCTAAATTAAAAGAAATTTTTACTCCTGATCAGTTTTCAAAATGGACATCAGAAATTGAACCCGGCCTGAGGCCGCAAAGGCAACAAAAGCCTCAGTAAATATTTGAGTTTAAATAAGCCGGCAGTTCCAGGGGGGCGCTTTTTTATTGTAGTGAGAGCAACACATTTTCTATTCTTTGTTGCAGGGTTTCGAAATCTGTAAAGCCCCTGGCAACCATTGTAAATTTTAAATCATTTGTTTGAACAAAAACACATGGGAAACCAGTGACCTCTAATTGTTTCATCAAGGAAAATTCATAGTAGGCCATTTCTTTGTACGTTTCATCCTGTAATTTTTCGTAAAAAATTTCCGGCTGAATGCTGTATTTTTCCAGGAGGTGCTGGTAGGCATTATTATCTGTCAAGTCCCTACCCTCAAAATGGAGTGCATACTGTAAATCTGCGGCAAATTCTATGGCCCTCTCCGGGTAATATTCTTTAAAAATGCACATGGCTATGGCCGACTTCTCCGAGTTAGGGTACCAGTCACTTTCCTCCGGGTTTAATATATGCCACAGGTAATCTTTGCCAAAATGAATACCAGTTAGCGCTTCTACATTTTTATACGCATTTGCTATATACCCGGCAGAAACTTTAATGTGTACCGGTTTTTCGGGTAAAATCATTCCGCCGCTCAGCACCTCTATTTGAATCCTGTCTTTAAACTCCAAGGCTATTTTTTTTATTACCGGGCTAAAGCCGTAGCACCAGCCGCAGTAGGCATCGTAGCAATATATGAGGACAGGCATATCCATAATTGGCATAAAATAAAAAACCGTTGCTGTAGTTAATAGCAACGGCGAAATTAATTCAGTTAAGATTATTTGCGGGTAAATTTTATTTCCATCATTTTAAATTCTTTGCCATCGGGGCCGGGGCCATACATTTCCATTAACTGTGTCTTCTCATCAATTATTTTAAAAGTTTCTTTTTCTGCCATGTCTTTTCCCGTGGTCGGGTCCACCCCGGTTCCAGTAAGTGTTATAGTTTTACTTGTTTCATCCCAGGGTCCTTCCATCTTCATCAAACCAGTTCCCATATTATCTATCCAGGTACTTATAAAGATCTTCTTATCGTTATCATAGGCCAGCGTACCCATACCTTCGAAAGGCATACCCATCATATTACCGGTGTGGTTACTTACCTGGTAACGCCCACCCAGCATCATTTTGTTAATAGTGGTGCCTTTACTTTTTTGTGCCGGGGCGCCGGGGGTCTGCCACATAGTTATATCCCCGTTCCAGGTGCCATTCCAGGAAGCCATCATTTTGTGTACTTCACCAGGAGTCATATATGCCATCCAGTTTTTCATCATGGTTACAGAATCAGGAGGAGTAGAGGCTACAACGGTTGTTGGCGTTTCATCCATTTTAGTAACGGCAGCGGCGGTATCGCCGGTTGTTACCGTATCTGTTTTTTTTGCTGAATCGGTGCAACTGAAAAATGCAACAGAAACAATGCAGGCTGTAATAATAAAAAGTTTCATGATTTTAATTTTTTTTACAAAATAGGAAATCAGTTTAATAAGTGCAAACTCATGATGTCATTAATTTTAATGCGCCAATAACCAATTATTTCCAAATCCTATTTCCGCATCGGCAGGCACTTCATTGGGTAATATCAAGGCATTTTTCATAGCGTTAATAATAAGGGGCTGTATGGCCTCCAGTTCTTCTTTTACTACATCAAACACCAATTCATCATGTACCTGCAATAGCATTTTACTTTTAAAATTATTTGCTTTCAGTTCTGCATCAATTTTAATCATAGCCAGTTTTATCATATCTGCTGCAGAACCTTGTATGGGTGAGTTGATGGCATTGCGTTCTGCAAAACCTCGTACTGTAAAATTAGCGCTGTTAATATCTTTCAGCCAGCGCTTACGCCCCATAAGCGTTTGTACGTAACCGTTTTCTTTGCAAAAATTAATTGTATCATCCATATATTTCTGTATGCCTGGAAATTCTTTTTTATAATTGTCAATAATTTCTTTTGCCTCTGCCCGTGGGATGCCCAGGTTTTCTGCCAGGCCAAATGCGCCCTGCCCGTAAATAATTCCGAAGTTTACACTCTTGGCTTTGTACCGCATCTCTTTGGTAACATCTGCTTCCACTACCCCAAATACTTTTGCTGCTGTAGCGCTGTGGATATCTTTGCCGGTTCGAAAGGCGTCACACATATTTACATCACCACTAATGGCTGCGACAATCCTTAATTCTATCTGGGAATAATCTGCAGAAACAAGCACATGATTTTCATCCCGTGGGATAAAGGCCTTTCTTATTTCCCTTCCTTTTTCTGTGCGTATGGGAATGTTCTGTAAATTAGGATTATTGCTGCTGAGCCTGCCTGTAACAGCTACGGCCTGTGCATAATTAGTATGAACCCGGCCGGTGCGTGGGTTCATCAATTGCGGAAGGGCATCTACATAAGTGCTGCGTAATTTTGTGAGCTCCCGAAAAGTAAGTATCTCATCACAAACAGGATTATTGATCGCCAGTTTTGCTAACACATCTTCACCGGTTGCATACTGCCCGGTTTTGGTTTTCTTTGCTTTCGCATCCAATTGCATTTTTTCAAAAAGTACTTCTCCCAATTGCTTTGGCGACGCCAGGTTGAACCGTACCCCGGCCAGCGCATATACTTTTTCTTCAGCGGTTTTTGCCTCTACATCCAGTTCTTTGGAGTAAGACTTTAAAAAATCCATATCAACCCTTATTCCTTCATACTCCATATCTGTTAGCACCCTAACGAGCGGATTTTCTACTTCATAAAATACTTTTTCTACATCTTTTGTTTTTAATGAAGGCAAAAAAGTATTTTTTAATTGCAATGTTATGTCAGCATCTTCTACTGCATATTCTTTGGCTTCTTCTATTGCAACCTGGCGCATAGTTCCCTGTGATTTGCCTTTTTTACCAATGAGTGTTTCAATGCTTACCGGTACATACCCCAGGTATTTTGTACTCAACAAATCCATGTTCCTTTTGCCTTCGGGCTCGGTAACATAATGCGCCAGCATGGTGTCAAATATTTTTCCTTTCAGGGAATGGCCATACCACTTCAACATAAGTAAATCATACTTTAGGTTTTGCCCTATCCAGGTTTTATTTTCATCACTAAAAAGCCGGCGGAATTTTTCCAGTATCTCCAGGGTTTGCGGCCGGTCTTCGGGGCAGGGCACATACCAGCCTTCACCAGGCCTGATGGCAAAACTAAGGCCCACCAGTTCTGCACAATTGGCATCTATATTTGTTGTTTCTGTATCAAAACTTATCTCGGGTTCATTTTCTAAGGAAGCAATTAATTTTTCTATTGCTTCATTATTGTCTGCAAGGATGTAATTATGTAAAGTGTTGCCGATATGTTTATCGGCAATGATCACTGTTTCTTCCACAGGCTCAATTAATTTTTCTTCCCCGGGACTACTATTTCCAAAAAGATCCATTTGCCCGGTGGCAGGAGAACTGTTTTGGCCGGTTAACTGCTGGCCGGAATTAATATCTATACCCAGTATTCTCTGCCCCATGCTTTTAAATTCCAGGGCTGCAAATATTTCGGTAAGCACCTCCCGGTTCATGGGTTTCAGGCAAAA
>JBDSDN010000082.1:0-2603 GCA_039920545.1 Ferruginibacter sp. | reverse complement strand
AAGTGATCCTTTACTTAGCTCCCCACATTTATCTCCCGGACAGCCGCCAGATGGCAGCCTTTCTTAAAATTTTCCATCTTTTTATTCACCGCTTTTTTTGCTTTAGCTTTTTACAGCTAACAGCAGTGATTGTTTTTTTAAAATAAATTTTACTTATGAAATTATTAATATGCTGTACAGCTATAGTGCTGTTATATGGATGCCATTCAAAAAAAAATTATGAGACCGTTTTTAAAGATCCCGCCTTATATTCTAAAACAGTCCATGAATTAAATACGGTTGTCATGGGGAATAATTTTACGCCAATCGTTGCCTCCCGTAATTATTTATATGCTACAGTAGCAGCTTATGAAATTATCGCAGCAGGCTACCCGGCCAAGTACATATCGCTTGCCGGGCAGTTAAGAGATTTACAAACCATTGAAAAGCCCCAGGCAGGGAAGAAAATAAATTTCGAATTTGCTTCCTTATTGTCTTTTTGTAAACTGGGTGAGGCAGTTACTTTTCCGGAAGGAAGCATGAGTGAATATGTTGACAGCCTTAAATACCTGGCCACCGATAATGGTATGCCTTCAGAGGTTTTTAATAATTCTATAGAATATGCTGACACCGTTTCTGCAGCAATACTCCGTTGGTCAAAAAAAGATAATTATGCCCAAACAAGAAGTGCCGAAAGATATACCATAAATGAAGAAGAAGGAAGATGGGTACCGACGCCTCCAGCCTATACCTCAGCGATGGAACCGCATTGGAATAAAATCCGGCCACTCGTAATGGATAGCAGTAACCAGTTTGCGGTGCCGGCTGCCATGAAATTTAATATAAAAGATACCAGCAGCGAATATTACAGGCAGTTGATGATGTCTAAACACGCTATTGAAAACCTTACGGCCGAGCAAAAGCACATGGCAGATTTTTGGGATGATAATCCGTTTAAACTGAATGTTTCTGGGCACCTGATGTATGGCACTAAAAAGTTTTCTCCGCCCGGCCACTGGATGAGCATTATTGGTATAGCGGCTAAAACTGCAAAGGCAGATTTTGGAACTACCGTTTATGCTTATGCGAAAACAAGTATTGCTTTGTTTGATGCATTTATACAATGCTGGGATGCCAAGTATAAATATAATACGGCACGCCCGGAAACAATTATTAATAAATACTTTGATGCCGACTGGCAACCCTACTTGCAAACCCCGCCCTTCCCGGAATATACCTGCGGACATTCTACCTGTTCTTCTGCCGCAGCAGAATCCTTAACGAGTGTTTTTGGTGATAATTTTTCTTACACCGATTCCTCTGAATTAGAATTTGGTATAAAAAACCGTAGTTATACCTCTTTTCGGGCGGCCGCAGAAGAAAACAACTGGGCCAGGTTTTATGGCGGAATACACTTTCATAATTCCTGTATTATAAGCACAGAAATGGGCAAAAAAGTAGGGGAGTTGGTGGTGAGCCAATTAAAAATGAAAAAATAATTTAATTACCTCCCGGTACAGGTTTAAAAATACCGAGTAATTTTTTTTATGAAAAAAATATCAATCATACTAACAGCTTTTTCGCTCTTTATATTTTCACAAAACAGTCATGGCCAGGGTTGTGTTGCCGTAAGGCAGATGGGAGGGGTCATGGCTATGAGTTGTGCACATACAAATGCCTCAACAAATGCTTACAACCTCTCAAAAGGCGATTTTCAGGTCGGTACTAATTACCGTTACTTTCATTCCTGGAGGCATTTTGTTGGCAGGGAAGAACAGCCGCAGCGTCAAAATACCGGTGGCGGCATAGGTGCAGATGGAGTGGATCATGGTAATGCAGTAAATATTTATTCCCATGCAGTTGATCTTAATTTATCTTATGGTCTTACAAACCGCCTGCAGTTAAACCTCACTCTCCCCTATGTACATAATGAGCGCTCGCAGGTATTAAGACAAACCGCACCGGTGAAAGATACTTTTCGATACAGCGTTTTTGCACATGGCTTGGGCGACATTCGATTTGGTGCAAATTACTGGTTATTAAATCCGGATAAAGCTTTAAAGGGCAACCTCAATATCGGGCTGGGCATAAAATTAAATACAGGTAGCCATTCTAAAGAAGATCTTGCCCCGCAATCAAATGGTACAAAAAGAATTGCTGTAATGGATCAGGCTATTCAGCCCGGAGATGGTGGTGTAGGCTTTTCTATAGAATTACAAGGCTTCAGAAAAATTTATAAAAATCTTTACGGCTTTGCAAACGGCTATTATTTATTCAATCCAAAAGAGTCAAATGGTACTGCTAAATCTTTACCAAAGCCTGGTTTAGTTGGGTATGAAATTTATGCATCGCCAGATCAATATTTTGCAAGAGCAGGCTTTTTAACTTCGGTTTTAAAAAATAAAAATCTCTCATTATCCTTAGCTGCCCGCTGGGAAGGCATACCCGCTTATGATGCTTTTGGAGGACAGGTTGCCTATCGTCGGCCGGGTTATGTTGTTGCAGTAGAGCCGGGCGTTTCTTACCGTACCGGGCAGCATAGCTTTAGTTTATTTGTGCCGTATAATTTTATTAAAAACCGTATTCAAAGTGCAGCTGACATTGCGGACCAGAATCTGCAAAAT
>JBDSDN010000081.1:0-4859 GCA_039920545.1 Ferruginibacter sp. | reverse complement strand
CCATCAGCATATAACTTAAACCCACCTACATGAAGACGCTCCGTTTTGTACGGCCCTTTATTTATCCAAGGAGTATAATATTGTGGGTTGTCAGTAAGTAACGCAAATATTTTCATTTTTAAGTCCCCGGCTTTTTGTGCCGCATCTATTAAGTCCACCGTGTGGTCACTAATGCCGCAATCGTGCACACCGGTAAGGCCCACGGCAAAGCATAGCCGCTCAGCATCCAGAAAATATTTGCGTGCAACACTATCAGCGATCTGTGGTATTTTTCCTTCCACCAGTTCCATGGCATTGTCTATTAAAATACCTGTTGGCTGCTCATTTTCTAACTCAATGCTACCCCCTTCAATTTTAGTATCAGCCGTTACACCGGCGATATTAAGAGCTGCCTGGTTTACGAGGGCTGCATGCCCATCAACTCTTTTCAAAAAAACCGGCCTATCCGGGAAGAGGCTGTCTAAAATTCTTTTGTCAGGATATTCCTTTACAAGCCAATCATTCTGATCCCACCCACGGCCGAAGATCCATTGCATAGGTGCGTGCTGGCTGTATACCTTTAATTTTTCTATAACCTCTTCAAAAGAAGTAGTACCCACCAAAGGGCATTTCCACATATCGGTAGCAAAGCCTGTAAAATGGCAATGCGCATCTATAAATCCGGGAAAGATGGTTTTGCCTTCTGCATCAATCATCTCAGGCGCCTCATATTCTTTCAATATTTCATCATCGTTTCCTATGGCAACTATTTTTCCGTCCCGTATTGCCATGGCTTGAGCCACAGAAAAATTATCATCAACAGTATAAATTTTTGCATTATGCACAACCGTATTTATTTTTTGCCGGAACTTGCAGGAAGAGAAAATTAAAATGGATAGTAGTAAAATGCCTGCCTGTCTCCAAGGCAGGGTTAAGGTAGAAAGTAGGCACTTATATTTTTCATGGATCCTATCATTGTACATTATTGTATTATCCTTGCAAAGTTTATCCTGGGGAACTAACGGCCCTCTAATAAGACAAACCATTGTTGATCTTTTACCAAAGTGTAAATTAAAAATGGAGTTTGTAAATAGCATAGCAGTAATTTTTTTAAAAGTACTATAAATTAAATTCTTGCCACAAATGACACGAAGAAGAATTAGATAATAAGCCGTTGAGAGCAATGTTGGTTAGTAATACAGAATTTCCCAAAATATTACGATTCGAAAAATCTGCGACTTTGTATCTCCTGCGGTTTATTTTTCAAAAAAAATAATGTGCGGCATACCTTTTTTAACTTTGACCCAAGTATAAAATTATGTACAACCCCGATCAGGTAAAAAAGTTACAGGCCATTACTAACGAATGGCTGGCAGCCATGGGTAAAAAGAACATCAACCAAAAAATTACCACAGCGATAGATGAATTGAGGAATGTGCTTCGCTTTCATGAGAACCGTTACTATGTGCAGAACGATTCACTGATCAGCGATTTTGAATACGACTGCCTGTATAAATTATTGGAAAAGTTTGAAAAGGAAAACACCGCTGCCATCACTAAAGACTCCCCCACGCAAAGGGTGGGCGCCGGACTGATAAAAGATTTTCCCAAGCGCCAACACCTGGTGCCAATGCTCTCTTTAGAAAATTCTTACAATGCCGAAGACCTGTACGATTGGGACCGCAAAGCAAAAGAACTCAGCGGCCTGTCTATTATTGAATATTGCATAGAGCCAAAATTTGACGGCGCCAGTATTTCTCTCATATATGAAGATGATTTTTTAATACGGGGTACCACCCGTGGTGATGGCGAAACGGGTGATGATATTACTCCAAATATTAAACAGGTAAAAACCCTGCCGCTATCAGCTGCTTTTAGTAATTATGGCATTGAGCAAATAGAAATACGTGGAGAAGTATTATTGAATAAAAAAAATTTTAAAAAATACAATGACAAATTGATAGAAGAAGGTTCAGCCCCGCTGGCAAACCCCCGCAATGCCGCAGCAGGTAGTCTCCGTATAAAAGATACCAAAGAAGTAGGGCGACGAAACCTGGAGGCATTCCTTTATCATGTAAGCTACCACAGTACCATTAACAACCGGCAACGCACAACCGAAGAGCCGGCGACCCACAGTGGGATGTTGCAAATGCTGTGGGACCTTGGGTTTAGAAGCCCGAAAAACGAAATGAGAATTGTGCAGGGTATAGACGGAATAATAAAACATATCGGAGAATTTGAGCAGTTGCGGGACCAGCTTCCTTACGAAATTGATGGCATGGTAATAAAAGTTAATGACCTTGGCTTGCAGGAGAGACTGGGTATGACCTCTCATCATCCCCGCTGGGCCATTGCTTATAAATTTAAAGCCCGCCAGGCTACCAGTAAATTACTGGGAGTAGAATTTCAAGTAGGCAGAACTGGGGCTGTAACCCCGGTGGCAAAAATAGAACCGGTGCAGGTAAGTGGTGTTACCGTTGGGAGTATTTCAGTACACAATGAAGAATATATAAGAGAGAAAGATTTAAAATTGGGCGATGCCATAATAATAGAAAGAAGCGGTGATGTAATTCCTCAGATCGTAAAATCGCTACCCGAATTAAGGACAGGAAAAGAAAAAGAAATCATCTTCCCAAAAAAATGCCCGGTATGCCATGATGAATTGTACAAACCCGAAGGCGAAGCGGTATGGCGCTGTGTAAATATTAATTGCAAAGCACAGGTAGTAGAGCGGATCATTCATTTTGTGAGCAAGGATGCCATGGATATAAGAAGTTTTGGAGAAGCCAATGTTCGTAAATTTTACGATATGGATTTACTCACTGATATTCCTTCAGTATATCATTTAAATTTTGAAGAAATAAAAAAACTGGAAGGCTTTGGACCAAAGTCTATTGAGAACCTGGTGCAGGCTATTGAAGCCAGTAAGACTCAGCCGCTGCATCGGTTAATATATGCTTTAGGCATCCGCTATGTAGGAGAAACCACTGCAAAAACGCTGGCCCAGGTGGTAAAAAATATTTTAGACTTCCCCTCTTTTACAGAAGATGAATTAAAACAAATGGATGATGTGGGGGTAAAAGTAGCTAAAAGCATATATGAGTTTTTCAAAAATGAAGACAATATTAAAATGCTCCAAAAAATACAGGATGCAGGTGTACGGTTGACCACAACTAAAGCCATTCATTCCGGGGGTAACCTTAACGGGCAAACTTTTTTATTTACCGGTACCCTAAAATTAAAACGGAGTGAAGCGGAAGAAATAGTAGAAAAGAACGGGGGTAAATTAGTCAGTGGGGTAAGCAGTAAGCTTAATTACCTGGTGGTAGGGGATGATGCCGGGAGCAAACTGGAAAAGGCAAGAAAAATTCCCGGAATAAATATTATAACTGAAGAAGATTTTTTAAAAATGATACCAACTTAGTAAAAAAAGATATTATATTTATAGAGCAGTCTCCCGATTGTTTTAACGCTTAAAAAGATTATGATGATTAAAAAGAATGCCGGAGAAATTTGGAAACAAATACAATTTAGTGGCAGTAAACAATTAAGAAAAAAGTATGCCGTGTCCAGCCATGGCAGGGCAGCAAGCTATGCGGAAGATGTAATTAAAGATGGCAAGCTTTTGAACGGGTCTGTAACTTCGGGATACCGCACCTTAAACCTTCATGTTGAATCCGGAAACGGCACAATTTACATCCATCGGGAAGTAGCAAAATTATTCTGCACCAAAAAATCACCGAAGCATAAATACGTAATACATACCAATCATAAAAAAACAGATAACGTTTCTAAAAATTTAAAATGGGCTACCATTGCAGAAGTAAGCGGGCACCAGCAAAACAGCCCCGAAAAAATTGCATACAAACAGCGCCAGGCCAGTCGTACCAAAGGACTAAAACTTAGTATTACCCAGGTAAAAGCTATAAAAGATTCCCTGAATAATCCTAAACGCAAACTCACTTATAAGCAAATGGCCGAGAAATACGGCGTTAGCGAAATGACGATGTACCGCATAAAAAGTGGTGAAAACTGGGGAAGAGTTTAGAAATTATTCAGGTATACTAGATTGTAAAACGCTCCGCAGAATTGCGGGGCTTTTTTATGCTGATGGTAAATACTTACTGATAAGCTAAAATAATATAGAAATCTACATTACAAAACAAACAGCTTTTAATCTTATGAGTTTCAATATAAATAGTTTAAAATAATTTACTGCAACAGTTGTTTGCAATTTTAAAAAACCATGTTATGGTAAAACTAATTGGTATACCGTATGACGAAAATTCTTCGTTTTTAAAGGGGCCTGCCCTGGCACCACACCGTATCAGGTTAATGGAAACAGGTGGTTCAGCCAATGCTTTTTGTGAAGACGGCATTGAAATATTAAATGGTAAAAATTATCATGACCTGGGCGATATTTCATTTACCAATTTAAATTCAGAAGAAGTTTATCATAAAATTAAAAACTACGTTCTTCAGGAATTAGAACCCGATTTTAAAATAATATGCCTGGGTGGAGATCATTCTATTTCTTTTCCTATTATTGAAGCTTATGCAGAAAAATTTAAGGGGCTTAATATACTGCACCTGGATGCACATGCAGACTTATATAATAATTTTGATAATAACCCTTATTCTCATGCCTCCCCATTTGCGAGGCTGCTGGAAAAAAATATAATAAAATCCCTGACACAAGTGGGTATCCGAACGTTAAACACGCATCAACGGGAGCAGGCAAATAAATTTGGGGTAAATGTAATGGAGATGAAAAACTTTGATTTTGAAATTATTAAAACCTTAGAGGCACCTCTTTATATTTCGGTAGATATAGATGTGCTGGACCCTGCTTATGCCCCGGGAGTATCCCATCATGAACC
>JBDSDN010000080.1:0-5477 GCA_039920545.1 Ferruginibacter sp. | reverse complement strand
GCCAATTTTAATGACCAGCCTGGCCACCGCTGGTGGAGCATTGCCTATTGCATTAAGCCTGGGCGCCGCAGCCAGCAGCCGGGTGCCTCTAGGAATTGTGGTGGTGGGTGGTTTAATATTTTCTTTGGTATTAACCTTATTTGTAATTCCTGCTGTGTATACTTTTTTATCAGGAAAATATAAACACCAGGCTAAAAAAATAGAAATCACAGAATAATCCTTTGCGGGCATTTTCACATAATGACCGCAAAATAACAACGACGGAATCACTTTCTATTAAATGAATTTAATAAAGTAAAGTCTATGTTTTTTTACCTTTTTACCGTTCCTGGCGTATAGCAAATAATTCTTGTAGATGAAAAAAATGGTATTTGTAATTTGCGGGGTTTTGCTTCTTTCCCTGGGAGCACAGGCACAGGAAACTTTGCGGCTATCCGATGCCGTTAATATTGCATTGAAAAATAGCCTGGACATAAAACTTGCAAAAAATAAAATTGCAGCAGACAGTATTCTTAATAATATTGGTGTTGCCGGAGGATTGCCTTTGGTAACTGCTAATATCCTTGACAATGAACAGGTAACTACCGTAAATCAAAAATTAAATACCGGCACAACGATACAGCGAAATAATGCTGCAGCAAATAATTTAAATTCCAATATAACCGGCAGCATTCTGCTTTACAATGGAGGCAGGGTTATCGCTACAAAAAAACGTTTAGCACGATTGCAGGGCCAAAGCCAGGCTCAACTCAATTCCCAGGTTCAGAATATTCTGGGGGATGTTATGATCGGGTATTTCGATATCGTACGACAGCAGAATTATATCAAAACTATTGACTTATCCATAGCGGCTTCCAACGAGCAGCTCAGCATTGTGAAAATCCGCCAGAGTGTAGGGCTTGCAAATAATGCAGACCTTTTTCAGGCACAGATAGATTTAAATACACTGCAACAAGCCAGGCTTGCACAGGAACTTATAATAAGCCAGGCAAAAACAGAATTACTGCGGCTACTTACTTTAAAACCGGATTCAACTATTACCATTGAAGACAGCATAATTGTTGATAAAAATATCAGCCTGCAAAACATACTTGATGGCGTGAATAATAATGCCGATATATTGTCAGCAGCTGATCAAATAAAAATAAGTGAGCTGATCGTAAAAGAAACCGGAGCCTTAAGATATCCTTCCGTGAGAGCAACTACGGGATATAATTTCAGCCGTAACAAGGCTGCTGCCGGGCAATTACTATTAAATCAAAATTACGGTCCCACCATCGGGCTTTCTGTCGGCATACCTATTTACAACGGTTCTGTATACCGGCGCCAAAAACAGGTTGCTGAGATAAATGTTTCCAATGCAGAAATACAGAAACAAACTTTATTGAGAGACTACAGTTCCCAGGTAGTAAAACAGTATCAGTCGTATACCAACACCATAAATCAATTAGATTCGGCTGTAGAAAATTATAAGCTTTCAGAAAATTTGTTGAAACTGGCATTGTTCCGCTTTCAATTAAGACAGGCGACAATTGTAGAAATAAAAAATGCACAGCAGAGTTTTCAGGAAGCAGGCTTCCGGCTGGTAAATTTAAATTTTGCTGCTAAAACCGCCGAGATAACATTGAAAAGGCTCGCAAATACGTTGAGCTTTTAAACGGTAAAAGTTATCAGCTTTTGGAAATGTTTCCAACACATCCACGCTTAGAAATTCTGGAACTGCTAAACTTTTAAACTTTTTAAAACTCTTGAATGATGGGGACCTCAGAAATTACCTTTAGTGTATGTTTAATCTGATTGGCCTTGTGTATCAGTTCCTGTTTTTCATTGCTCAGCACCGTTATATGGCCCATCTTTCTGCCCGGTTTGGTTTGGGTTTTACCATAAATATGTACAAACACATTGTCCATGGATAATACGTCCTGTAAACCCTGGTAATAAGCAAGCCCGGTATGATTTTTTTCACCTATCAGGTTTACAATTGCTGCAGGCAGAATATGTTCTGTATTGCCAAGTGGATAGTCTAACATTATGCGCCATAACATATCAAACTGGCTGCTGTAGCAAGCTTCTATCGTATGGTGGCCGCTGTTATGTACCCGGGGAGCAGTTTCATTTACGAAAACATTGTCATCAATATCTACAAATAGTTCTACAGCAAAAATACCGGGACTCTTAAAAGCTTTTACAACTTTTAAAGCTATTGCTTCAGCTTTCCAAAAAATTTTGTCAGGCAGGTCTGCGGGAGCAATCTGGTGACTGAGTAAATTTAATAAGGGGTCAAAAACCATATCAATTGGGGCATAAATAGCATTTTCCTCTTTTGCATTTACAGCAATAATAATAGCAATTTCTTTTTTTAAAAAAACCATTTTTTCTAAAACTGCCGCTTCATCAAACCCGTTAATCAAGTCCTCCCTTTTTTTCAGAAGCTGCACGCCCTTACCGTCATATCCGCCACAGGCCAGTTTGTGTACCGCTGGTAAAAAAGCATGTAGATCTTGTAGCTCATTTTTATTCTGCGTAATGATAAATTCACTCGTAGGTATCTGGTTTTCTTTATAAAACTGTTTTTGTAAAATTTTATTTTTAATAACTTTTAAAGCAGCAGGTTTTGGATATACTGCAACACCTTCCTGCTCCAGTTTATCAAGCGCATCTTCATTTACACTTTCTATTTCAATGGTAAGGGCATCAAGATTTTTTCCGAAATTATATACGTCGTCAAAATTGGTAATATCGCCTTGTATGAAATGTTGACAAAGATGTGCAGCGGGGCATGCAGGATCTTTTTCCATTACAAAGGTTTCCACCGGGTAATTTGCTGCAGCCTGCAATAACATTCTGCCCAATTGACCCCCGCCCAAAATACCCACTTTTCTAATCACAAAGTTTATTTTTTAGAATTTAAAATGTTTTCCTCTATTTGTGCAGCAAATATAGAGGGATGTCATTTAACCGCATCAAGGTTTTTATTACCTTTGAATTAGATGCTTCCTGATTATGCTCATAAAATATTTGGCGACAAGCGCATTAACTACTCCCTTTTAATGATTACCCTTGCTATGGATTCGGCACGGCTTTAAATTGCAGATAAAATATTCCTGTAATAGATTTCCCTTTGTTCCTCTGGACAAACGCTGCCACTTGAGTTGCACAACGAATTAAAAGCTGAATTACAAAACAAAAAAATAATTTTATGGATACGAAAGAAAAAGCGCCTGCAAATTCAATAGAAGCAGCCGATGATTTTTTACCCCTGCATGGTACAGATTACGTAGAATTTTATGTCGGTAATGCTAAGCAGGCCGCTCACTTTTATAAAACTGCTTTTGGATTTCAATCGTTAGCCTATGCGGGGCCTGAAACAGGAATGATGGATAAAGTGAGTTATGTGATCCGGCAGAATAAACTTACGTTCGTACTTACTACGCCCCTCAGGACGAATAACGAAATTGCTGATCACATTGAAAAACATGGAGATGCCGTAAAATTTTTAGCCTTAAAAGTTGAAAACGCCACAGATTCGTGGGAGCAAACGACCAAACGGGGTGGAAAAAGCTATTTAGAACCTTTGACTTTAAAAGACGATAATGGCGAAGTAGTTATTAGTGGGATACATACCTATGGGGAAACAGTGCATTTATTTATTGAACGAAAAAATTATTCAGGCATATTTATGCCGGGGTTCCGGGAATGGAAATCCGTTTATAACCCTGCAAGTACCGGGTTACAATATGTAGATCATTGCGTTGGCAATGTAGGATGGAACCAGATGAACCCCTGGGTAAAATTTTATGAAGATGTGATGGGCTTTAAGAATATTCTCAGCTTTGATGATAAAGATATTTCTACAGAATACTCTGCCCTTATGAGTAAAGTAATGAGTAACGGAAACGGCTACGTGAAGTTTCCGATAAACGAACCGGCAGAAGGAAAAAAGAAAAGCCAGGTAGAGGAATATCTTGATTTTTACAATGGCGAAGGTGTCCAGCATGTTGCTATTGCCACCAACAATATTATAGCAACGGTGAATGATCTGCAAAGCAGGGGAGTAGAATTTTTAAAAATCCCGGCCAGTTACTATGTAGATATATTAGACAGGGTGGGCAAGATAGATGAAGATTTAGAACCCTTAAGTGAGTTAGGCATCCTGATAGATAAAGATGAAGAGGGATATTTACTCCAGATCTTCAGCAAACCGATACAAGACAGGCCTACTTTATTTTTTGAAATTATACAGCGTAAGGGGGCCAAAAGTTTTGGGAAAGGAAATTTTAAAGCCTTGTTTGAAGCTCTGGAGAGAGAGCAGGATGCGAGGGGCAATTTGTAAGTGCATTTAAACTAAGCGATAACTTTTAACAACGCCTTTTTCAATATTTTTTCTATTTTCACGTTTAAAGAAATACAACCCCCATTTTTTTGATGAGAAATGTAGTTTTAAAATTTATACTGGTATGGTTTGCGGCTATACCCATAGTTGCCGTGTGTTTTTCCCAAAGCCCCTTTGTAAATGTTCAAAAAACAACGTACAAAATACCTTCGGGCTTAAACCGCATGGAAGACTCGGTGAAAAAGCAATTTGAGAAGCAGCATTTAACCTGGCCCCCACAGGGAATGTATATACGTTCATTCAAGTTCGATCGGCAATTGGAAGTTTGGGTAAAAGCTGAACCTAAAGAACCCTATAAACTTTTTAAAACGTATAAAGTGTGTACTCAAAGCGGTACCACCGGTCCCAAGAGAGCTGAAGGGGACTACCAGGTGCCAGAAGGGTTTTATTACATTAATGAATTTAATCCCAACAGTAATTATCATTTAGCTCTCGGTTTAAATTATCCGAATGCTTCGGATAGAATTCTGAGTGATTCCCTTCGCCCCGGAAATGCAATTTATATTCACGGTAACTGCGTCTCTACAGGTTGCATTCCCGTTAGTGATATACCCATTGAAGAGTTGTACATAATAGCTTCCACTGTAAAAGACCAAGGCCAGGAATTTATTCCAGTACATGTTTTTCCGGTTCGGTACAATAATAAAAAATCGATGGATTACCTGAATACATCTATTAAAAATAAACCCAACCTGCAGCAGTTTAATATTAACCTGAAAGAGGCCTTTGATTTTTTTGAATTAAAAAAGCAGCTCCCAATAATTATGGTAAACCGGAAAGGTGAATATGTTTTTAATTAGTCGGGTGTCTAAAAGTTATTGGTCAGAAACTACTGCAGAACAAATAAACCTTTAAACTTCGAACCTTTTCAAGCTTTTAAACTTTTCTTCCTATATCCTCAACAACATTTGAACTGTTGTAATTGTCTTTTGCTCCAGCACCACTGTCTTATTAACTGTATATTTTCTAATTGTCTCTTCGTTATAATGCCTGATGGTAATTAGGGTTAAGTTTTTTTCCAGTTCTACATCGAATAGGAAAGAGGCTTCTGCAGCAAGTTGATCAATTTTTTCGGGGTGTTCAT
>JBDSDN010000079.1:0-7828 GCA_039920545.1 Ferruginibacter sp. | reverse complement strand
TTGCTGCACCCGTAAAGCGCAAATTGCCACCAGCAGCAGTTACCGTTAAAAAATAGGCTGCTGTATCTGTCTCCAGGCTATACTTATCTGCCAATTGGTAATCCGGCGTACGGTATAAAGATTTATCGGGCTTACCATCATTCATTTGCCCCCAAAATTCAATGTAATCAGCGTTACCCAGTGGTGCGCCACTAACGGAAGTGTATATTCGAACCTGTTGACCGTTACGCCACAGCTGAAAGTTATCTGCGTTTACGGAACCCAGCCCGGCCGTGGACAATACAGTTTGAGGTATACGGCATAGATTATCCGCAGAAACCTTGAATTTGTAATAAGTTTTACTGTAATCTATCCAGCTATTATTAAACTGTGCCTGGGCGGTTACAGCAAGCAGCAGGAAAACGGGAATGAGTATTTTTTTCATCATCTTAAGATGTGCTTTATATTATTTTTCTTCTTTCTTCTTTAAAATAACACGTAAAGAAATTACATGAGTATATAGCGGGTTCGATTGATTTGCCAGGTTTGTAAATGCATAATCAAGCATAACATTTTTTATTTTAAAACCTGCTCCCAGGCTGGGCTGGTAGATCCAGACTTTCTTTTGATTTAATGTATCCCCATCCGCCAATGCCTTTTGGAAATTGGTAATACCCCCCCTGATAAAAAAAACATCTTTTATTGCAGCCTCTAATCCAAAATGTGGATCAGCACTTACCGTATTACCCGCTAGCACAGTATTTCTTTTGCCGTCAAAAGTTAAATCTAAATTTGCTTCTGCAAGTAACTGCACGGCTTTGCCCAATTTAATATTATACCCTCCTCCTATTACGAGCCTCGGTGCAGTAAGTTCGGTAGACCTAACCGGTATGTCATTTTTGGTGAGATACAAAACTTCCTTTTCTTTTTCTGTGAATTTGAACGTCCAGGCATTAAATGTTGTCGTTAAATCCCGGGCCACAATTCCTGCCTTCCAATTTTTACCGTGCATCTGCACACCGGCATCAATCCCAAAACCCCAGGCAGTTGCAAAATGGCCAACCTTGCGGTAAATGACTTTTGCGTTGGCACCAAAACTTATACTACTTTTTTCAGTTTCACGTATATTTTGTGCAAGAGAAAAAAGAAAAGCATAATCGGCAGAAGAAAAAGTTTGAATATTATTATAATTAATGCTGCCATCAGGCTCTACTAAAAACAGAGTATTAGGTATATCATCAACGGCAAACCTGAGTAAAGAAAAACCCAGGGTTCTTTTATTTTCCTGTACGGGAATAGCAACTGACGCATAGTCATATTTAGCTATACCTGAAAAGTACTCCGCATGCATAATAGTAGCGTTTGGATCATTTTTTACACCCGTAAGTCCGGCCGGATTCCAATACCCTGCGGTGGCATCACTTACAGAAGCTACCTGGGCATTCCCCATTGCCAGGCCCCGGGCGCCTGCCCCAATATTCAAGAATTCGTTGGAGTATTTTCTAAACTGGGAGATACTTTTATATGAAAAAAACAACGTAAAAAGAAGGAAAGCAGTAAAGCTTTTTTTCATGTTTGTATAATTGGTAATTGAATTTTAAGAAACCACAGTTGGTAAAAACGTATTTATACGATATAAATTGTGTAAGAATCTAATATAAAAACGAGGTACTGTATCTCAAATTTACGCTTTTAAAGGCTATCCTGGCTATGTACGTAATCTGGCAATTATAAGATGCTTTTTTAGCCAAAAAGGTTGCATACCTAACAGAATTTTTTAAATATAAGCCCGGCAAACGCATTATTAAAATTTTGTGCCCATTTTTGCATGCTGATTTTAATTTTTGCATTTATATTGTAATGATGAATATTTTAATAGAAGAACTGAAATGGCGGGGGATGATACAGGATATTATGCCGGGTACGGTGGAACAATTAAATAAGGAAGTTACCGCTGCTTATATTGGTTTTGACCCTACGGCCGACAGCCTGCATATTGGTAGCCTTGTGCCCATTCTTTTACTGGTACACTTACAAAAGGCCGGGCATAAACCTGTAGCATTGATAGGCGGAGCTACGGGCATGGTGGGGGATCCCAGCGGAAAAAGTGAAGAGCGGAATTTATTGAGTGAAGAAGTCTTGAGTAGAAATGTTGCAGGTGTGAAAGCCCAATTAGAGAAATTCCTTGATTTTGATGTAGAAAAACCCAATGCTGCTGTACTGGTAAATAATTTTGATTGGTTTAAACATATTTCCTTCCTTGATTTTATAAGGGATACGGGCAAGCATATTACCATAAATTATATGATGGCCAAAGATAGTGTCAAGAAAAGACTTGATGGTGCCGGCATGTCTTTTACTGAATTTTCTTACCAACTTGTACAGGGTTATGATTTTTTCTGGTTGTACAGTAATATGAATTGTAAACTGCAGATGGGTGGCAGCGATCAATGGGGAAATATTGTTACCGGCACAGAACTCATCAGGCGCAAAACTGGTGGTGAGGCTTTTGCTTTTACCTGCCCGCTTATTACAAAAGCAGATGGGGGTAAATTTGGCAAAACAGAACAGGGCAATATCTGGCTTGATGCGGTAAAAACAAGCCCTTTCAAATTTTATCAATTCTGGCTGAATGCATCAGACGCAGATGCTGAAAAATGGATTAAAATTTTCACTTTTATATCCCGGCAGGAAATTGAAACCCTGGTAAAAAATCATTCTCTCAATGCAGGAGAAAGAGTACTTCAAAAAACCCTGGCAAAAGAACTGACCATTTTTGTACACGGCCGCCCTGGTTATGAGCAAGCAATCAAAACAACTGAAGAATTATTTGAAAACAGCACTGCCCCTGTGGAAACCTTCTCTGAAGAAGCATTAAATTGTATAGAAGGAATTATAAAACAGGATTACCCTAAACAAAAAATAATCAAAGGGCTAGATGTAAGCAGCTTGCTGGCGGAGACGAATATTTTTTTAAGTAAGGGAGAAGCAAAAAAAATGATTCAAAACGGTGGCGTAAGTATCAATAGAAAAAAAATTGAAAACCCACAACAGCTTGTTGAAATTTCTATGCTCCTTCACGGTAGTTTCCTGCTGGTACAAAAAGGCAAAAAGAACTATTACCTGATAAAAATTGTTTGACTTTAAAACAGAATAAATCTATACGCCTTTTTTAATTTCTAGGTTTAATTGAACTTTTAACCCTGACCAGTAAAATTAGATTTGACTATAATGAAATTTTAGTTGTCTGATTAACACAACCATTATCAGGCCCAAAGAATTATTTAAGATTATGGAAAAATCATCTCTACACAAAGGAAAAATTACTCTACATCTACCTGCTTGGGCACCACGGCACCTTCACTTACTTCCGGGATAAACAGACGTTCTAAAACTTTATAGCCATTCCCTTTTTCACAAAAATGTACTTTCATATTTTCGATGCTTATCGGGCATCCATCGGGTATATCGGCAATATTACTATGGCGTATATCATGGCCATCTAAAATAACTACGAGGCCACTACCAATTGCTTCCATTGTATTGCCCCCGGTAATCAGCATACCGGTATCTTCTCCCAACCCAATACCAATACATGATGGATTGCTTGCCACTGCCTGGGCCAACCTGCCAAACCGCCCACGCTTTTCAAAATGAGAATCAAAAATAACATCATCCATAAAACCAAGGCCGGTGGTAATTTTTACTTCGCCTTTTAAATGCGCCCGGGTTGCATTGCCTTCATATATCATGGTATTGCTCATCGCCATGGCCCCGGCAGAGGTGCCTGCAACTAAAAAATTTTCTTCGTCATTGTAACGGTTCAATAAAGTTCTTAAAAATTGGGTGCCACCAAAAGTGCTGGTGAGCCTTAACTGGTTTCCGCCACTGAACATCACCGCATCGCAGTGTGAGATACGCTCCAGGTATTCTTCATTCAAAGCATCTGCCCTGTTACGGATATGTAAAACGCCGACATCTGTGCAGCCGACTTTTCCGAAAGCATTAAGATAATTATTTCCAACTTCAAAAGGTATCATGCTGGCTGTGCTTACTACTTCTATCCTGCTGCCGGTGCCCCCTGTTTCTTCTACAATTCTTCTCAATATTCCAAGTTCAAAAAAATTAAGATTACTGCGTTGCACCTCCCCCGATTCCAAATCTGATCCTTTATCTTCTGCACCACCTATCGCAAGTAGTTTTCCTTTTGCAAATTGCATTAAAGCATTTTTGTTGAATAACGCAAATTTAAGGCAATTCGTATTTTATACATCTTCATTAATTATCAACGAATGTTAATTACTTTAAAAAGATTTCTAAAATAAAAAGCAGTTCAGTGCTTTTTGTTTTGTAAACCAATAGTATTTCGCTAATTTACTTTTTGAGAGTTATTAAAAACTATCAGCGGAAAATTTATGAAAATCATAGAGATTAAAGTTATGCGGGGCCCAAATTACTGGAGTGTACGGCGCCCTAAATTAATTCAAATGAAGCTGGATCTTGAAGAGATGGAAAGCCGGCCGACAAACACTATCCCGGGATTTAAAGAAAGACTTGATGAATTAATGCCAACACTTTATGACCATAGATGCAGCGAAGGCAAGCCTGGTGGATTTTATGAAAGAGTGGAAGAAGGTACCTGGATGGGACACGTGATAGAACATATTGCATTGGAGTTACAAACCCTGGCAGGGATGGATACTGGCTTTGGGCGCACCCGGGGTACGGGCGCTATAGGAGAATATTATGTATGCTTCAGTTACCTGGAAGAAGATGCAGGAATATATGCAGCCCGGGCAGCGGTAAAAATTGTAGAAGCCCTTACAGAGAATTTACCGTACAGGCTTGAAGAAGATATTATGCGGATGCGGGAAATCCGGGAAAATACAAGACTTGGGCCCAGTACCGGCTGCATAGTGGAGGAGGCTACAAAAAGAGGGATACCATTTATAAGGCTCAACAAACATTCACTCGTACAGTTGGGGTATGGCATACACCAAAAAAGAATAAGAGCTACAATAGCAAGTACTACGGGTAATATAGCAGTAGATATTGCCTGCGATAAAGAAGAAACAAAAAATTTGTTGAGAGGAGCAGAAATTCCAGTGCCCGGCGGAACAGTGATACGAGATGAAGAAGGCTTAAGGGAAGCAGTCCAAAAATATGGTTACCCGCTTGTAATAAAACCTATTAATGGTAATCATGGTAAGGGAAACACTACTAATATTACCAGCTGGGAGCAAGCGGTAAATGCATTTGAAGCCGCCAGGTTGTATGGCCGCAATATTATTATAGAAAAGTTTATAACCGGATATGATTTTAGAATACTGGTTATTAATTACAAATTTATCTGCGCTGCTTTGCGAACACCGGCGTCTGTTACAGGCGATGGAAAAAATACCATCCAGTTTTTAATTGATGATACTAATAAAGATCCAAACCGGGGATACGGACACGAAAAAGTATTGACCCAAATTACCATTGACCAGTTTACCCAAAAAATGCTGGACGAAAAAAATTATACTTTACAAACCATACCTGCAGAGGGTGAAATTGTTTATGTAAAACCAACCGCTAATCTTTCTACCGGCGGTACTTCAAACGATGTTACAGATGAAGTGCACCCGGCGAATATTTTTATGTGTGAGCGGATTGCAAAAATTATAGGCCTGGATATTTGTGGTATTGATATTATGGCCAGTGATCTTCGTACACCCGTTACCGAAAACGGCGGTTCTATCCTGGAAGTAAATGCCGCCCCGGGATTTAGAATGCACATAGAACCCTCGATAGGTATTCCACGCAATGTGGCAGAGCCGGTGGTAGACATGTTGTTCCCGAAAGGGAGTACCGGCCGTATTCCTATAATTGCCATAACAGGAACCAATGGTAAAACCACCACTACAAGACTAACTGCGCACATTGCTAAAAGTGCAGGAAAAAAAGTAGGCTATACCACCAGTGATGGCGTGTATATTCAAAACCAGATGATGATGAAAGGAGATTGTACAGGTCCTTTAAGCTCCCAGTTTGTATTAAAAGACCCTACGGTAGATTTTGCAGTGCTGGAATGTGCAAGAGGTGGAATACTAAAAAACGGGCTGGCTTTTCAAAATTGCGAAGTAGCCATAGTAACCAATGTTGCAGCAGATCACATGGGGCTGAGCGGAATAAATACCCTGGAGCAAATGGCAAAAGTAAAAGCTGTTGTGCCGGAAACTGTTTTTCGCCATGGGTATGCTGTGCTGAATGCCGATGACGACCTAGTGTATGAAATGAAAGAAGGGCTTAAATGTAATATAGCTTTATATAGCATGGATGAAAATAACAAAAGGATTAAGCAGCACAGCAAAAAAGGAGGCCTGGGTGCAGTTTTCGAAAACGGGTTTATTACTATTTTAAAAGGCAACTGGAAGATAAGGGTGATGAATGTAAAGGATATACCCATCACTTACGAAGGTAAAGCCCTACATAATATTTCTAATTGCCTGCCCGCAGTATTGGCGGCTTATCTTTATAGAGATATTACCATTGATGATATAAGGTCGGCGCTTTCTTCTTTTATACCTTCTCCTACCCTCACACCGGGAAGGCTGAATTTTTTTCATTTTAAAAACTTTACATTCCTGGCAGATTTTGCTCATAATCCCCATGGCCTGAAATTGCTATGCGATTTTGTAAGTAAGCTGGATTATCCTAAAAAAATAGGCGTTATCAGTGGTACCGGCGACCGCAGAGATGAGGATATTAGGGAACTTGGAGAAATCTCTGCCCAGTTTTTTGATGAAATAATTATTCGCTGCGATAAAAATTTAAGGGGCAGAAATGCTGAAGAAATTATTAACCTGTTACAGCAGGGTATTCAAAAAACCAACCCTTCTTTGCCAACCATGGTAATAGAAAATGAAAATGAAGCACTGGAATATATTTATGATAACCAGCAACAAGGTGCCTTGTATGTAATTATGTGTGATGTGGTAGCAGGTGCCCTCGATAAAATTAAGGAGCTAAAAGAACGGGAAGATATTAAGTAATAAAAAAGAAACAAACCGAATAAATTTAGATTGGTAAGCTGGTTTGTTATAGTATGACTCAGCTTGCCGTAAAACTGTTTTGAAAAAAAATCATTTGGTACATTTTAGGAGTACCCCTATTTTTGCACTCCAAAATAATGAGCCTTACCTTGGGTTATGGTGTAAAGGTAGCACAACAGATTTTGATTCTGTTTGTCTAGGTTCGAATCCTAGTAACCCAACAAAAATGGATAACCCGGTTTACGAATAGGGTTACCCATTTTTGTCTTTGTAAATAAAATTTATACTGGATTTATTTGTTCAGTAAAAAAAGTTTGCTCCTTCCAGCAAAATTTTCTAACGTGGTTTGCAATTTTTCATCTTACTTAATTTTAAACGTTCATAATAAGTTCAGTCACAAAACGTTACTTTAAAAGTGATACTTTTGTTATCTTTCTCAGAAACTATTCCTTTGGGATATGCGTATTTTGTAGACATCAGTTCTTTTTAATTTAAATACTTTTTATGCGACTACCAAAATTAAACCACCTGCTTATTGCTTTATTCCTTCTGACATTTTTTACATCATGTAAAAAAGCTTCAACAGAAACGCTGACTGAAATGGTTAGCCCTACCAGTGTTTTACAATATTCCGGAAGTTTTATAGGGCAAGGCGGCCAAAGTGTTACCGGCATGGCCCAGATTTTTTTAGAGAATAATAAATATGTTTTAAAGCTTGCAGATTTTAGATCTGATAATGGTCCAGACTTGAAAGTATACCTGTCCAAAGGTGTTTCGCCTACTGCATTTATTTCCCTGGGGGATCTAAAATCTAC
>JBDSDN010000078.1:0-6063 GCA_039920545.1 Ferruginibacter sp. | reverse complement strand
TCACGTGAAAGGAAATGCTGATGCATAACAACTATTTATCGATGCAAACGCCATACAATCCAATAAAAACCGTTAACTGAAAGGCTTAAATAATATGGCAGCTACCCTTTTCCAAACGAAAATGGTATGGCCATAAAATTTATACTTCTGACCGTGTCGCATCTTTTGCCAATTAGGTCTCATCGTTTTTGTAACCTATTGATTTTATGGGTATTTATTAAGGAGACCACATTTATAATATCTTCTACAGGAACGCTAACACATAGCTTCGTTTTCAATGCATATTTGCGTTTTAGCATGATAAATTATTTTATTAATTGAAAAAACATTTTTATGAAAAAGTACTCACTTCATTTACTAACAGTTATTTTTCTGATTGCCGGCCTTGCTTCCTGTAAAAAAGATCCTATAGTCCCACCACCACCAATAGAAACAGTTTTAACAGACAATAATATGGTAATGTACTGGAACGACAAAGTAGCTACTGTGTTAAGTGTTGGTATGCCCCAACCCAACCGAACCCGCTATTTTGCCATCATTCAAATTGCAGTATACGATGCGCTTAATAATATTAAACCCAAATATAAAAGCTATAGCCTGGATGAAAAAACACAGAATGCAGACCCCATTGCAGCCGTAGCAAGTGCCGCTTACTGGGCCATAAAAGGATTGAACCAGCAGGGAAGTTATCCTGTTGATGATTGGTATACTGAAAGCTTAGCAGCTGTTCCTGAAGGTGAAAGCAAGGAACTCGGTAAAACATTGGGTAAGCATGCTGCCGAATCAATCATTGCCAATCGTGCAAATGATGGCATTATACAAATCATTCCTGCTTCTGCCAACCCACCAAATGGAGTAAATCCTGGCGAATATCGCTCAACGGTTACGGCCGTTAATAGTGTGCCTACACAAACTCTTTTCACTTTAAGGCTATTACCTAACTGGGGTACAGCGATGAAACCGTATGTTATTGAGAGTAATCAACAATTCAGGCCTGCAGGACCTTACGCTATTAATACAAATGAGTACACGGCAGATTTTAATGAAGTAAAAAGCAAAGGTGCCCGGGTTGGCAGTACCCGAACCACTGCTGAAGAAGAAAAAGGCAAGTTTTGGAGCGAGAACAGGCCATCAATTATCTGGAATAATTTTGTAAGAAAGGCTATTGAAATCAAGAAAATGGATGCATGGAAGACAGCCAGGCTTTTTGCACTCATGCATGTAAGTATGGCTGAGAGCATCAATTCCGCATTGAATGCAGGTTATCATTTTTATTACTGGAGGCCCGAAACTGCCGTGCGACTTGCTGCCACAGATGGTAATAATAGTACGGAAGGCGATGCTGACTGGCTGCCCTCTCTTTCAGAAAGTCCTACTTCTGTTTCTTCACCTATTCCTAGTTATCCAAATGGCGGCGCTGCCTATGGCGGCACAACTGCAGAAATACTCCGGTTGTTTTTTGGTTCCGATGAAACATCAATAGATATCACTACCTCTTCAACAAACCCTCTTGTACCCGTACCTAAACCATCGTTCCATTTTTCAAGTTTTTCACAAGCTGCCAGGGATAATTCACTGAGCCTAATTTATAGTGGTTGGGATTTTAGAAAATCAGCCCTTGATGGCGAAGAGATGGGAAAGCAAATTGCAGCTTATGTATTTGCGAATCATTTTAGGGAGCATTAATAGTTACTAACTAACCTCATCTAAAGCCCCTCTCCACAAAATGGAGAGGGGCTATTATTTTGGAATAGTAGAAAATAATTAATAATACGATTATATTTATCTAAAGGATTGTATTTTGAAATGAAAAAATGTATGCGATAGGGCACTATTATTAAAACAAGAATCCGCCTGGTATTAACCCTCATTCTTATGTTGGCATGTATATGTTGTTCAACTGTACAAATGAGCCGGCGAAAACTTATTCAAGTTTATGATGGCCAGGCAAAAAAGGTTCAGAAGATTAAAACTGGGATGAAAAATTATCTTATCAGAACAATCCTGAATGCAAATGATGCATATGATGTAACGAAGCCGAAGAACATAATTAACTCAGCTTTTCTAAATTTATCAAAACAATTTCAATCAGCAGTTGTTATGGGCGGGGGTGTATCAATCAGGATTAAGATTACTCCAAAAATAAAATACCAGGTTATTTTATATTTACATTTATTCAAACACGGCATAAAAATTTTAAAAATCTATAAAAATTATGTTTAAAAAGTTTACAACAACAGATAAATTATTACTTATCTCCGCATTTCTTTCACTAATTTTTTCTGAAATTTTGTTCTTCGAAGGAGAGGTAAACCGAGCCATCTTTATCGGCCTTTGGGTGCCTTCAATACTCGCTTTCGGAATTTACTTGAAACTTATAAACAACAAAAAAAATGACTGAAATAATACCTTATTTCGCAGGCTTGATTACATTGTTATTCGCCGTAGGCTTTTTTTTGGCATTGAAAGAGATGGAAAAACAAAAAATGTAATCCGACTTCCTGTGGGGGAAAATAATTAATCTATATGCCGTACCCTTCTACATTATTCCTAAACTTCTGATTGATTATTCAAACTTTCATTGCAAATAATCAACACAATCACTTCCGAATAGCGCTGGACCAGTCTGAATTTAATAAATACTATATAACATAGTGCCTTACATAAAATAGCTAAACAAAAGCCTGCATTTGTTGTTGTAGTTTATAAAAAAAAGATGCAGCATTATTTAATAATCGGAGGATCAAGTGGAATTGGGAAACAATTGGCCACACAACTTACCGAAACAGGTAACCAGGTTATCGCAACCTTTAATAAATCTGAACCTGTTAACGAAAATCCGCATTTACACTATCATCATTTAAATGTTTTAGCCGAAAATTTATCCTTAGATTTTTTACCTGATGAATTAGCCGGATTGGTTTACTGCCCCGGCATAATCAATCTCAGGCCTTTTGAAAGATTGAAACCTGCGGATTTCGAAGCAGATTATAAACTCCAGGTTATTGGAGCCGTAAAGATTATTCAAATGGCTCTGCCAGCATTAAAAAAAGTACCAAATAGTTCAATCATTTTATTTTCAACGGTTGCTGTACAGATGGGTTTACCTTTTCATGCGCAAGTCGCCGCTTCTAAAGGTGCTCTTGAAGGATTAACAAAAGCCTTAGCTGCGGAATTTGCTCCTAAAATAAGAGTGAATTGTATAGCCCCATCCTTAACCAATACGCCCCTGGCGGCCTCCTTATTAAATACAGAGCAAAAAGTGGAAGCAAATGCCCAAAGACATCCATTAAAAAGAATTGGCACTACTGAGGATATTGCAAACATGGCCATGTTTTTACTTTCAGAAAAATCAAGCTGGATAACAGGGCAAATCCTGCATGTAGACGGGGGTATCTCTTCAATAAAAGGTTAAACGATTAAGCCTTAAAAGTATTAATGAAAAATGAAAGAAACTTTTCTCTCTGCCCGTTGGGAAAATTTAATTATGGCAAATTACGCCGTAGATCCAGCTGTGTTGACGGCTTATATGCCGAAGGGGGTTGAATTGGATTTTCACAACAACAAAACTTACGTAAGCCTCGTTGGTTTTATGTTTAAGCAAACCAGCCTCTTTAATATACCAATCCCGTTTTTAGGAACTTTTGAAGAAATTAATCTCCGTTTTTATGTGAAGAAAGTTGAAGGAGACACAATAAAGAGAGGCGTGGTTTTTATAAATGAAACCGTCCCTTACAAAGTGGTAGCGTGGCTTGCCAACCGGCTGTATAAAGAACACTACATCGCCATTCCCACAAAAAATTTACTACAGGTTGCAAATGATACCAAATACATACGATATGAATGGAAAATAAATAATGCCTGGAATCACTTATCTGTGAATGCTGCAAGAGAAAATGAGCAAATGTTACCGGGGAGCATAGAAGAATTCATCTTTGAACATTACTACGGATACACTAGAATAAATGAGGAGCTTTCGCAGGAATACAAAGTAAATCATCCCAGGTGGCAGGTGAATAAAGTAATAGATTATTCTATTAATTGCGACTTCAGATCGATGTATGGAAATGATTTTTCTTTTTTGACTAAGCACCAACCTGATTCGGTCATAATTGCGGAAGGTTCTCCTGTCACAGTTAAATGGAAACGGACAACATTCTAAATAATTTTTATAGATGGAGCAAAAAGATATTGACAGGATAATTGAAATGGCATGGGAAGACAGAACGCCTTTTGAAGCTATCAAAATACAATTTGGTTTTTCCGAAGCCAAGGTAATCACCTTGATGAGAAGAGAGTTGAAGCGTAGTAGCTTTAATTTGTGGAGAAAGAGGGTGAATAGTGGGGTGAGCCAAAAGCATTTACAAAAAAGAAATCCCGGTATAACCCGGTTTAAATGCAGTCTCCAAAAAACAATATCGCTGAATAAAATAAGTAAGCGGTAAAATGGTTTTTAAAAAATACTATGTATATATTTTAGCTGAAAAACTATTGCCTTATTTGAAAACAGTACAAAAACAACACCGCCCATCTAAAATATGCTTGGCCTGTAAGAGGCCATTTACCTGGCGAAAGAAATGGACAAAAGTTTGGAACGATGTAAAATACTGTAGTGAAAAATGCAGCAGGAATAAACTTAAGACATGAGCAAAACTGGTATTATTTTCCCACATCAACTATTTGAGCAAAACATACTTATCTCAAAATGCGATACAATATACCTGGTAGAAGAATGGTTGTTTTTTAAACAATATAATTTCCACAAACAAAAAATTGCTTTTCACAGAGCCAGTATGAAATTTTATGAAAGTTATTTACAATCAAAAAATATTAAAGTATATTATATCGATTCAGGTAAGGAATTAAGTGATATTAGGGCACTGATCCCTTATTTAAAAACTACTGGCGTTAATGCCTTTGAATATATAGATACAACTGATTACTGGCTTGAGCAACGGATCAGCAAATCAGCCACGAGTCATCACCTGGAGAAATTAAAAAACCCTACCTCACTATTTCTTAATTCTACGGAAGAAAATGCAGCGTACTTTTCGAATAAAAATAGAATGTTTCAAACAGGCTTTTATCAACATCAGCGGCAAAGCAGGAATATTTTATTAGAAAAACAGCAAAAACCAATTGGAGGAAAATGGAGTTTTGATGATGAGAATCGCTTAAAATATCCTAGAGGAAAAACCCCACCTGAAATTGATTGCGTTCCTCCAACCACATTTTATTCTGAGGCAGTTACCTACACTCAACAAAATTTTCCGGATAACTACGGTAAGCTGAATACCAATTTTATTTATCCTTCAACTTTTGCTGAAAGCAAAAGCTGGCTGCAAACTTTTTTCAAAACACGATTTTCAGAATTTGGAGTGTATGAAGATGCTATCGTAGCCAATGAAAATATTTTACACCACGGTGTGTTAACGCCTATGTTGAACGTGGGCTTACTTTCACCTCATTATATTATTGACGAGGCTTTGCTATATTCCAGCAATGCGGCAATTCCATTAAATTCATTAGAAGGCTTTATCCGGCAAATTATAGGTTGGAGAGAATTTATAAGAGCAGTTTATGAATTGAAAGGCAGGGAAGAACGCACAAAGAATTACTGGAGTTTTACCAGGAAAATACCTCCTGCATTTTGGAACGGCACGACAGGAATAGACCCGATAGACACTACCATAAAAAAGGTTTTGGAAACAGGTTATTGTCATCACATTGAACGATTAATGGTATTAGGCAACTTTATGCTGTTGTGTGAATTTGAGCCAGATGAAGTATATCGATGGTTTATGGAACTCTTTATAGATGCATATGATTGGGTGATGGTTCCGAATGTTTATGGCATGAGCCAGTTTGCTGATGGTGGACTTATGGCAACAAAACCCTACATAAGCGGAAGTAATTATTTAATGAAAATGAGCGATTATAAAAAAGGAGAATGGCAAAAGGTATGGGACGGATTATTTTGGAGATTTATGCATACCCACCGTGCCTTCTTTTTGCAAAATCCCAGGTTAGGAATGTTGGTAAAAAGTTTTGATAAAATGCCTG
>JBDSDN010000077.1:0-4391 GCA_039920545.1 Ferruginibacter sp. | reverse complement strand
TCAATATACTTCACATTAAATTCTGCACAGGTTTTTTTTATGATCTTGCTTATTTCAGGGTAATGTATATGTGATATTTTTGGAAACAGGTGATGCTCTATCTGGAAATTTAAGCCACCAACAAGCCAGGATATTAATTTATTTTTTGTGGCAAAATTAGCCGTAGTTTCTATCTGGTGGATGGCCCATTCATTTTCTATTTTATTTGAATCCCCAAGTGTGGTGGGAAACGCAGTTTCTTCTACGGTATGAGCCAATTGAAATACCACGCTTAATATGAGGCCGGCAGACATACTTATTATTAAAAATCCAACCAGCCAACCTAAGAACCCAAGCAGGTAAATAGGCAAAGCAATCATCATAAAATAATACCCAATTTTAGCGGTCCAAAATGCAAAATGATCAAACGTACTCATTTTCTTAATGGCAACAGAGCCCACTTTTTTTCTAAAATATTTTGTATAATCTGTTGCAAACACCCAAATGATCAACAATAAAGTGTACAGGAACCAAACATAAATATGTTGAAAGCGGTGAATTTTATATTTCTTTTGTGTCGGGCACATCCGCAACATTGGCTTTATCTCTATATCATCATCCACACCATCAATATTCGTATAGGTATGATGAATAATATTATGTTTATTGTTCCACATGATTGCGCTGGCACCTAATGCATTTACAGAAAATGCCGCTATTTTATTCCAGAATTTACTGCCGCTAAAACTACCGTGGCCACCATCATGCATTACATTAAAACCAATGGCTGCAGTAAGGCCGCCCATAACCAAACATTCCAGCAACGCAACCCAGGTAACCGGTGTAAAAAACACAACATGCACATACAAAGCGACATAAGATACCCAGAATAAAACTGCTTTAAAGTACAATGAAAAATCCCCGGTACTTTGTTTATTATTCTCTGTAAAGTAATTATTCACTCTTCTTTTAAGCTCCTGGTGAAATGTGGAACCCTGCACATTTTTAAATTTAGGGGTTGCTGTGGCATTCATATTTTAAAATTTATTAAGTTATTTTTTGTATTAAAACATCTAAACTTTTAAAGCCTATCATTTTTTCTGAAATAAAACCTTCGGCATGTTTTACTCCTATCATTTTGCCCAGCATTTTAGAACGGTTAATAATACTTTCTAAAAATTCCGGTGTAGAAATATATGTTTCCGGCCCATCAACCCCAGGATTATGAAACTGGGTGGCGTAAGCCTTTATAGCTTCCAGCTTTTTCTCAAATACCTCCGAAACATCTATAACAAAATCAGGCTGCAAAAACCTATCCTGTAAATATTGTAAAACATACGTTGGTTTCCATGGTTGCTGAGCCGTAGAGTCTTCTATGGTTTCAATTTTTACAAGCCCGGAAAGAAATGCTGCATCTGCTACAAGCCGGGCACTTCTGCCATGATCAGGATGCCTGTCTTCAGGCGCATTGCACAAAATAATTTCTGGCCTGTATTTCCTGATGGCAGCAATTACTTTTAATTGGTGTGCCTCATCATTTTGAAAAAATCCATCTGCGAGTTCCAGGTTTTCCCTGACATCTACCGCTAATATTTTTGCTGCATGTGTCGCTTCTTCCTTTCTGATAGCTGCAGATCCACGGGTGCCCAATTCGCCTGCTGTTAAATCTATAATCCCCGTCTTTTTCCCCTTACTTTTTTCAACCAGTAATACTCCTGCACAACTCAATTCCACATCATCCGGGTGTACACCAAATGCCAGTACATCTATCTTCATCTTTTACTGCTGAATTTATGGGCGAAAGTACATTAAAAAACCCACTATTGGATGGCATTCTCCAGCCAGATCCTTTGAGAATTACAGACAATTGCGAAATACTACATTGCCTTAGGGTGGGGCAAATTACCAAAACCATACATGCGCTGGACTTCCATGACAAATTTTTCTATTAGTGCATCATCTTTGACAGCATCATAAGGCTGTTTTAAATTACTGTTAAAGAAGAAGGCTACAGTTTGATAGAAACGTGCCGTGAAGCCTCCCCGGTATTCCCGGATAATTTCATAACAGTTATTGCCTGTCTCCCTGTTAATGAGCTTCATCAAAACTTTACCCTGGTAAATAGAAAGGTTAGTAAGGGGTGTGGTAAATTCTTTTTTCAGGTCAGTTTCCCGGGAATGAATATATTTTTTTCTTTCCTCTGACCTTGTCAACCCCGTTAGTTTTAAATTAATATCATTCATGACGGTACCGGCACGCCTGGCATATGGATAGGTGACATAAACCGCATTTCTCAGCCTGTTATATTTGGCCATGGCATTGGATTGTGCCGCTGTAAGCCTGGCATAGAGGTACACGTTCTCCAAAGTTTTAGATTCAAGGGTATCCCCGTTATAAATTACAGCTTCATGCACTAGCGTATCATTGATATAAGGTTGTTGCTGTGCGTTTGCCCCAAGCATGGAGCAACACAATAGAATCAATAAGCAGTAAAACCTTACCCCCATAAAATTTATTAATTGAACCATCAACGTAAATTTAAAGCAAACAGTTTATGTTTAATACGTTTTGTGAAATAAAGTAACCTTAAAATTACTTTCTGTTAATCTATCCTCAATACTGTCTACGGGTGTGAAATCAATTAACCTCCTAAATTTTAAAGCCCAAATACCTCCTGATACTTTTAAAGCGTCATTTTAAAAATGCAAAGCAGTTTTTAGCCATTAAGGGGTGAAATGTAATTTTGTATAAGGCAACTTTTTATATATTTTTGCTGCCCGTATAAAAATGGTAGTCGTAGCTCAGTTGGTTAGAGCATCAGATTGTGATTCTGAGGGTCGGGGGTTCGAGCCCCCTCGATTACCCCATCAAAAACACCTCCCCCGAACAATTATTCAGGGGAGTTTTTTTTTGCCTTTTTTGCCATTTATCATTATAATTTTCCACAATGCCTGTTTAACAAAACATTATTGGGATCTAACCGTTTACAATAAACCATTCAATTTTAAATTACGTTATTTTTACAGCATGCAAAAAATTGCAAGTTTTATTATGAGCAAAAAATTTATTCCAGTAATCCTGGCCCTTACCGGGGCAAGTTTTTTTCTTGCCTTTCAATCCCAGGGAAAAAATGATAATGAAGACAATCCTAAATTAAAATACACAAAAATTTTGCGCAACGTCGGTGTCTTGCTGGAAGAAGGCCATGTGAACCCTAAAAAAATAGATAATGCTTTCAGCCAGCAGGTATTCAAAAAGTTTTTGCAAACAATAGATGGCGACCGCAATATTCTATTGCAAACAGATATTGATGCCTTTAAAAAATATGAATTATCAATTGACGACGAAATTCATGGCGCTCCATTGGAGTCATTTTACACCATAAATGATATTTACTTAAAGCGCCTGAATGAAGTTTCGGTTTTATACAAAGATATCCTGGCTGCTCCTTTTGATTTCACCAAAGATGAGTCAGTAATTATGGACCCGGAAAAACTTAGTTTCCCAAATTCAGAGGCAGTTCGTACAGAGACCTGGAGAAAAAGATTAAAGTATCTTACCCTGGACAAATTCGTGGCAATGCAGGAGGACCGTGAAAAAAACAAACTTAAAAAAGATTATAAAATAAAGCCGGACAGTACCCTGGAAAGAGAAGCCCGGGACCAGGTGCGTAAGCAGATTGAGCGGTATTACACGACTAAAAAAACACGGGAAACCAGTGATGAGAATTTCAGCACATTTGTAAATTCAATTACCGGCACAATGGATCCGCACACAGATTATTTTCCGCCTGTAGATCTGCGGTCATTTAATGAATCTATGAAGGGGAGTTTTTATGGGATTGGCGCTATATTAAAAGAAGATAACGGCGCTATAAAAATATCCAGCCTTACGAGTGGTGGCCCTGCCTGGAAGAGTGGGGAACTGAAAGAAAATGATGAAATAATTAAAGTTGGCCAAGGCAACCAGGACCCTGTAGATGTAACCGGGTATGCAGTGCCAGATGCAGTAAAATTAATACGGGGTTCAGATAAAGGCTCTGAAGTGAGACTGACGGTAAAGAAATTAGATGGCATAATAAAAGTTATTTCTCTTAAGAGAGATGATATAAGGTTGGATGAAACCTTTGCAAAATCTGCCATTATAAAAGGTGAACATAAAATTGGGTATATATACCTGCCGGAATTTTATGCAGATTTTGAAAAGCCAAACGGGCCCCGGTGTGCTGCTGATGTAGCTAAAGAACTGGAAAAATTAAAAGCTGAAAAAGTAGAAGGGATTGTTCTGGATTTAAGAGGTAATGGTGGTGGCTCTCTTTATGATGTAGTGCAAATGGCGGGACTTTTTATCGAGGATGGACCCATTTGCCAGGTAAAAGGGCGTGATGAAAAGCCACAGATTTTACGTGACCG
>JBDSDN010000076.1:0-2742 GCA_039920545.1 Ferruginibacter sp. | reverse complement strand
ATGGCCATAAATTATCAACTGGCCCTGGGGGAGGATGGGCAAAATGATATCATTTATTTTAATCCGATGCTTACGGAAAGTTACACTTCAAATCCTTTTCAATCGGCAGAAAGGCTTTATCCCGTAGAAATGCCTTTCAAGATTGACGAAATGTATTCTCTTAACATGGAAATACCGCAGGGCTATGAAGTAGATGAATTGCCAAAACAAACCAAAGCCAATTTAAATGACGGAGAAGGTTTCTTTGAATACCTCATAACTAAAAGTGGTGACCAGATAAATATGCGCTCCCATATAAAATTAGAAAAAGCAACTTTCTTACCCGAAGATTATGAATCTATCAGGGGTTTTTATGCACTCATTGTAAAAAAACAAAGTGAGCAGATTGTTTTAAAGAAAAAAAAGTAGGATGATAAAACTTCAAAGAAGGTTAATGAAAATATTCATACTCCTGGCATTTTTTCCTTTTTCAATTTCACAGGCTCAGGAATATAATGTAAATCTTATTCCTGATTCGCTCCGGCTAAACGCCAACGCCGTAAAGCGTTCAGAAGAATTACGAATTATCATTAAATCTCCGGGTAGTGCTGTTATTAAACATAAATATGCGATCACTATTTTAAATGAAGCCGGAGAAGAATTCAGTGGTTACCAAAATGGCTATGATAAACTGCAATCACTTTACGATATTTCCGGGCATTTATATGATGCCGCCGGCAAAGAAATAAAATCTGCCAGAAAAAAAGATATAGCAGATATTGGCTATAACGATCCCATCAGTATTTTTACTGATAACCGGGTGAGGCAACATAATTTTTACCATAAACTTTTTCCTTATACCATTGTATACGAAGATGAAAAAGAGTTTAAAGGAATATTTTACCTGCCGAATTGGAGCCCGGTAAGCGATGAAAAAATTGCGATACAGCAAAGCAGGTTCATTGTAGAATTTCCACTTGATTATAAAATTAGATTCAAACAATTTAACTATCCCGGTAAGCCGGTACTTACAACTACCATTGTAAACAGCTATACCTGGCAGGTACAAAATATGAAGGCGGTGGAGTATGAACCTTTTCAACCCCCTGTAAGTGAAGTAACCACCAATGTTATTGTAGCACCTGCAAATTTTGAAATTGGCGGTTATACAGGCAATATGGAAAGCTGGCAGCAGTTGGGAAATTTTATTTTAAAATTAAATGCCGGGCTGGATGTATTGCCTGAAAATATAAAACGGGATATTCACCGGCTGACAGATGGCATGACCAATAAAGAAGAAAAAATAAATATTCTCTACGACTATCTTCAGAAAAATACGCATTATATAAGTATACAATTGGGCATTGGCGGCTGGCAGCCTTTTGATGCTAAATATGTAGCTACAAAAGGTTACGGTGATTGCAAAGCACTTTCAAATTACATGACCAGTATTTTAAAAGAAGCCGGCATAAATGCTAACTATGTTTTGATAAATGCCGGTAAGGGTAAAAAAGGTTTATGGGAAGATTTTCCTTCCCCCTACTTCAATCATGCCATTATGTGTGTGCCTTCAGAAAAGGATACGCTTTGGTTAGAGTGTACCAGTCAAACAGTAAGCCCCGGTTTTATGGGTTCATTTACCGGGGATAGAAAAGCCTTAATGATCGGGAAAGATGGTGGCGTGGTTGTAAATACCCCGGTATACAAATCCAGTGATAACCTGCAATTGCGCAAAGTAAATGCTAGTGTGGATGAGCTGGGAAATGTTATGGCAGATGTTTATACAAAATCTACGGGTATTCAGCAGGAACTGCAACACTCTTTAATGCATGATGCCACGAATGAAGAAAGAAAAAAATACTTAAATGAGGCTCTTAATCTTCCGACGTATGCCGTGGAAAAATCTGACTACGCTGAGACCAAAGGGAAAATTCCTTTTATCAATGAACACCTTAAAGTTTCATCACCTAGTTATGCGAATATTACCGGCAAACGCCTGTTTATAAAACCTAATCTTTTTAATAAAACAACGACTATATTAGATAATATCAAACCCCGCAAATTTGATATTGAATATCCTAATGCGTTTAGAGATGTTGACACCGTTTCTATCATTTTACCACAGGGTTACACCCTGGAAGCTCTGCCTGCAGATGTGAATCTTAAAAATAAATTTGGCACTTACAGTATCAGCTTCCAGGTAAAGGATAATATAATTAATTTACTCCGGGTGTATGAAAGACACGAGGCAGTTTATCCTGCAAAAGATTACCTGGAGCTTGCCAAATTTTACGATGATATGTTTAAAGCAGACCGTAGTAAAATTGTGTTTGTAAAAAAAGAAGGCTAGGTAAAAATTTTATCCCGTTACGATGTTCTTTTTTGCTTTCAATCTAAATCACGGGTTTATTTGTAATTCCGAGGAACGAAGCAATCTTATTTGAAAATGACAAGTTCATATATTTTCAGGGAACTATGTTTGCTTCACTATGTTGTCAATCCTGGTCAACTGTGTTATACAAAACCCATTAAATTCTGTTTCATCAATAACCGGGGTATTTAGTTTATCAATAGCAAACTGGAGTAGCTTATTATCTTTCATATCAATGGTTAGGACATCATCTTTTAATATTACCTGTTCTATCGCAGGCCATAACAAAAGTTTAGGCGGGAATGATGGATAACTGATCCCATTTTCATTAATATAAATAATCAATTGTTTGTTGGTGTAAAAGCCCAGGACTGCAAAAAAAAGTAGCATGA
>JBDSDN010000075.1:0-11862 GCA_039920545.1 Ferruginibacter sp. | reverse complement strand
AACGCAACAGGTTCCAACAGCGCCGTTTTTGTATGGTATATTGAAGCTCAATGTGACCTGGGACAAACTGTAAAATCTCAAGGAACAGTTCTCCTTATCCGATGAAAAGTCTTGTAATTAATTTCTTAACAGTGTTAATTGAAAGGCGCCAAATTGATATACTTAGTTAAATTTTTACGAAAAAACTACACCAGGTAACCGAATGCATTGTCCCCCTGTTTTAATTCAGTATAATTTATTTTATAGCATTCCAGGTTGGCAAGCAAGGTTTCATAATCTTCTTTTGATTTTAACTCAATGCCTACTAAAGCCGGGCCTGTTTCTTTGTTGTGTTTTTGCATATATTCGAAACGGGTAATGTCATCATCATCGCCCAAAACATGATTCACAAATTCTTTTAAGGCCCCTGGCCTCTGTGCAAAGCGGATAAGGAAATAATGTTTCAACCCTTCATATTGCAGGCTGCGTTCTTTTATTTCCTGCATGCGGTCAATATCATTGTTGCTGCCACTTACTATGCAAACAACATTTTTCCCTTTTATCAGATCTGCGTAAGCATCCAACGCTGCTATGGAGAGAGCACCCGCAGGCTCTGCTACTATTGCATCTTCATTGTATAATTTTAAAATGGTGCTGCATACCTTTCCTTCGTGTACAAGAAGCATATCATCCAACACATCTTTGCAAATAGCGAAAGTAAAGTCACCTACTATTTTTACTGAAGCCCCATCTACAAAGCCTTCAATGTCCTTTAGCATAACCGGGGCCCCGGCTTTAAGTGCCTGGTACATGGAGGGTGCCCCTTCTGGCTCTACGCCAATTATCTTTGTTTTGGGTGAATATGTTTTAAAATAAGACCCAACCCCTGCACTTAACCCACCGCCGCCAACGGGTACAAATAAATAATCACACCTGAGGCTCCCTTTGTTTCCGCCGTTTATTGGTGAAGCGGAAAGTATATTCAAATCAGCAAAAGAAATATTCCTAAAATTGTTTTCAACAATAGTATTGTTTTCATCTTCGCTCAACTGTTCCAATATTTCCATGCCTACCGTCCCCTGACCTTCTATGATTTTAATGTTATCAAAAGGTGGGATAAATGTCATACCATTTTCTTCTGTAAACCTTTTTGCCGCAACCGCACAATCATCAAATGTATCGCCGGTTAATTTTATTTCTATAAAAGATTCCCCAAACATTTTTGTCTGGTGAATCTTTTGATTAGGTGTGATAACGGGCATAAAGACAACGCCTTTACAATTTAGTTTTTTGCATGAATAAGCAAAACCCTGGGCATGGTTGCCTGCACTGGCGCACACAACCCCACGTTGCAATTGTTCCTTTGGCAAGTTACTCATCATGTTATAAGCGCCACGAATTTTATAAGAACGAACCACCTGCAGATCTTCTCTCTTTAAAAAAACATTGCATTTATACCGGTCAGATAAATTTTGATTGAAGCTTAGTGCTGTCCTGGTAACAATGGGTGCTAATCTTTTTGCTGCTTCAGTAAAATCCAACTGTTCCGGCAGGCCAACAATGGTGGTTTGCGAAGACTTTGCATATTCGTAATTTGGTGTTTCCATTCAGCAATATTTATTTTACAGACTCAGTAAATTTTTTGGGGTTATATGCGTTCAGGTTTTGCGCTACAATTTTTTGATTTTCGGGCCTTAAACTTCTGACTGTTTTACCAGCCTGCCACAATTCACTATCGTGCAATTCTTTCAACTCTGCATCTAATTTTTCCCTATAATCTGCTTTGCTATTACTTTCTATAGATAAGGCAGCTTCTTTGCCTTCAGCAACGCTGTCGTACAATTCTGTAAATACTGGTATGGTAGCATCCCGGAATTTTTTCCACCAATCCAGTGCCCCACGTTGGGCAGTTGTACTGCAATTGGCATACATCCAATCCATGCCGTTTTCTGCAACCAATGGCATGAGAGATTGTGTTAATTCTTCTACAGTTTCATTGAATGCTTCTGAAGGCGAATGCCCTTTTTTACGCAGCACCTCAAATTGAGCAGCAAATATTCCCTGTATAGCACCCATCAATGTGCCTCTTTCGCCGGTTAGATCTGAAAATACTTCTTTTTTAAAATTGGTTTCAAATAAATAGCCGGAGCCAATGGCAATACCTAAGGCCGCAACTCTTTCAAAAGCCCGGCCTGTTGCATCCTGAAATATTGCGTAGCTGCTGTTAAGCCCACGGCCCTGCAAAAACATCCTTCGCAAAGAAGTGCCACTCCCTTTTGGCGCTACTAAAAAAACATCTACATCAGCAGGAGGAATAATCCCTGTCTGATCGTTATAGGTAATACCAAAACCGTGAGAAAAATACAATGCTTTACCGGGCGTCAAATGTTTTTTTACTGTTGGCCACATCGCAATCTGGGCGGCATCGCTCAGTAAATAACAAATGATAGTTCCTTTTTTTAAGGCTTCTTCAATCTCAAATAAAGTTTCCCCTTCTACAAAACCATCCCTAATAGCTTTATCCCAGCTCTTTGAATTTTTCCTTTGTCCCACTATTACATTAATACCGTTTTCTTTTTGATTCAAGGCCTGCCCAGGACCCTGTACGCCATAACCTATTACGGCTACCACTTCATCTTTAAGAACCTGCTGAGCTTTTGATAAGGGAAACTCTTCACGTGTTACAACGTTTTCGGTAGTGCCTGCAAAATTTAATGTTGCCATTGTGTATTGTTTTAAATTTTAAATTATAAATGCCGGGTGAAATTTTATTTATTGATTTGATTGAAATTTTAATGTTTTTTAATTACATAGTAAAGACTTCTTCCTGTTTATTTAAGAATTCATTTTCTACCAGTTCATCGCCGGGTGCAGCTCGTTCGTACTGTTTTAATTTTTCGTGAAAGCTGCTGCTGGCTTTTATTATAGCCACCCGTGCACTCCGTACAAATTCTATGAGTCCGTAGGGTTCCAACGCTTTTATCAAAGCATCGGTTTCTTCCCGGTGCCCGGTTGTTTCAAAAACGGTGTAATCTTTTCTGATCACTACTGCTCTTGCACCATACTTTCTTAACAGCCTTTCTACTTTTACTTTTTCTGCAATCTCATCTGTAGATACTTTGTATAATGCCATTTCCTGCCATACAATTTCTTCTTCGGTATTGTAAAATGCTTTTAATACATCTACCTGTTTTTCTATTTGCCTGCAGAGTTTACGAACGACATCTTCTGTTTCGTTGATGACGATGGTAAAGCGATGCACACTTTCTACTTCTGTTGGCGATGTATTCAAACTATCGACATTAATTTTTCTGCGGCTAAAAATAATAGCGATGCGGTTAAGCAAACCAATTTGGTTTTCAGTATAAACGGTTATGGTGTACTCTGCTTTATACCCCCCCGCCGCTGAAAGGGAGCTTTTAAGAGTATCAGTATTTTTTATATTGTTCATAATTTATATTTATTAAGGCCCAATAGAGATTATCAGAACAAGAGTGCGACGCAACGATGACGCTATGAAAACCATCGCTGGGTAAATAATAAAAACCATTCTATTAAAAGAACTTTCAAATAAATTAAAAGCATTTCTACCCATGTTCCTCTTCAGGGACAGGACCTTCTATTTTAACCTTATTTCGGAAACACTGCAACCCTGCGGCACCATCGGGAAAACATTATTTTCTTTACCCACCATTACTTCCAGCAAGTAAGGCCCCGGGTGGTTTAGCATTTCCTCCAATGATTTTTTCATCTCCTTACGCTCAATTAATTTTTTTGCGGCAATGCCATACCCTTCTGCAACTTTCACAAAATCGGGGCTTTTAATATTGGTGAATGAATATCGTTTTTCCATAAATAGTTCCTGCCACTGCCGTACCATGCCAAGGAACTGGTTATTAAGAATCATTATTTTTATATTTATGCCGGTTTGCATGATGGTACCTAATTCCTGGATGGTCATCTGTATGCCACCATCTCCAATAACTGCTACCACAGTGGATTCGGGCGCACCAAACTTTGCCCCTATGGCGGCAGGCAAGGCAAAGCCCATCGTTCCCAGGCCGCCACTGGTAATGTTACTTTTTGTCTGATTATATTTTGCATACCGGCAGGCGACCATCTGATGCTGGCCCACATCTGTTACTATGATGGCAGTGCCTCCGGTTAATTCATTCAATGTATTTATTACTTCCCCCATCGATAATTCCTCGGTGCTGGGGTTTAATTCAGGTATTATACATTGCTCCTCTTCCTGTTGTTTATATTCAACAAATTTTTGCAACCAGGCTTTATGATCTCCTTTATTTATCAAGGCCGTCAGTAAGGGTAGTGTTTCCTTGCAATCCCCCCAAACCGCCATGGTTGTTTTTACATTCTTATCAATTTCTGAGGGGTCAATATCCAGGTGAATAATTTTTGCCTGCTTTGCATATTTATCTAAACGGCCTGTTACCCGGTCATCAAAACGCATCCCAACAGCAATAAGCACATCACATTCATTGGTTAAAACATTTGGCCCATAATTACCATGCATACCTAACATGCCTACCCCTAAAGGATGATCAGTAGGTATAGCGCTCATACCCATTATAGTCCAGGCTGCAGGAAGGTTCCCTTTTTCAATAAAAGCTGCAAATTCTTTTTCTGCTCTACCTAAAATTATCCCCTGACCAAAAATCACAAAGGGCTTCTTTGCTTCGTTTATTAATTTTGCAGCAGCTTCAACATATTCATTTCTTATAATTGGCTTTGGCCGATAGCTGCGGATATGTGTACATTTTGTATATCCCTTATAATCGAACAATTGCAACTGTGCATTCTTGGTAATATCTATCAATACCGGGCCAGGCCTGCCACTACCCGCTATGTAAAAAGCTTTTGCTAATACAGAAGGTATTTCTGTTGCATCAGTAACCTGGTAATTCCATTTGGTAATTGGTGTAGTAATATTAATTACATCCGTTTCCTGAAAAGCGTCTGTGCCTAACAGGTGGGCAAACACCTGGCCGGTGATACATACCAAAGCCGTACTGTCTATCATTGCATCTGCCAGGCCGGTTACTAAATTTGTTGCGCCGGGGCCGCTGGTAGCAAACACCACGCCTGTTCTGCCACTTGCACGTGCAAAGCCTTGTGCAGCATGTATTGCACCCTGTTCGTGGCGTACCAGGATATGGTTTAATTTATTTTCATAATCGTACAATGCATCATAAATGGGCATAATGGCACCGCCGGGATAACCGAATATTGTATCTACATTTTCGCAAAGCAAAGCATCCAACAGGGCTACGCTGCCGCTGATACTGGTAGTTTTCTTTTCCACTGCTTTGTGTTCTTTTAATAGAAGAAGTGTGTCCATTGTTTTTTTATTTAATAAAAAATCCAAATAAATCGGTTGAGCCCACACCTGTAAACCCCACCTGCCTTAGTAAGGTTACCAGTTGGCCACGGTGATAAGATGAATGATTAAACACATGAGCAAATACCTGGTAATGCGGCATTTTGTAAGCTTCGCCATTTATTCTTTTAAAACTCACGCTGCTTTCCATTTTTGACTCATCAAACTGTTCAACAAAATTTTTTAAATTCTCCGAAGCCTTTCTCCATAAATTCATAATCTCGGTTTTATTTCCAACAAACACTGCAGGTAACCATACCGGTGAGGCTACTTTGTCTAATCTATCGAGCCATATACTTTCTGCACCCGCAATATGTAAAGCAGTAGCAGCAATACTTTCAAAGCTGCTTATTAAAGGCTGGTTCCATTGCTTGTCATTTATTTTATCAAACCAGGTGTAAACAATATTATTTGCCCAAATGTTATAGTTTGCCAGTTCTAAGAAATACTTTTTGGTCATCGCTGTTGTTTTATTATTCATCTGTAACGCAACCTTCACTAGCATCTTTTACGCACATTGCATATTTATACAACACGCCTTTTGTTGCTTTCAATTTTGGCTGTTCCCATTTCTTTCTGCGTTCAGCAATTATTGCCTCATTCACTTTTAGGGTGATGGATTTTGTTGCAACATCTAATTCAATTACATCCTCATCATGCACCAAGGCAATCAACCCACCTTCAAAGGCTTCAGGCGTAATATGCCCTACCACAAAGCCATGGCTGCCGCCGCTGAAACGCCCATCAGTGATCAGTGCTACATCTTTACCCAAACCTGCACCCGTGATGGCAGAAGTTGGTTTCAACATTTCGGGCATACCCGGCGCACCTTTCGGGCCTTCATTTCGTATAACGACCACATCGCCTTTTTTTACTCTTCCGCTGGCAATGCCGGCCACCAAATCTTTTTCACCATTAAATACCCGGGCAGGGCCCTCAAAACGTTCACCCTCTTTACCGGTTATTTTTGCCACACTTCCTTTCTCGGCTAAGTTGCCGTACAATATCTGCAAATGCCCTGTTGCCTTTAATGGCGACTCTACCGGATAAATTATTTTTTGTGTTTCAAAATTTATTGGCTCAATGCCTTCCAGGTTTTCAGCAACTGTTTTTCCGGTTACAGTTAAACATTCTCCATGCAACATTCCTTTGCCCAATAAATATTTCATCACTGCAGGCACACCTCCATGCGCATGCAATTCCTGCATAAGATACTTTCCGCTTGGCTTAAAATCAGCCAGTACCGGGGTTCTATCACTGATGCGCTGAAAATCATCTTGCGTAATTTTTACGTCAACGCTTTTTGCCATGGCAATTAAATGCAATACCGCATTTGTGCTCCCACCAAAAATCATAACGAGGGTAATCGCATTCTCAAATGCCATCTTCGTCATAATATCTTTCGGCTTAATATCTTTTTGCAGCAATACTTTAATAGCTCTTCCTGCATCAAGGCATTCGTTTTTCTTCTCCTCACTTAATGCCGGGTTAGATGATGAATAAGGCAAACTCATACCCAACGCTTCAATGGCAGAAGCCATAGTATTGGCGGTGTACATGCCCCCACACGCCCCTGCCCCGGGGCAACTGTGCTTTACAATTTCTTTAAAATCTTCCGGGGTAATAGTTCCTGCAATTTTTTGTCCCAGGGCTTCAAAGGCTGAGATGATATTTAAATCCTGTTCTTTATAATGCCCGGCTTCTATTGTACCGCCATAAACCATAATAGCTGGGCGGTTCAAACGGCCCATAGCCATTATAGCCCCTGGCATATTTTTATCGCAGCCCGGCAATGCAATCAAACCATCGTAATAAAATCCGCCGCAAACTGCTTCAATGCTATCTGCAATTAAATCACGACTTACCAAACTGTACCGCATCCCATCTGTACCATTGCTGATGCCGTCGCTGATGCCAATGGTATTAAAAATTAAACCCACTAATTCATTAGCCCATACGCCCTGCTTTACAATTTTTGCCAGATCGTTCAAATGCATATTGCAGGTATTGCCATCATAACCCATACTGCAAACCCCTACTTGAGGTTTTTTTAAATCGTCTTCAGTTAAACCAATACCATATAACATAGCTTGTGCCGCAGGTTGTGTTTCATCCTGTGTTAATATTTTTGAATATTTATTGAGTTCGTTCATTTAATTTTTATGTAACCAGCTTTAAATCTTTATTCAACTTAACAGGCGTCGCACTCCTGTACAGCATCAACACTATTCATCTTTCAACTAAGCGTAAAAGATTCGGTTAATATTTTTATGAGGCCATTTCAAAAACAAAATCTTTTTCCAGTACTTTACATTGATAGGCCTGTTGAATAATATATCCCAAACTGTTTTCCCATTCTTTTTTAAATACCACGTTATCCAATGAGTGCAGTGCAACAATTTCTGCAGCTGTACCGCAATAGAAAGCAGCATCTGCCTGGCGCATTTCTTCAGCTGTAAATAATTTTTCTACTTTATCTATATTTAATTCATCGCAAATTTCCAGCACCGTTGCTCTGGTAATGCCCGGTAAAATATTTCCTTTCGGTGGTGTGTACAGCACGCCATTTTTTTCTATAAAAACATTTGCCCCTGGGCCTTCCGCCACAAAGCCATTTGTATCTAATAAAATAGCTTCATCAAAACCATTATCCTTGGCTTCCTGGCAAGCCAAGATAGAATTTACATAATGGCCACTCACTTTTGCTTCTATATGAAATGCGCCGGGGTTTGGCCTGCAGAAAGAAGAAGTCATTAACTGCATTTTATCAGCCAGGTAACCTTTAGTCCATTCCCAGGCAGTAATTGCCAGGTAGGCTTCTTTGCCTTTTGATAATGCCATATTAGCCGAGCAAAAAACAATAGGACGGATATAAGCATTAGAAAAATTGTTTCTATTTAATACTTCGTAGGAAAGGGTAGTTAATTCTTCTGTGCTGATATTAAAAGGTATTTGCATAGCCTTTGCAGAATAGCGCAGGCGATCATAGTGTTCTTTTGATTTAAAAATCCTGGTGCCACTGTCCGTAGCGTAAGATTTTATACCTTCAAAAACGGAATAACCATAATGCAGGCTTTGGCTGTACAGATCCATTTTTGCATCTGCTGCCTTTATAAATTCTCCATCGAAATATATAATCGTGTCGTTGTTGTAATACATAATTTTTTTGTTGTATCGGGCATAAAAAAAGCGCCCCACCTTTTTGAGGCGGGCCGCTTGGTATATTATTTTAAACTTTTTATACGATAGCTCCTCCTCCGTGCAGTGCAGGAATAATAATAATGACAACCACAATTATTATCGTAGTTATTATATTCATTACATTATATACTTTCACTTTGTGCATGAAGAAGTGTTGTAGCACTAATGTACGACTGCCTGAATTAAAAACAAAGAACTTTTTTAATTTTTTAAATTATTGTTGACTTCCTTAATTCTATATTTTCTCTATTAACCCGATCAAAGTGATTTTTATTTATAAAATCACTAATAAGCTCCCCCACTGTAGAAGTGAAATAAAAATTTACGGGATCAATATCTTTTGTAACAAACCTGTGTTCGATTGTCCACTCCACGGCAGCCTTTACCAGTATTGCTTCTTCATTTAAATCCAGATGCTCCAACAACATTGCAGCAGACAGTATAGAGCCTATTGGATTTGCGATATCTTTACCCGTGGCCTGTGGGTAAGAACCGTGTATAGGCTCAAATAAAGCAGTTTTATTGCCTACAGATGCAGAAGGTAATAAACCCAGAGACCCGGTAATAACACTAGCTTCGTCGCTTAGGATATCACCAAACATGTTTTCAGTAAGAATCACATCAAATTGTTTTGGATTTAGAATAATCTGCATTGCAGCATTATCCACAAACAAAAAATCAACTGATACATCATTATATTGTAGAGCTATTTCCTGCACAACTTTTCTCCACAAACGGGAGGTCTCCAATACATTTGCTTTATCTACAAGGGTTAGTTTTTTCCTACGCTGCTGTGCCGCTTTGAACGCCAGGTGTGCAATGCGTTCTATTTCATCTTTCGTATATACACATTCGTCAGATGCCTGTGTGCCTTCTTCATTGGTTTCTTTTTTTCCAAAATAAATACCACCTGTCAACTCACGGAAAATAACAATATCTACTCCTTCTATATTACTGGCTTTTAAAGGAGAAAGAAAATGCAGGGTCGGATAAGTTATTACAGGGCGAATATTAGCGAACAGTTGCAGCGTTTTTCTTAAACCCAGCAAACCCTGTTCCGGCCTCACTTTTGCGCTTGGGTCATTGTCATATTTTGGATGCCCGATAGCGCCAAATAAAATAGCATCACTATCTAAACAAATGGCGATTGTTTCAGCTGGCAGCGGACTGCCAGCTTTGTCAATAGCATCGGCGCCTATTAACCCTTCGGTAAAAATAAATTCATGATTAAACCGTTGGGCTATAGCTTTCAAAACTTTTACTGACTGATAGGTAACTTCCGGGCCAATGCCATCACCGTTTAATACTGCGATCTTTTTAATCATAGGGACCGTCTTTTATATTTTTTAATTAAAGCTTTATATTTTCTTCTAAATATTTAGTACTGCTGTGTTTTTTCAAAAACTTCAATATCATTTTTAATGCTTAATAAATAATCAATATCATCATAGCCTTTCAGCAGGCATTCTTTTTTATAAGCATTAATTTCAAATGATTCTTTAGCACCGGTTGTATCAATAACAATAGTTTGATTTGGTAAATTGATTGTCAGTGTTGCCTCATTATCTTGCTCAAAGATTTTTTGTAAAAAAAATTCACTCACAGTAACCGGGAGCACGCCATTATTCAAGGCATTATTTTTAAATATATCTGCAAAAAAACTGCTGACCACTGCTGTAAAACCATAATCCAGAATTGACCAGGCCGCATGTTCCCTGGATGAGCCGCAGCCAAAATTTTTTCCTGCCACTAATATTTTCCCGTGGTACTCTGGCTGGTTTAAAACAAAGCCAGGCCTGGGCTTAGCTTCATCATCATTTTCATAACGCCAGTCACGAAAGAGGTTTTTTCCAAATCCATCCCTCGTTGTACCTTTTAAAAAACGTGCAGGTATAATCTGGTCTGTATCCACATTCTCAATGTTCAACGGAACAAAAGAAGATTGAATGGTATCCACTTTACTTTTACTCATATTAAATTAATTAAACTGCAATTATGTCTTTTAATCACAGGTGTTTTTTTAAAACTGCTGCCTGGGTTTTTAACAACCGGCGGAGTTACAACATTTCACTTACGTCTGTTACCCTGCCTGTAATGGCTGCCGCTGCTGCCATGAGCGGGCTTGCCAACAAGGTTCTTGATCCGGCACCCTGCCTTCCTTCAAAATTTCTGTTGCTGGTACTGATGCAATATTTTCCGGCAGGGATTTTATCTTCATTCATACCCAGGCAGGCGCTACAGCCCGGCTGGCGCAGTTGAAAGCCTGCTGCCGAAAATATTTTATCAATACCTTCTGCAATGGCTTGTTGTTCTACCTGCTTGCTTCCCGGTACTACCCATACTTCTACATCATCAGACTTCTGTTTTCCCTTTACAAAATCAGCCACCAAACGAAGGTCTTCTATACGGCTGTTGGTACAACTGCCGATAAATACATAATCTATTTTCTGCCCTTTAATAGCACCACCGGGGGCAATCCCCATATAGTTCATGGCCTTAATAAATGATGCCCTTTCTTTTTCATCCATTTCTTTTTCCGAAGGAACCAAACCATTGACACCTACGCCCATGCCCGGGTTTGTGCCATAAGTAATCATCGGTTCTATGGCGGCTGCATTTATATTTATTTCTTCATCAAACAATGCGTCTTCATCACTTTTTAATGTTTGCCAGTATTGTAATGCATGCACCCAATCAGTTCCCTTTGGGGCAAAGGCCCGGCCATGGATATATTTAAAAGTAGTTTCATCCGGTGCAATAAGTCCACATCTTGCGCCCATTTCAATACTCATATTGCATACTGTCATCCTAGCTTCCATAGATAAATTGCTGATGGTACTGCCGGCATATTCAACTGCATAACCGGTAGCACCACTTGATGAGATTTTTGAAAGGATGTACAATACAATATCCTTTGACAGTACCCCTTTTTTTAATTCGCCATTTATATTGATACGCATTTGCTTTGGTTTACTTTGCAAAAGGCACTGTGTAGCAAAGACCATTTCTACTTCGCTGGTGCCAATGCCAAATGCTATAGCCCCAAAAGCACCATGGGTACTGGTGTGGCTATCGCCGCAAACAATCGTCATCCCGGGCTGTGTAATGCCTAATTCAGGGCCAATAACATGAACAATGCCCTGGTAAGGATGCCCCAGGCCATATAATTCAATCTCGTGGGTAGCACAATTTTTTTTCAAGGTCTCTACCTGCACTCTCCCCAATTCTTCTTTAATAGGAAGGTGTTGCTCTATCGTTGGAACGTTATGATCTGCTGTAGCTAC
>JBDSDN010000074.1:0-10951 GCA_039920545.1 Ferruginibacter sp. | reverse complement strand
TTGAACATTACCTGGAAAAAGACAACCCACTTTCAAATGCATTCACTTCGATCTATAAAGCTATTTACTTAGTTTATTACGAAGATTATGATTATGTAAATAATGCAATTGCCCATGAAAAGGAAATAAAAAAATGGAGAAGAGAAAAGAAAGATAAATTAATAGATACCAAAAATCCCCAACGAGAATTTTTAAATAAAGAATTACTTGGGGAATGGCCACCAACAAATACATTACATAGAAAAGATATAAAATAATGTTTCAGATTTCTAACGTCGAAATGACAAACCTTTTTTATGTTGTCATTTTTCGGGGAACGAAACATCCGATAATAACAGTTAATGAGATAGAAAATAGTAAAACAGATTTCTCCTAACGTCGAAATGACAAGAGAATAATAATTATTAAAGAACATGAATTACTCCGCTGATATTACAAAACTTCCCCGCCATTTTGTACCGGCTGATTTTATCGTTACCGACTGGCAAAGTCTTGAGCCTTTCTTTAAAAATTTATTAGAAAGAAATATTGACAAAAAGGATGACCTTGAAAAATGGCTGAAAGATCAAAGTGAGTTGGAGGCGGTTGTTAATGAAGACGCCTGCTGGCGCCAGATAAAGATGACCTGCGATACAGAAAATAAAGCGCTGGAAGATGCTTTCAATTACTTCTGTTTACATATACAACCTAATATTCAACCCTATTCCGATGCCTTAAATAAAAAATTTATTGCCTCCCCGTTTTTAGAGTCGCTGGATAACGAGGAATACTTTACTTATGTGCGTACGATTCGTAAAAATATTGAACTTTTCAGGGAAGAAAATATTCCGCTCCAGGCAGAGATGTCCGTACTTCAGCAACAATTCGGGCAAATAACCGGGGCGATGATGATTACGGTTAACGGCGAGGAATATACGTTGCAACAGGCCGGCAAATTTTTGGAAAATCCCGATCGTAACCTTCGGGAAGAAGTATATCATAAAATACAAACCAGGAGATTAGAAGATAAAGATAAACTTGGCGCCCTCTATGATAAATTAATTGAGTTAAGGAACCGGGAAGCTCAAAATGCAGGATTTGATAACTACCGTGATTACCGGTTTAAAGAATTGGGGCGTTTTGATTACACAAAAGAAGACTGCTTTAAATTTCATGATGCCGTAAAGCAATTCGTTCTGCCACTGGTAAATAAAATTTACCAAAAGAAAAAACAAAAATTGGGTCTTCAGGATTTGCGACCCTGGGATATGGAGGCAGAACCCGAAGGCTCCACTCCTTTGCACCCTTTTAAAACCGGGGAAGAATTGTTGCAAAAATCTATTGAATGTTTTACTAAACTGCAGCCTTTTTTCGGGGAATGCCTGCAAAAAATGCAACAGCTTAATCACCTTGATTTAGACAGCCGAAAAGGAAAAGCTCCGGGTGGTTATAACTGCCCGCTCCCAGAAAGCGGCGCTCCGTTCATTTTCATGAATGCCGCCGGGCAAATGCATGATGTCACCACTATGGTGCATGAAGGCGGCCATGCGGTACATTCTTTTCTTGCACACCCCTTACCATTAAGTGGGTTTAAAGAATATCCAATGGAAATTGCGGAAGTAGCCAGCATGGCAATGGAACTTTTCAGCATGGATAATTGGGAAACTTTTTTTGAGACGGATGCTGATTTGCAGAAAGCCAAACAGCACCAGTTAGAAAGAGTGATAACGATATTTCCATGGATAGCCATAATAGATAAATTTCAGCATTGGATATATGAGCACCCGGTGCACACGCACGAAGAACGTTCAGAGGCCTGGATATTCACGCTTAAAGAATTTCAAGATGAGGTAATAGACTACAGTGGCTTGGAAGCATACCGGAATAACGCCTGGCAACGCCAGTTGCATTTATTTGAAGTGCCTTTTTATTATATTGAATATGGCATTGCTCAATTGGGTGCCATCGGCATGTGGATGCAGTTTAAAAAAGACAAAGTAAAAGCCATGGATAATTACTGCCAGGCCCTGGCATTAGGTGGAACTAAAACTTTACCTGAATTATACAAAACTGCTGGCCTGGAGTTTGATTTTTCTCCTGGTAAAATAAAAGTATTGATGGAATTTGTTAGTGAAGAGATGGAAAAATTGTATCCTGAATAGTGCATTCAGTACAGTAAACTAAAATGTTATATCCCTGTATAACGATACCCAATAGAGCGTTAATTTTACCTGCAATATCAATGTATCATGCTGTCACCGGATAAAAGGAAATGGATCATTTTAATTTTACTTACTTATACTTGTACCCATTTACCAGCTCAAAATATAGAAACCGCTATAACAAACTATGCCGAAAAAAATAGCCCGGAACGGGTCTATTTTCATTACGACAAGGCCAGTTATGTGGCAGGAGAAACCATCTGGTTTAAAGCATATTTAATGGAGGGGCTTTTGCCGGCAGATGAAACTAAAAATATTTATATAGATTTTATTGATGAAAACGGAACAGCGCTTTTACATGCGTTGAGCCCGCTGGTAGATGGGGTTACCCACGGGCAGTTTGATATTCCTGTTGGTTACAAAAGCAACAGTATACGGGTGAGAGCATATACCAGGTGGATGCTTAATTTTGATACCGCCTTTTTATACAACAAATCTCTCCCGGTTATTGTAAAAGGCGGAAACATCCTTGCTGAAAATTTCAGAATAATTCCAGCGCTAAGTTTATTTCCGGAAGGTGGCGAAATTATTGCAGGCATAAAAAATAAAATTGCCTTTAAAGCTGATGACCAATGGGGCCGACCTGTAAAAATAAAAGGAATTTTAATAAATAGTAAAGGCCAGGTTGTAGATAGCCTGAAAGTGTTACATGATGGAATGGGGGTTTTTTATCTTACACCGGAACCAGGGTTTACTTATAGTACAAAATGGAAAGATGAAAAAGGAATAGAACACCAAACACCTTTGCCAGAAATAAAAGATGTAGGTGTTTCATTGCAAGTAAGCGTATCCGGTAGTAACCGTATTTTCCTGGTAAATTTTTCGCCTGAGATTGCCAGGGCTATCGATACTATGCACCTGGTGGGAACTATTTACCAGCAACCTGTTTTTAATATTTCCAAGCCAACAGCTTCTGCGGTGAAAGGTATTATTCCTACGAGGGATTTGCCGACCGGCATTTTAACCATCACCTTATTTGATAATCATTGGAATGCCATTGCAGAAAGAATTACTTACATAAAAAACCAGGATTACTTTTTTACTCCACAAATGGAAGTGCAGCGCTGGGGTTTAAACAAACGTGCAAAAAATGAAATAAAAATCGTGGTCCCTGAAAACATAGGATCCAATCTTTCTGTGTCCGTTACTGACCTTGCCATTGGTACGGACAGCAGCAATACAATTACTTCGCACCTGTTACTTAGCAGTGAATTAAAAGGAAATATATACAACCCCGCTTATTATTTTTCTGACACGACAAACAGCATCAATCAGCACCTTGATCTTGTAATGCTTACTCATGGGTGGCGCAGGTTTATGTGGGAAGAAGCGCTTAAATCAAAAACACATCGCCTTTCCTATACAAAAGATACAGCGTATATGAAATTATCCGGCAATATTGTGGGCATTCCTGCAGGGCAGATACCCAATGATGCCAGCATGGTATTAATGGTAAAACAAAAAGATAAAGAAGGGCAGGTTTTGTTGGTAAAAATATTACCAGATGGCACTTTTAGTGATGCGGCAACGGTGCTGTTTGATACAGCCCAGGTTCATTACAGGTTTCAATCACCTGCATTGAAAGATGCAGGTGCCCAGTTTATGACAGGCCGGCTTGCAATGTTACCGATAAAAATAACAGGCAAAATTTTTGGCCGTGGGCGGGATACCACCGGCAATTACCGGCAATGGTTTTTGGCCAATGCTGCAAATAATTTTGCAGAAAAACAAAAAGTGCAATTATTGGAAAATGTAACAGTGAAAAGTAAGGGCAAATCACCTGTACAATTACTGGATGAGAAATATACTTCCGGTTTATTTAACGGTGGCGATAGTTACCAGTTTGATTTACTGAATGACCCATTTGCAGCAACTACAAATAGTGTGTTTACTTATTTACAAGGCAAAGTTGCAGGGTTACAAATATCCAATACCGGTAATCCCGGAAGCAAACCTTCTTTACAATGGCGGGGTGGTGCCCCTCAAATTTATTTAGATGAAACGCCGGTAGATGCAAATTTTATGACCGGCATTAATGTCAATAACATTGCCTATATAAAAGTGTTCCGGCCGCCTTTTTTTGGAGGCAGCGGCAATTCGGGAAATGGTGCCATTGCAATTTACACCCGCCGGGGTGGAGATGAAAAAGCTGAACCCGGGGCTGGCCTTGCCAGTAGTAAGGTATTTGGTTACACGCCTATCCGGCAGTTTTATTCTCCCAATTATGCCAGCCTCAATCCGCTCAATGAGCAACAGGATTTACGCACTACCTTATATTGGAATCCGGCGGTGACGACGACTCCACAGCAGCCCCAGGTAATTCTATCCTTTTACAATAACGATGTTACAAAAGCTTTCCGGGTGGTGATAGAAGGTTTTACAAAAGATGGTCGGCTGGCACATATAGAACAGGTAATGGAATAAAACATTATTACTGCTTGTGTATAATCAATAAAAACATCATAGGCGGCAAACTTGAAATCTATGAAGTGAAAGAAATTTGCAGCCGCTAATAAATTTACGCTTTACAATCATTACAAACTCCTGTAACCGTCATTGCAGAAAGTGCCGGTGTAAACCCTTTAGGTAATTTTACGGTTGGCACTACTACATCATCCAAGCAAACAGTTTTATTGCAGGTATTGCAAAGGAAATGTACGTGGTTATCATGGTGGTGACCCTGGGCACAGTCATGTTTACAAAGGGCATATAATATTGAATTATCTATAGTAGGTATCTGGTGAATAATCCCTTTTTCAACAAACGTCTGCAGCGTGCGGTAGACAGTTACCCTGTCAAAAACTGCATCCGTATTTTTTTCAATATCTGCATGAGCAAGTGCACCCTCTGTTTCTAAAAAAAGTTCCAGGATCTTTTTCCTTCCTTCAGTTACACTAAGGCCGGTACGCTTTAAAATATCAAATTCTTTATTTAAAATCATTTTTTATAATTAAACTTTTTTTCTACAGTGTTGAATAATCTTTGAAAAAGTCATTTCATGCCAGTCTTAGCTTGTAGAAAGCAATAAAAATGATAATGAAATTCTCTATTGAAGGTTATCTGACTTCTACAAGCTATGGCTGACAACTTTTTATTAAAAAATTATATTGCTATAACAATTGTTTTTTCATCTTTATTTAATTTGGATTATTGCTAAACCCACCCATAAATCTGCTATGATCTACCTTTTCTTTAAGTAGATCTTTAACATCTACTAACAATTTCTGTATCTCATCTTCCTTCAGTCCGTCATAAATGCCTCTTACACGCCTATACCGGTCTACGAGGGCAAAAAATTGCGTATGAATAAATTGGTCTTTTATTAATTGAGAACTGTCGGGCTTTCCGTTATCAATTAAATAACCTTGTCTTGCCATTTTGTACAAGGCAGTTTTATCCCCGGTTACAAAATTCCAATTAGGATTATTCTCTACTTTTTGCGCCGCTCCGGGTAATTCAGTTATACTATATGAACCATCATCTTTTTTTACGAGGGTTCCATTTATCATTTTTTGTTCATAGGCCTTTAATAAACTCACGCTGTCAACTTCAGGCATACAGGTATGCGATAAAATAATAAAGTCTTTTTCATTTTTATAGGCCTCAAATACCCGCCGCATATTTGCATTCATTTTGGGGCAGATCCCTTTGCAAGTAGTAAAAAAATATTCTGTCACGTATACTTTATCATCCGTATTTCTCTGGCTAATGGTTTTACCATCCTGGTTTACAAAACTAAAGGCCGGGACCGAAGGGTTTATAACTTTTAACTGAGAGGCAGAAAAATCATAGTCATTAAATACGAAAGCATAGAACACACCTAATAACACTACAAAAAATCCTATATAAATCCACCATTTTTTATTCATTTCTTTTAATTGTTTATCTACAAATTTACAAAGCAAAAAACGTTTAAAAGAAATTACCTAAAAGCAGGGATGTTAAAACTTGCAACAATAGTGCAAATTATCTATCTTTGTCCCCGGCATGAATTTAAAAATAAATTGGGACGGGTTAGGAATTTTGACTTCGGTTGCCTGTGCAATTCATTGTGCCCTGCTTCCATTAATTGTTACCAGCCTTCCGCTTTTTGGAATTAATATAATTCACAATGGGTATTTTGAATGGAGCATGATCGCAATTGCCTTTTGTGTGGGTTCTTTTTCGTTATTTCATGGATATATAAAACATCACCAGTCTTTTTTTCCTGTTGCTATTTTTAGTTTAGGGTTTACTTTTTTAATTTCCAAGCAGTTTTTTCCTGCCATTGAAATTATATTATTGGTTCCTGCAGTATTACTTATTATTACTGCACATTATTTGAATTACAGGCTTTGCCAAAAAAGCAAATGTTCGTCACCCCATCATGCTCATTAATACCCACAGCTTGCAGGATTTTATTATCTTGTATCTTTAAATTTTACAAATGAAAAAATTAATACTTTTTTTTGCAGCTGCATTTTTATTTGTCATGGTTAATGCTCAATCAAAAGATGAAGGGTTAATAAGAAGTGCTATGGGGGAACAGTTGCAGGCCTGGAATAGCGGCGATATAAATAGATTTATGCAGACTTACTGGCATGATGATTCATTGATGTTTATAGGCAAAAGCGGTGTGACCTATGGGTGGCAAAATACATTTGATAATTATAAAAAAGGATACCCCGATACTGCAGCAATGGGGAAATTAAATTTTGATATTATACAGGTAAAAAGGCTTTCTGCCATATATTTTTCTGTGGTTGGCAGGTGGCACCTTACCCGCAGTATTGGTGATATTGGCGGGCATTTTACTTTACTGTTCAGAAAAGTAAAAAATAAATGGCTGATTATATCTGACCATAGCAGTTAAGAATAAATATCTACCATATTTCGGAGGGAAACAAAAATGTATTAGAATTTCCATTTACGGCGCAGATACCGGATTAACAAGAAAAGGCTTACCAAAAAACCTAAATAATAAACAACATTTTTCCAGCCGGGCCTATCCTCAAAAAATGCCAGGTTAAAATAAATTCCCACCAACACGTTTGCAATCATCCAGATTAAAACAGTTGCAATAGTGTTCACAATAAGAATTAAAAAACCTCTTGTATCATCTTCCATCCCCATAATTCAGGTTGTCTTTATTCTTTTAAAATATGCTAAAAAATCTTCGGTAAGGTATAACCTACGAATTTGAATAGGCCGTAAATTTCCTGTTGCCAGTTGATATAAGATCAGTCTTATTTTATTTTAAGCCTTTCAAAGTCTGTACTATCGCCATTAAAAACATTAAAATCCACATAAGGTTCAATGCCATTAACATGGCCGCTTTCGCTATGTTGCCAGAATATCCAGCTTCTTTTTATGCGGGGCTTATCTTTTACAAGGTAATGCGCAATCCATAAAGGATAATCATCAAATTTTCCTGCCAGGTAGCGGTTATAAAAATCAACGTTTGTGTAAATAATTGGTTTGACGCTAAAAATTTTTTCTATTTCCTCCAGCCATACTTTCGCATTTTGCTGTAAAGCTGCACTGCTGGCACCAAATGTCTGCTCAATATCCAATACCGGCGGGAGATCACCTTTTTTTAATTGTACCGTTTCAACAAAATTCAGGGCCTGAATTTTTCCGCTCTTTGTGGCAATAAAAAAATGATAAGCTCCTTTAGTTAGCCCTTGTTTTTCTGCAAAAACCCAGTTTCGCCTGAATTGATCATCTATTTTTCCTAACCCTTCGGTTGCTTTAATGAAAACAAAATCTAGCTTAACATCGTTTACCGTCATATCTTTCACTTCTTTCCACGCTATCGTTTGCTGGTATTTACTTACATCAATGCCATGCAAGGAGTAATTTACAGGTATATCAATTCCAAAAGCCGGATAATGTACGAAGGTGGGTTTAAAAATAACGGTAGTTAAAAACCAGGTAACTGTGGCAGCAATGCCGAAAATAAAAAGCAATTTGAATACCTTATTTACAATCCTCTTTTTTCGTTTTGCCATTACTGCAATGCCCTTATAAAAAATCTTTTATCAGCCAGGATAATTAATACTACTTTAGAATCTGTTGAACAAATGTATGACTACCGGCTTTTACTTTTACAATGTACACGCCTTTTGGCAATTGTACCAGGTGCAGTTGTAAAAAAGTTACCCCATTATAAAGTTGAACATTTTTAGAAATTAAAATCTGGCCCAACTTATTATAAATAGAAACGCTGGCCATGTTTTCCAAAAAGTCGTGGAGGTAAATTGTAACGGGATCCATAAAAGGGTTAGGATAAATTTCTACCACTGCCTTGCCGGTATTGGTTGGTGTTATTTTTACGGCCGTATTATTTTTGCTAATCAGCCAAAGATCAGGGTCTACAAAAACGGTATCAGCAATAAATCCAATTTTACTTACAAATAATTCTCCGTTTGTTTTATTATCAATTATAATCGTTTTTTCCTGCGTAGCATTTTTAAATTTTAATGCTACAGGCAATTCAAAAAAAGGAACTGAAGGGTCAGATGTGGACTGGCTCAATTTTATATTTACATTTTCTGATCCAAGCTGGCTCCACTCTACTTTGTAACTCGGGTACCCCTGGCCGTTATACCACTGGGTGAAAAAATTAGCAAGATTTACCCCGCTAACCTTTTCTAAATTTCTTTTTAAATCCTCAGTATGGGCATAACCGTAAATTACCGCCGGGTCTTTCTGATATTGCCTGAGCGCTTTAAAAAACAGGCTGTCACCCAATTTAAATCTTAACATGTTCAGCAAGTTAGACCCCTTATTATAGCTGAGCCGGCCATTAAAAATGCGGGAGACATTGGTGGTGTCATCTACTTTTACTGAACCATTTGGTAAAGAAGTAATATTATTAATCACTGCCTTCCGGTTTACAAGAAGCGTTGCCGGGTATTTAATTTCCATATAAAAAGCAGCACAGAAAGTGGCAAATCCTTCGTTGAGCCAGATATCATCCCAGCTACCGCAGGTAATTTTATCGCCAAACCATTGGTGCGCTAACTCATGTGCCATGAGGCTTTCATCGGGTGTAACTATAAAGGTAGATGTCTGGTGTTCCTGGCCTCCACCAAATCCAAACTGCACATGACCATATTTTTCTTTTATAAAAGGATAATCACCAAAATAATTATGAAATAATTGCATTGCATTTAATACCAGTGGAGTGTTGGTTTGAAATAATGCCAGGCTTTCAGGGTAACAATATGTTTGCATAGGTAAAACAGTGCTACCCAATTGTACGCTATTATTAAACACCGTATAATTAGTAACCGCAAAGCACATAAGGTAACTTGCTATAGGATAGCGATGCTTCCAGTGCGTAATTAATTTAGTACCGCCGGCAGTTAGGGTTTCTGACTGTAATAAACCATTGCTGGCGGCTTTATAGGCAAAGGGATGAGTTACAAAAATGTCAACCGAATCTGCTTTATCTCCTAAATTATTTTTACATGGCCACCAGTCCCTTGATCCGTACGGCTCACTGAGTGTCCACAATACAGGCGTGCCGGCATGACTGCTTTGTATAAATGCACCAAAACCGGTATTGGCTGGTACACCCCTATAATAAATGCTTACAGAATCAATATTGCCTGCATTAAGAGGAGCAGCAAAATTAATGAGTAACGCATTAGTGGGTTGGGAAAAAGATAATAATGCATCTCTTTGTTTTACACTATCAGTCATTAAAGGGCTCATAAGGTCTAATGTAATATTAGCTGCGGTGGCCGAAACATAAAAGTATATAGTTACTTTACCTTTTATGTACCTCACTGCAGGATCTACCTCCCATTCGCACCGGTAATACTTCACATCAAAGTTATCAGACGCCAGGGTAAGCAATTCCGGGGCTCCTATGCGCTCATGTCCTTTTTGCTCCATCGCTGCAATTTCCTGCAGCTTTTTTTCGTAGTCAGCATTTTGTGCCATGGCATTGCAGGAAATGAAAAGAAAAAAGCTAAAAAAAATCCGCATAAAAAATAATTTAAGTATCGGGACAGGGAGCAAAAGTCATGTCAACGAAGATAAAAAGGCAATAAGCCCCGCCTTCATACGTTAAAGACTGTACTTTTTATAAAAACGCTGTAACAAGCATTATTATTTTATTCTGACTAATCCTGAAATTTTGAAAAATACATTTCTTAAAACCTTTCTAAGTTTTATTACGGCCTGCGTATATGTAAATAACACATTTGCATTTAACCCGGCGGATACCTCAAAGGCTGTATTGACGGCCCCCTGTGAGAAAATCAGCGAGAATAAAAAGGTTTTAAAAGAAGCAAATGTTATTTACCCTGAAATATTTTTTGGACACGAAAAAGAATCTATGGGCTATGTAGCAAAATTTTCTGTCGCCCGTAAGGATTACCTCATCCGTACATTTAAACGGAGTAAAAAGTATTTTCCAAAAGCAATTGCTATATTAAAAAAACAAAATATGCCTGCTGAGTTTGCAGTTTTATTAGCCCTGGAAAGCGGCTTCAACGGAAATGCAGTGTCCGGCGCTGGCGCCGTCGGTTATTGGCAGTTTATGGATAATGTTGCAAAAGAGTATGGGCTTAAGATTGCTCAAAAATCATATAAAGAAGGATATAAAAAATACAAAAGTAAATTAGTAACTGTTGAAAAAACATATTCCAAAAGAGCTAAAGTGCAGGTAGACGATCGAAAAAATTTCATCAGGTCTACTTATGCTGCGGCCCGGTATCTAAAAGACAGGAGCCGGAATTTAAACAGCGATTGGTTAT
>JBDSDN010000073.1:0-34739 GCA_039920545.1 Ferruginibacter sp. | reverse complement strand
TTTTTCCAAAGCCCCGGTAATCTACTAACACGACATCATAATTATACCGGAAAAAATCTTTTGCGTAACGTGCCCAGCCTTTTATACTCCGGCTGTTACCATGAAAATAGAGAATTAATCCTAAAGGATCTTTTACGGTAAAATGCAATCCGTTTATCCGAACACCTTCCTCCACATTAAAAAATAGTTCCTTAAAAGGTGCTTCGTATTTATACTCAAAATCCTGTTTTAATTTTTCGGGCTTAAAAATAAACCGCTCTTGTACAAAATATACGATTACTACCAGTGCTGCGTAACCGCAAATAATATAAATTAAAGTATGATTCAAAAAGTGAAAAAATATTTGTCAACGATTAATATTGCGAATCAAATGAAAGCGTACAATAATGCAGAGTTGTTTTGCGAAGGGATATAAGATTACCTATTAAACAAATTGAAATAAATTAAATAAAGAATTCCGGAGTATTAATTTAATTTTTGATTTTAAAAAAACAGGTCAAAGATTAAACTCATCTTCTTCATTGTAAATCCTGGTCATTTTAAGTTTGCCAACAGGTGCTACAACTAAGGGGAATTTTTCCACTGCCACATTGCTTTGATCCAGGCCAAAACCTCTTTCTTCGCTTAAAGAAATTTCTTTTATCCAAAAATAGCTTTTCATCACCATTTTTTCGAAGAAGGGCAATTCGTTATCCTGGCTCAGGAATTTTTCCATAACTATAAATTGGAAATCGCCTACCATATTATTGCGCTGCTGGCTTTCATAACGGCTTGTAATATTTACTTCCCGGTTTGCAACCAGGTCTTCCACCACCTTTTTAAACATCAGGTTCAGGCGGGGGGCTATCCTGAAGCCCAATCTGAATTCTACCCGGATGATATCATTAGGAATAATATGTTCAACGGAGTATTCACTTGTATAGGGATCATCTAAGGTATCTACGTGTATGAACCAGTAAATATCTGCTCGTTTTGGCATTCCGCTTAAAATGCTGTAAATAATCTTATGCTCTATTTCTTTCGGGTTATTGGCACTTGTAAGGTATACCAGGTGTGTTGCATATTTTGGAACAGAAGTATCATTACTAAGTTCCTCCATTTTTGGAATATACTCTTCTACTCTTACAAATTCCACATACCGGTTTTTAATTTTCCGTGATCTGTACCAAACGTACATAACTGTAAACATGAGAAGTCCTATGAGCAAAGTAATATATCCGCCATGAACAAACTTGTCCATTAAAGCAATGAGAAACCCTGTTTCTACAGTCAAATAAACTCCAAGAAACAGCCAGATAAGAACAGGCTTAACCCTATGAAGCACCAGGTAATTGGCAAACAGAATAGTGGTCATGATCATGGTAGTAATAATGGCTAACCCATAAGCAGCCTCCATCCTTGATGACTCCCGAAAATAAAGTACAACACCTAAACATCCAATAAATAAAAGAGTATTAATTGCAGGTATGAATATCTGCCCCTTAGCTTCTGATGGATAATTAGTTTTCATGCGTGGCCAAAGGTTCAGCCGCATAGCTTCGTTGATAAGGGTAAAAGATCCTGTTACCATTGCCTGGCTGGCAATAATTGCAGCTGAGGTTGCGATAATTACACCAGGTACAATAAACCATTGTGGAATAAGATCAAAAAACGCATTGATATTATGATCTTCCATAAAAGCCTTTGTCATAACCTGGCCAGTATGTTGTTTCAATAAACTTGCTCCCTGACCAAAATAATTTAATAACAAGCAAATCTTTACAAATCCCCAGGTTGCCCTTATGTTCCCCCTTCCGCAATGTCCGAGGTCACTGTATAGTGCTTCTGCACCAGTAGTACAAAGAAACACTGCACCTAAAAGCCAGAAACCTTCTGAATAACTAAACAGAAAATGCAATGCATGATACGGATTCAATGCTCCAAGAATTGACAAATCATCAGATATATGAAAAATACCGAGTACAGCAAGCATGATGAACCATATACTCATTAAAGGGCCAAAGAATTTACCAATCTTTGATGTTCCGAATTGCTGGGTAAAAAAGAATGCGCATAATATGCCTATTACTATAAAGACAATAGTTGACACACTCAGGTTATGGAATTGAGGGAGCTTTTTCAGTCCTTCAACCGCGGAAGTTATTGAAATCGGGGGAGTGATAATACCATCGGCTAATAAAGCTGCACCACCAATCATTGCGGGAATCACCAGCCATTTTTTACGTCTTCTTACTAAAGCAAATAGCGCAAAAATTCCACCTTCTCCTCGATTGTCCGCCCGAAGTACTAAAGTAACATACTTAATAGTAGTTTGAATTGTAAGGGTCCAGATAATCAGCGACAAAGTTCCTTTGATTAATGCTTCATCAATGATCCTGTCTTTTATTATAGAGTTAAAAACGTATAGCGGTGAAGTGCCAATATCACCGTAAATTATGCCAAGCGCAATTAATAATCCTGCGGCTGATACTTTGTTGATGTGTTTTCCCACTAAAAATTTTTTCTATAAATGCCCGCATATTCCAGTGTAAGGCAGTACAAATGTAGAGTGAAAATATGTTATATCAGAGAATATATTTTCTATTAAAATTTTGTGCCCATCATCAAAAAAATAGCTAAGCAGAACCTAACCGATCCCTGGTTTGATAAATCTAATTTTTCTCTTTTAATTTCAATTTTGAAGAGGTGGACTTAAATAGAAACCCCTTTCATTAAAGAAAGGGGCCACACATAAAACTGTAATTACAAACACATCAGTTATGAATATACGCCGCAATTAAACCTACTGCCTGAACAGGTTGGAATAAATGAGCGCATCAATTAAAATTAATCCGGTTTTTTTCCATCCAAAAAAGTATTGATGGTACTTATTTCAGCCTGGTTATTTTCATCAGTTTTTACAGTATAGTTGCTGTAAAAACTTTCTACGTCTGCAATCTGGTTATGAATTTCCATATTGCGGCGGAGGTATGCCGGCACTGTTTCAAACTCATTATTCGGATCGGCTGCGTTAATATTGAATGACAAATTACGCAGTTTTGCAATTCGATCCATAGCCCGGCGCCTGAGTTCTTCCGTTTCGTCCTGCAAAGCGGGCTCCTCAACGGGTGACATCATGATGGGCTGAGGTTGTGGTACAATGGGCTGTTCCTCCACCGCTTTTTGGGACTCTTTAACTACCAGATGCATTTCAATTTCAGGTTCGTCTTCCTGAGCTGATATCTGCAGCGGCAGTGGTTCCTCGGTCGAATTGGATTGTGGAAATTCCGGCATCTCCTCTGCATAAATCTGCATAGGTTTTGCCAGATAGCTACCTGACGAAAGGTGGCTATTATTTCTAGCATCATTATTAATTATTGTATTTTCTTTTGGGCTGAGTATGTCTTCAGTAAGAGTTGGTTTTGGCTTTTGTGCAGGAACAGGGATGTTCACTTCCATATCAAATTCTATAACAGGAACCTGATCGGCTGCCGAAGATATTTCAAAAAACACAGGTTCCTCTTTCAACTTTTCCACAGTAATTTTACTTGGGACTTCTACTCCAGATTCTGGACTTTGAGTAGGCATCAATAATGTTTCTAAATGAATTTCTTCGATAATTTCAGCTACAATTTGTTCTGCTTTTTCCCGTTCAATTTTTTGGTCAGGCTTATCTTCTTCTTCTTTTAAATCAAATTCTAATGTCGGTTGCAGGGTCTTTTTTTGAACAGGTATTGCCATAGGCATATCCAGCTCCATAACTATTTTTTCATTTTTAGTATCGGCAACTTTTTCCGGGCGGATTTGTTTTGGAAAAGGATCTTTATGCTCAAAGCCGGTAGCAATGAGGGTTATTCCTATCTGGCTACCTAAGGTGTTATCGTAACCAAGGCCTAAAATTACATCGGTATCTTCACCTGCCTGGCTTAACAGATAATTTTGTATAATCTCAACTTCATCCATTGTAAACTCATGTTCACCTTCTGCAGAATTTATATTGATTAAAATCCATTTTGCCCCACGGATATCATTATCATTTAACAATGGCGAGGTTAATGCATTCTCTATGGCCAAATGGGCCCGGTTTTCCCCTTCTGCCGCTGCACTGCCCAAAATTGCAACACCGCCATTACTCATAACGGTACATACATCAGCAAAATCCACGTTTATCTGGCCAGTGCTGTTAATGACATCTGTTATACATTTCGCAGCAGTTGCCAAAACATTGTCGGCTTTTGCAAAAGCTTCTTTCATTTTTAAATTACCAAACTGGTGGCGCAGTTTATCATTGCTTATAACGAGCAAAGTATCTACATGATTTTTTAAAAGCATGATGCCTTCTTCGGCCTGTGCAATACGTTTTTTTCCTTCGTATGCAAAAGGTGTTGTAACAATACCTACGGTTAATATACCCAGGTCTTTACAAATTTTTGCCAGTATGGGTGCACCTCCAGTGCCCGTACCACCGCCCATGCCGGCAGTAATAAATGCCATTTTAGTATTCACTTCCAGGATGCGTTTTATTTCTTCCAGGCTTTCTTCCGTGGCCTGCCGGCCAATAGCAGGATTAGCACCTGCACCTAAACCTTGCGTAAGATGCGGGCCTAGCTGTATTTTATTGGGCACTTTACTTAAGGCAATTGCCTGCGCATCAGTATTGCAAATAATAAAGTTTACGCCTTCGATGTTTTGTGAAAACATGTGGTTTACTGCATTGCTGCCGCCACCCCCCACACCAATAACTTTGATGATGGACGATTGGTCTTTTGGCAAATCAAAATGAATCATGTTTGTGAGTTTTGTGAGTTAGTAAGTATGGAAAGGATTTGTGATTTATTATTTGTGATTTATTATTTATGAACTCAGGAGTATTTATAATTGTGCGTCTTCTTCTTCCCGGAACATTTCTATAAGATTGGTTTTAAAATTATCCATAAAGCCTTTGATGGTTTTTTTCTTGGCTTTCGGCAAAATAATTTCCTCGGGGGTTGCATCAATAATTTCTGCTGGTACCGGTAGTTGTAGAACTTCAGCAGCGCCGTTTACTTTTATAAAATTGTTCTCAAAAGTTTTATTCTTATTCTCATAATCATTGTACCCTTTTAAAATAAGCCCTATGCAGGTGCTATACATCGGCTTGGCCAATTCTTCAATATGACCACCACTTAAGTGTTCATTTGGGTAGCCGATCCTGGCATTTAAACCCGTGACATATTCAGTAAGTTGTATCAGGTGTTTTAGCTGAGATCCACCACCGGTGAGGATTACACCCCCGTTAAGCATCCGGTTGTCTAACCCTACCTGCTTTAAATGGTAGGTTACAAAATCCATTATTTCGCTCATGCGTGCCTGAATAATATTAGCCAGGTTTTTTACCGAAATTTCTTTGGGCGCCATTCCTCTAAGACCGGGTATAGTTATAAAGGCGTTTGTTTTTGCCTCATCGCTGAGAGCGCTTCCAAATTGTATTTTCATTTGCTCGGCCTGGGTTTTTAAAACCCCTAAACCGGTTTTAATATCATTGGTTATATTTTCTCCCCCGAAAGGAATAACGGCTGTGTGTTTTAAAATACCTTCATAAAAAACGGCTAAATCTGTCGTGCCGCCACCGATATCTACAATAGCAACACCGGCTTCCAAATCCTGGTCGCACATAACAGCGGCTGCAGAAGCCAGTGGCTGCAATACGAGGTCCTTTGTTTTTAACCCAGCCTTATCTACACTGCGGTTTATATTGCGGATAGCATTTTTGTCGCCGGTGATAATGTGAAAATTAGCACCAACTTTTACGCCGCTGTATCCAATAGGGTTCGGGATATTCTGGAAATTATCTACCGTAAATTCCTGGGGTATTACATCAATAATCTGGTCGCCTGCAGGTATGTAGGTCCGGTATTGATCTGCTATAAGCCGGTCTATTTCATCCTGTCGGATTTCTTCTTCATTTTCCTGGCGCACAATATCGCCACGGGTTTGCAGGCTTTTTATGTGATGCCCTGCAATGCCCACATACACTTCACCTATTTCCAGGTTTGGGTTAGAGGCGTAACAATTTTCCAAAGCTGTTTGAATGGCTTTAATAGTTTGGTCAATATTAAGTACCATACCGTGCTGCACCCCATTACTATTGGCCCGGCCAAAACCAAGTATTTCTAATTTGCCAAACTCGTTTTTACGCCCGGCAATGGCTGCAATTTTTGTGGTACCGATGTCTAAACCTACGATAACTGGTTGTTCCTGATTCATAAATGTATGTTTTGTGTTTGTGTGTGTCTTTTTATTATTGTGATCTTCTGTGTACTTTTTTTAATTTTATTTTTTACCGGTTTTATGTTTTAATAATCATTGGGTTTCATAACCGCTTTAGGTATTTTTTTAACAGGCTGCGGTTGCTTCTTTATTATAATTTGTTTTTTAATTACCGGCTTAGGCACAGGTTTTTTAACTATCGTATTTTTTGTTTGCTTTGTATAAACATTTACAATTTGTTGGGAAGGGATTGGTATTGACAGGTTTGGTTTTATGATAAATGGATTAGAGGCTATCGCCTCTGTTTTTGAAATTACTGGTGTTACAACCTCTTGTGGTGAGGGTTTTTCAAAAGTATTGGAGTTGGATGGTTCTGCTATTTCATCCCGTTGTTGTGATTGCTGGATGAGAGAAGTATCAGATGAATTTTTTTCGTTATCCTGCGAAAATGATTGGATAGAATCTGCCGAGGCCCTGGCAGCATTGGCCGCCATTACCTGCATTAACTGTAAAGTTCTTAAAGAGTCGGCCGCAATATCTTCTTTACCCCATATTTTAGCAACCACCTGGTTATCGTATTGAAGATTAATATTGCTGTAATGTGTCCAACCGGCTTTAGTAATAATTTTGCTATAAAAAAGTTTCAGCTTTTTAAATTTCGCACCTGCGGAAGATGCATCGCCGAATTCAATTAGCTGCCTGCCAATTTTCGGTGTCATCTCAAAAGTACGTTGGGGGGTAATATCAACCTGGTCTATCATAGCCATTAAAAAACTATCTGCCTGTAATTGAATACTCACATTTTTTATATCAGCTAATAAAAAACTATCTGCTGCAGAAAGAATCCTTGCTTCTGAAGGAAAATTGGTGAACACCGGTACCCGTGCGGAAAATTTTTGACTCAGTGGTAACCTGGCTGTACTGCTATCAATATAATAAGTATCGCCGCTCACTGTGAATATTCTTGCAACAGGCTCTCTCTCCTGCACTGCAGCTTGCAACATATCATTATTGTCAAAGAATAATTCCGCATTCTTTATCCAAACATCCCTTTCTAAAGCGGCTTCCATTTGCCTGAGGTTAAAACTTTCTATCGTCTTTCCTTCAGCAGCCTGGCCCGAAAAACTGTTGATAATACCCAACACGTCTTTGCGGTCAATGAAGAAATTATTATTTACCCCGCTGATATTTATTTCAATACCCTTGCACAGTTTTACATTTTTACTCTTAACGGCCGCTATCAACAACCCGATGGTGCCAAGCCCTATGGTGACCCATAACAGGTTTAGAAGAATTTTTGTAATATTTATATTTCTAAAATTCATTTATATTGATAAAAGCGTTTGTTTAATTTGTTGTACCAGGGTATCAATATCGCCCGCCCCGGCAGTGATAAGCAAAGCTGTTTTATTTTTTTTTATCCATGATGTTAATTCGTCTTTTTCCAGTACCCATTTATTTTTATTTATGATTTTGCTTAAAATCATTTCACTGGTAACGCCCTCAATTGGTAATTCTCTTGCAGGATATATGGGTAACAAAATGATTTCATCTGCCAGGTTTAAGGTTTCTGCAAAGGCTTCAGCCAAATCTTTTGTGCGGCTGAATAAGTGTGGTTGAAACACTATCGTACATTTTTTTTCAGGGAACAACTCTTTCGCACTATTTATTAAAGCCCTTAACTCCTCGGGGTGATGAGCATAGTCGTCGATGTAAACTACTTTTTCATTTTTTATGATGTACTCAAACCGCCGCTTTACTCCCTTAAATGATTTGACCGCTTTTTTAATTTTGTTATCATCAATCTTAAGATATTTTGCCACGCCAATTGAAGCCACAGCATTCTCAATATTGTGCCGGCCCCCCATATTCAGTTCTACATTATTAACCGCCCAAAAATCATTGATCACATTAAACCGGTAGGCGCCATTATTAATGCTCAGGTTATTTATATGAATTTTAGCTTTCCCATCAGTAATACTATAGGTGGAAGTGTCTTCTACTTTAAAATCAGTGATTCTTTTTATTCCATATTTTATTACCAGGCTGCCACCTGGTTTTATTTTTTCTGAAAAATCAATGAAGGCCTGTTCTACATTTTCGGGCGTGCCATAAATATCCAGATGATCTGCATCTATGGAAGTGATAATGGCTACATCCGGACTTAATTTTAAAAAACTTCTATCATATTCATCGGCTTCCACCACATATACCTTTTTTGAACTGCTCCAAAAATTAGAATCATAATTTGTAGCTATACCCCCTAAAAATGCATTACATCCATAGCCACTATCTCTCAAAATATGCGCTATCATAGCACTGGTAGTGGTTTTGCCATGCGTACCTGCTACGCAGATATTGAACTCACTTTTTGTTATCAGTCCCAATACATCGCTTCGTTTGAGCAAGCTGTAGTTATTCTGTTTAAAAAAGTTCAGCTCCTTATGGTTTGCCGGCATGGCTGGAGTATACACAACCAGCGTTGCATTTTTATCAATTAAATCCACATTATCTTCATAATGTATGTTCATACCTTCGGCTTCTAATTGTTTTGTAAGCACAGTGGAGGTTTTATCGTAACCACTTACGCTTATGGAACGTCCATTAAAATATCTTGCAAGTGCACTCATACCTATGCCACCGATACCCAGAAAATAAACAGGGCCGGCTAAGCCTGTTAAAAAATCTGGAACCCCTGTTATCTGATTTGTTTCGTGCATTAAATTATTCTTCTATTGTAATTATCTATTAATTTTTAATTAGTTTTTAGAGGCTGTCCAATATTGCCTTTGCAATTATTGTATCGGCATTATACACGGCCATTTTGCCAATATTTTCAATTAATTTTTTCTGAAGTACTTCATCCTTTGTTAATCTAATAACCGCTGGCACCAATTGATGAAAGGCGTCACTATCTTTTATCATTTCTGCCGCATGTTTATTAACCAAAGCTTTTGCATTTGCAGTTTGATGATCTTCTGCCGCAAATGGATAAGGCACAAAAACGACCGGCTTTTTTGCCACACATAATTCCGCTGTTGCCATAGCCCCACTCCGGCTTATCACTATATCTGCAGCTGCATATGCATAGTCCATCTGTGTTATAAAATCATTTACAAAAACTGTTTTTTTACCATCAACTCTTTTTGTGGCCTTCTCCAGGTATGGCTTGCCCGTTTGCCAGATCAATTGCAGGTTATTGTTTTCAAATTCTTCTAAGTGTTCATCAATGGCTTCATTTATACTTTTTGCTCCAAGGCTACCACCGATACTTAATACAATTTTTTTATCAGCAGTTAATCCGAAGTAGCGGAGCGCTTCTTCTTTAGGAATATTATTAGCCGCAATATTTTGCCTTACCGGGTTGCCTGTTACCATTATTTTACCAGCAGGAAAAAAATGCTCCATCCCCTCCGTTGCAGTAAAAATTTTATACGCTCTTTTACCTAAAAAAATATTGCTTTTACCGGCAAAAGAATTGCTTTCGTGTATAAATGTTTTTATACCCTGGCTTTGTGCAAAACGTAACACCGGGAAACTTGAATACCCGCCCACCCCAATAACTGCATCAGGTTTAAATGCCTGGAAAATTGTACGCACCTGCAAAAAACTTTTTATAAGTTTAAAAGGCAGGCCTATATTTTTTATCAAAGAACTCCTGTTGAAACCCGCTATTTCTAACCCTTTTATTTGATATCCCGCTTGCGGTACTTTCTCCATTTCCATTTTGCCTCTTGCACCTACAAATAAAATATCAGTTTTTGGCGCTTCTGCTATCACAGCATTTGCAATAGCGATGGCCGGAAAAATATGCCCACCTGTACCGCCGCCTGCAATAATTATAGAACAAGCCTTTTCATGCCTGCGCCCAAAAGTGGCGCTCTGTAAAATTTCTATTTTATCGCCATCATCCATTAATTTTATCCTTTCTTATTTTTTGTATCGATCCTGCAGTACTAAAACTTTGTTTCTTTATTGGTGATTGTGCTTTTATCCTGACAACGAGGTTAAAAAAATAATCAACTGCGTTTGCCAAATAATTACTCCTCTTCTTCTTCCTGAACCGTTGTTACCGGAATTGCACTTAATTTCCCTTCCTGCTGTTCTACATTTCGGGATACACTTAAAATAATGCCTATGGATAAACAGGTAAATAAAAAACTACTGCCACCCATACTCACCAGTGGCAATGTGACCCCGGTATTGGGAAACAGGTTTACATTTACGCCCATATTTGCAATAGCCTGAATTACTAAGGTAAAACTGAGGGCCAATGCCAGGAAAGCACCAAAGGCATACGGACATTTCTTGTAAATTCTGATGCAGCGGTATAAAAACAACAGGTAAATTAAAATCATTCCCACACCCCCCAGGAGCCCGTATTCTTCTATTATAATTGCGTAAATAAAATCGCTGTAACTGTGCGGTAAAAAATTCCTGGCCTGGCTATTCCCCGGGCCTCTACCCAACCAACCGCCATTTGCAATAGCTATTTTAGCCTGGTTTATCTGGTATAGTTTTTCATTGTCATCATCTTTGCTGCTGTATACAAATGTTTGTATCCGTCCTATCCAGGTGGGAACCCTGCCCACAGAAAGTATGGCTGGCAATTTTTTTGTTTCGTGTGTTTGTTTATCGTAAGTAGAAATAGCAATGGCTATAAGCAATATGATTGGCAAAAGGGCTATACCCAAGGCGACCACAATATGCTTTGTACTAACCCGCCCAATAAACATGAGCATCATGCTGGTACCGCCAATGAGCAAGGCAGTAGAAAGATTTGCGGGGGCAATTAAAATACAGATAATAACCACCGGCATTATAATGGGAACAAATCCTTTTTTGAAATCTTTTATTACCGCTTGTTTCCTGCTTAGCAACCTGCTCATATACATAAATAATGCAAGCTTTGCCAGATCAGAAGTTTGAAAAGTCATATTTATAACTGGCAATTTTATCCATCGGCTACCGGCATTTAATTGTACACCAAAAAGCAGGGTATAAATTAATAAGGGAATAGAAATTAAAAATAATATCAATGCTACCCTGGAATAAATAGTATAATTAATACGGTGCGCCCAATAGATAATAATGAGACCCAACATAATAAATGCAAATTGTTTGAACAGGTAACTTTCTGTACTCTTACTCATCCGATAAGCTAAAGAACCTGTGCTGCTATACACCAGCAAAAGACTGGCAAGAGTAAGTATAATTACAATAGCCCAAATAACACGGTCGCCCCTTGTTTTACTTACCAGGTTGGTACCCATGTTAGAAAAATCCGGGGTGAACAATGATTTTATTGTGGTGTTATCAAGCATTTATTTTTATTAATAATTATTTTTTATATTCTTGCATACTTCAATGAATAGTATTCAATATCTTTTTTACAAATCCTTTACAGCTTCTTTAAATTGCCTGCCCCGGTCTTCATAATTTTTAAATAAATCAAAACTTGCACACGCAGGGCTTAATAAAACCACATCCCCCTTATTTGCAAAATGAAAGGCGGCAAGTACCGCTTCTTTAGCATTTTCCGTGTTAAGCATCAGGGATACAACATCACCAAAAGCTTCATGAATTTTCCTGTTATCGTTACCCATACAAACAATAGCTTTCACCTTATCTGCAATCAATTCATTTAACAGGCCATAATTATTTCCTTTGTCAACTCCGCCAAGGATAAGGATTACAGGCTTGGTCATACTTTCCAAAGCAAACCAGGTGCTGTTTACATTAGTCGCTTTACTATCGTTAACAAACTCCACTCCCCGTACTGTTCCTGCCGGCTCCATGCGGTGCTCCAGGCTTTCAAAAGTTTGTAATGCTTCCCGAATTTTATCTTTACGAATATCTACTGCTGTTGCAGCCATGCTTGCGGCCATACTATTATATTGATTATGTTTTCCTTTAAGTGCAAAATCATTTACGCTCATTTGCATTTCTTCATTTTTCCATTTAAGATGCATTTCTGCATTTGTGAGGTATACTCCTTGTGGCAGTTCTTTATTCATGGTAATTGGGGCTGGTGTTGATTTAATGGGATAGTGATTTATATATTTCATTGTTATTTCATCGTCCTGGCAATAAATAAAAACATCGGTTGGCAGTTGGTTTTCTGCTATACGGAATTTGCTATGGATATAATTTTCCAATTTATAATCATACCGGTCTAAATGGTCTTCAGTAATATTTGTGAGTATAGCAACATTGGGCCTGAATGTTTTTATATCATCTAATTGAAAAGAACTTATTTCGGCCACATATATGGGCTTGGGGTCTGTGGCCACCTGTTTTGCAAATGAATAACCGATATTGCCAACGAGGGCGCAATCTTTTTCCGCAGTTTTACAGATATGATAAATTAAAGCGGTGGTCGTGGTTTTTCCGTTGCTCCCGGTAATACCGATTATGGTACTATCTCCTGTATACCGAAAGGCAAATTCTATTTCGCTGATTATATATTTGTTTTTGGCCCGCAATTTTTTTATTAATTCATTCGTTTCCGGAATGCCCGGGCTTTTAATAATTTCATCGGCACTTAAAATTTTTTCTTCCGTATGAAATCCTTCTTCAAAAAGTATCTTACTGGCTTTTAATTCTGATTTATAATTATCATTAATCGTTCCGGCATCGCTGACAAAAACATCATATCCCTGTTGCTGTGCCAGCAAAGCTGCACCTACACCACTTTCTGCGGCTCCAAGTATTACGATTCTTTTTTTCAAGGCGTTAATCTGTTCTGTTTATAAATAAAAATTGGTTTTTCAACAGCATAGAATTTAACAGGTAGCATTGGTTTCTCAACCATTGTTTTTTAAAAAAAGTTTTTCGACAGAATTGGATTTTACTGGATATAATACTTCTGGTATTTTCAAATCAGCTAACAACATTTAACAACATTCCCGGGTTTTGCGGTTTGTTTAAATATCGCCAGTCGTGTTCAGCTCTTATAAAATGGTTTTTCAATAGTATTGAGATTACAGGACATCTTTGTTTCCGGTAATTCAATTCAAATAAAAATGGTTTTTCAACAGCATAGAATTTAACGGGCATTCATTGGCTTCATAGGCGTTTCTTTTTTGTTCATTTAATAAATTTTAATTTTCAGTGCCAATCCAGGTTACTGGTTTTTCTATAAACTTTTATCTCAGCTTTAGTGTAACAATTGCCATGGCCACACATAAAATTGTTATTATCCAAAAGCGAACTGCTATTTTACTTTCGTGATACCCCAACTTCTGATAATGATGGTGTAAGGGGCTCATCAAAAAAATTCTTCTCCCTTCCCCATATTTTCTTTTAGTATACTTAAACCAGCCTACCTGTAGGATAACACTCAGGTTCTCTACAAAAAACACCAGGCAAAAAATAGGTATCAATAATTCTTTCCTGACAATTATAGCCAGTGCTGCAATAATTCCTCCCAATGCGAGACTACCTGTATCGCCCATAAAAACCTGTGCCGGGTAAGAGTTGTACCATAAAAAGCCAATACATGCGCCCACAAAAGCTGCAATAAAAATGGATATTTCACCAAGGTTTGGGATGTACATTATATTGAGGTATTCTGCAAACTTTATGTTCCCACTTACATAAGCAAATATTCCCAGGCAAATTCCCATTATCGCACTAACGCCTGTTGCAAGACCATCTAAACCATCTGTAATATTTGCCCCGTTAGATACCGCTGTAACAATTAAAATAACTACAACTATGTAAAGAATATAAGTGTAACTCTCCCAACTGTTCGGCAAAAGCCTGGCATAATTAAACTCATGTGTCTTTACAAAAGGTATAGTTGTAATAGGCGTTTTTACTTTTGCAAAAATGTGTTCCTTTCCATCGAGTTTAACAATGTGAAAAGAGTCGCTCATCAATCTTTCGCCCCGGTGCAGTACAGAATCTTTTATAAACTGCATATCAGAATTATAAATTTCCCGTTCTACAATAACACTGTTATTAAAATAAAGGGTTGCGCCAACAATAATTCCCAGCATTACCTGTCCAAATATTTTAAAGCGACCTGCTAATCCATCGGCATCAGTCTTGGTATAATTTATTCCTTTTTCCCGGGCAATTTTACGGGCCCGCATTTTTAAATAATCATCTATAAATCCGATAGCTCCAAGCCACACAGTGCACAAGAGCATGAGCCTTATATACACTTTATCAAGGCTAGCCAATAATATAGTGGGGATAATAATGGCTAATATTAATATTATCCCACCCATGGTTGGAGTACCTTTTTTCTGCTGTTCTCCTGCTAAACCAAGATCTCTAACGGTTTCGCCTAATTGCTTTCTTTGCAAAAACCGTATTAATTTTTTGCCATATACTGTAGTAATCACTAAAGACAGTATCATGGCAAGCAACACCCGAAAGGTGATAAACTGAAAAAGCCCACCCCCGGGAAACCGGATATGTTCTTTAGCAAGCCAATTAAATAAGTGATACAGCATTTAGTTTTGCTTATTTCTGCGTTTCAGTTTTTGTAAACAAAATTTACCTGGCTCCTGGTCAAGTTCACTTTTCTAATAATTCAAACATTTCCTTTAATACTTCTTTATCATTAAACCCCAGCTTTACCCCTTTTATATCCTGGTATTTTTCATGCCCTTTGCCTGCTATTAAAACAATATCTTCTTTATGACTAAGTGTGACGGCAGTTTTAATTGCCTCCCGCCGGTCTTCTATCGTTATATATTTTTTTTTAGCAGCTGCATTAACCCCCGCTTCCATTTCTGCTAAAATTTGCAAGGGATCTTCTTTACGTGGATTATCTGAAGTAAAAATTACTTTGTCACTGTATTCACAGGCTACGGCTGCCATCAGTGGCCTTTTTGTTTTATCCCTGTTGCCGCCACAACCCACCACAGTTATAATTTTTTCGCTACCATGCCGCAGGTTTTTAATGGTGGCAAGTACATTTAACAATGCATCCGGGGTATGTGCATAATCCACTATACCTACAATTTTATTATAGTAACTCAATTGGTAATCAAACCTGCCTTCTGCTCCATTAAGAGTGCTTAACTGAAGCAAAACATTTTCTTTTTCCTGTACCAGGCAGATAGCAGCGGCATAGGCGGCCAGTAAATTATAAGCATTAAACTCCCCTATCATTTTAAAATGAACGTCAGTTTCGTTTACCAGCATATGCAAACCCGCAAAACTGTTATCCAGAATTTTCCCTTTAAAATCTGCCAGGGTTTTAAGGCTATAGAAATATTTTTTTGCTTTGGTGTTTTGCAACATTACAGAACCTCTTTTATCATCTGCATTGCTGATAGCAAAAGAATGTATTGGCAATTCATCAAACCAGGATTTTTTCACCCTTATATATTCTTCAAAAGTTTTATGATAATCCAGGTGGTCATGGGTGATGTTACTGAAAATTGCACCGGTAAAAATTAAACCTGCCATGCGGTGTTGCTGAATAGCATGACTGCTGCATTCCATAAAAACATAGGTACATCCTGCATCTTTCATTTGCCTGAGCAATGCATTAAGGGTTACGGCATCAGGAGTTGTATGGGATGCCGGCACAATCGTACTGCCCACCTGGTTTTGCACTGTACTTATTAATCCACATTTATACCCAAGCCCGCAAAACAAATTAAATAATAACGTAACAATGGTAGTTTTCCCGTTGGTACCGGTAACGCCTACCAGCTTTAAACCTGTGCTAGGTTCGCCATAAAAATTGTGGCTGATGAAGCCTGCTGCAACTGCACTATCTTCTACCTGGATATATGTTACTTCTTCTGTAATATCCTGCGGCATTGATTCGCAAACAATAGCTGCCGCACCATTTGCCACAGCTTCAGTTATATATTCGTGGCCATTTAATTGCGCTCCATTAATTGCTATAAAACAATCTCCGGGTTTCACAGCCCGGGAATCTAATTTTACAGCATTAATTGCAATATCTGTGTCGCCTTTTACAGCTATAATTTTTACTTTATATAAAAGATTCTTTAACATGGTTAAATACTCAATTGAGCATAATAGAAATTTTTTGACCTTTTGAAAAATTGGTACCTGCTGTAATACTTTGATTTATGACTCTGCCCCGGCCTAATACGGCGATTTTCATCCCCTTATTTTCCAGTAAATACACCGCATCTTTTAAACCCATACCAATAACGTTGGGGGTTACAGCAGCTGGGGTTATCGAAGAAAGCGGTGCATTTAAACTAGCAGCACTATTTACCAGGTACATATTTCTCCAGTAACCGGAAGCTGCTGAATCTTTGTAACCGATATTTAAAAAACTAAAAATGGATTGCAGATCTGTTTTCATTCCATAAGAATTATTAGATAAACTATCTGCTATATTTAAAGACGTAAAATTATTTGAACTTAAATAACGGCCATAAATCCGGTCACTGATTTCTTTAAATACGGTACCTGAAACATCTGCGCCATAAATTAATTTTGATTGATTGCTATTTTGTATTACAACTGCCATGGTATACTTTGGCACAGCGGAAGGAAAATAACCAATGAAGGAAGCCTGGTAAATTTTATTCCCTTTATTATATCCTTTATTATCCTGGGCGGTTACGGCGGTACCTGTTTTACCAGAAATAGAATAAGCAGTATCATATAAAATTTTATGCCCGGTACCGTGCAGACTGTCTACTACTGCTAATAAACATTCTTTTACCTGCGACAGGGTTTCGTCACTGCATATTTTTTCCACGAGTACTTTAGGTAGAATCTTTTTTACATCTACCCCGTAATCTCTAACTGCATTAACCAAATAAGGACGCATCATTTTGCCGTTATTGGCTACAGCGTTATACAACATGAGCATATGCAAAGGCGTTACTAATTCCTCATAACCATGAGCCATAAAAGGAATAGTTGTGTTTGCCCAACTGCGGTTTGTTGGTTTTTTTATGGTTGGTTTTGCAGATGCCGCCACTATATCTACGCCCGTCATCTGATCTAACCGGAAATGATGTAAATGCTCAATAAATTTAGAAGGCTGGCTATGATAATATTGGTCGGCCAGGGTGGCAAACGCTACATTGCTGCTGGCTGCGAAGGCATTTTTTACCGATATATTATGCGTGCCAAGATGTGAATCTTTTATCCTTAACCCGTAAAATTGTTTAACGCCACCGTTACAATCCACGATTGAGTTCATAGTAACATACTTATCCTCCAATAAACTTATTAACGTAGCTAATTTAAAAATCGAACCTGGTTCTGTCGCCTTGCCTATACCATAATTTAAATCCTCAATATAATTGCCGGCTGGTTGTTTTCCGAGATTTGCAATAGCCTTAATTTTACCGGTTGCTGTTTCCATCACTATCACTGTTCCATGCAAAGAATTATTATTCACCATCATTTTCATCAGGGCATTTTCCGCTACATCCTGCATATAGGTATCAAGAGTAGTAATTATATCTTTTCCATTTACGGGGTCCAGTTCTGAGCCTTCTACCGGCATATATGTCCCGGCTGCATACCGCATTAAACGCTGGCCGGTAATACCTTTCAACAAGCTGTCATATGTCAGTTCCAGACCGACGTTTTTCGTAGAATCCAGTCTTGACAAGCCAATTGTACGATTTGCCAGTAATACATAGGGATTAATTCTTTTATCCCTGGGGTCTATAATAAAACCACTTTTATTTCTTCCCTGTCTTACCAGGGGAAAGTTTCGGAGTTCCTTATATTTATCGAAAGAAATTTTCTTCTTTAATGAATAATAACGGTCTTTATTTTTGTAGGCAAGTTGTAACTCCTTTTTATAAAATGAAGCTGTTTGATCTTTAAAAAGATTTGCAAGATTAAAACTGAGAGAATCTAAATTATCTTTAAATCTTTTGCCTTGTTTTTCCCTTAACCCGTCTGCCCCAAAATCTACATACACATCAAAAACAGGAACAGATGTACTAAGCATGTTACCATCTTCACTGTATATTGTACCCCGCTCTGCATCAATCGGTAAATATTTTAAATGCAGGCTGTCCCCCATACTTTTCCAAAAACTACCCTGCACTCTTTGAATATAAACTGCTCTGCCTATTACGAAAATGGAAAGCACCACAATGCAGAGGAAGCAAACGTACACTCTCCATAATATATCTTTTTTAATCTCCAAATTGAGGCAGGGTTTCTATTTTTGTTATGTTTAAATGTTATTTTTTTTCCGGACCAGATAATAGTACCGGTGGTAGCTTTTGTTCTTTTAAGCCCAATGGCTCTACGGCTTTTATCAATTCACTTGCTTTGCTTCTAAAAATAACTTCACTTTTTACGGTTTTAAATTCATATTCCAGTTCCTTAATGTTTTTTTCACTGGCACCGATATTTTTGATCAACTTATCTGCATGATGGCCGTTGTATATGTATAATACTGCCAATGCTGATAAAAAAAGGAAGAAAGGAATGTTCTTGACAATCCATTTATAATTGAACATTTTTCTCCAATCATTTTTACCGGATGGTACTGCTTCTGTATTTTTGATTTCTGTGCTCATTAATTCTTTTCTGCGATACGTAATTTGGCGCTCCTCGCCCTTTTATTTATTTTTATTTCTGCTTCCCCGGAAACAATAGGTTTCCGGGAAATAACTTTCAGTGGGCTTAAAGGCCTGGTGCCATAAACATCGTCCACTTCCAAAGCCTCAAAAGAACCTTGTTTAAAAAAATTTTTTACCATCCTGTCTTCTATAGAATGAAAAGTAATTATGGCTATTCTGCCTCCAGGTTTTAAAGAGCCTACTGATTGTTCCAGCAAATCTTTTAATGCTCCCATTTCATCATTTACCTCTATCCGCAATGCCTGGAACACCTGGGCAAAATATTTATTCGGGTTTCCTTTAACCACCTGCTGTACTGCCTGCTTGAATCGGTTAATTGTGGTAAACGGAGTGATCATTCTTTGCTGCACAATGGTTTTAGCCAACGTTTTCGCATTTGTTACTTCTCCATATCTCTCCAGTATTTTGTGCAGTTGAAGTTCTGTCCTGGTCTGAAGCACTTGTCGGGCGGTAACTTCCTGGCGTTTGTCCATTCGCATATCCAGGTCCGCATCAAAACGGGTGGAAAACCCCCTATCAGCCTCATCAATCTGGTGGCTTGAAACTCCCAGGTCTGCAAGAATGCCATCCACCTGGCCATATTTATGCAATTTTAAAAATCGCTGCAGGTGCCTGAAGTTTTGTGATATAAAAACTATTCTTTCATCCGGCGGCACATTTATCCTGGCTTCTTCGTCCTGGTCAAAAACAACAAGTTTTCCTTTGGGGGCTAATTGTTGTAATACAGCCCGGCTATGCCCCCCGCCGCCAAAAGTGCAATCCACGTATATTCCGTCTGGCTTAATATTTAATGCCTGGATGGTTTCCGTAAGCAAAACCGGGATGTGATAATCTTGTGATGACGAACCAGTAACCTTACCTGCACTTTTAATCGTGTTCATCATTGTACTAATTAGATATTCTAATTACTGGTTTTGTTCATCACTTCATTAGCCAAATGGCTAAATGATTCCGGTGTAAATGATTCAAAGAACTGTTGGTATTTATTTTTATCCCAAATCTCAATCTTGTTTAAGGCAGAAACCAATACAATATCTTTTTCAAGGGACGCATGTTCCATCAAATTTTTAGGAAGCAAAATCCTGCCAGCACTGTCCATCTCTAATTGGGTAGCCCCATTTAAAAAATAGCGGCGAAATTCTCTAACTTTGGGATCAAAATCATTTAGTAGGCTGATTTCAGAGAATATAGGTTTCCAGCTTTGGAGAGGGTATAGTGTAAGGCATTTTTCAAAACCCCTGTTTATAACGAAATTTCCCTCTTCTTTCGGCATTTGCTTTTTAAAACCGGCGGGCAAAAGGAAACGTCCCTTTGCATCTATGGTAGATTCATATTCGCCTAGAAAGCTTATCATGAAACTGAATTAAGTGGGTTATTAAGTATTACAGACACAAAATAACACTTTTTCCCACTTTATGACACTTTTTTTAAAAAAGATTTTTTTCCACAAAGAGTTGCTTCAATACAGGCTTGTGTTTAAATTAAAATAACTCCTTAAAAGATAAAATGAATGTGGATTCCTGTGGATTGCGGTGGATAACCTTACTTACTTAATGGAACAGTAATTATAAAAGTACTTCCTTTCCCCAAAGTGCTTTCTGCTTTAATAGTTCCTTTGTGTGCTTCTACCATAGTTTTTACATAGCTTAATCCTAAGCCAAACCCCTTTACATTATGAACATTGCCGGTATGAGCCCGATAAAATTTTTCAAAAATCCTGTTAAGTGTTTCCTTGTTCATGCCAATGCCGTTGTCATCTATTTTTATTTTCAAACTGTTCCCGACATTTGAAGTGGTAAGTTTTATGTGAGGGTTTTCCTTTGAATACTTTACGGCATTATCTAACAGGTTATTTATAAAATTCGTAAAGTGGACTTCATCGGCCATAATTGTATCCCTGGGCGCCTCCAGATTAACAACCAGGTCACCAGCTTTTTCTTTTATTGGCAATTCCATATTATTAACAGCGCCGGTAATCAGAGAATGGGCAGAAAGTCGTTTGAGGTTCAACTGTACTTCCTGCCGGTCCAGCAAAGCTGCCTGCAAAATGGTTTCTACCTGCTTATTCATTCGCTTATTTTCTTCTTTAATTACGCCGGTAAAATAATTGGTTTTTTCTTTGTCTGAAACCACTTTTTCATTTTTTAAAGCATCCACTGCTAATGAAATTGTAGCTAACGGCGTTTTAAACTCATGCGTCATATTATTTATAAAATCGGACTTTATTTCGCTTAATTTTTTTTGTCTCAATAACGTACGTATAGTTACAAAAAAAGCTGTGGTTATTATTATTGTAAAAAAAATAGCGCCTAATATAAACCAGCCGATTTCTCTTAATACAATAGAGCGCTGGTGGGGAACCACAATTACTAAAAACTCCTCTTTTGATAAATTTTCGAGATTACCACCACTGGGTGGCTCCAGGAAAACCATGCGGTTTATGTTGTGGGTTGAATCAAGGTAGTACTTGAAAAAATTCTCACTGACTAACTGGTCTCCTAATATAGAATTTTGGGTAATCGCAAATTCAAAAGGAATATTTTTCAAAGCGTTCCTGTCAAATGAATTTTTAATAATACTTTTTATTTCATCTTTTGAAAATCGCTGAATAACCGAAGGCTTCACAAACTCCAGCTGAAGCTTATCTGAAGGGAAAAGGATAGCATTTTTTTTCTGATAAGGCAGAAAATTATTATCCTCCATAAGTTTCAACGCTGACTCGCCTACAGATTTTGTAAGGTTATCCGCTAACTGCTGTTCCTTCATCCCTTTAGCACTTTTCAACCATAAAAATTGAAAAAATATCAAGCCCAGTAAACTTAAAGAAATGAGAATAGTAATAACAGGGAAAATTTTTTTCATGCAAATGGCAGTCTATAAAAAGGGTTGTTTGGCTACGAAGGTAATTTACTATTAGCTTACCAGAAAGGGATATATTGTTTTTGGTTAATAATTAACTACGGTATGGATACTCAGAAATCATTGAAACCATGATATCCTGGCTTTATCCATTCCTATAAATTATTCAAAAAGATTTTGAAACAATTAATATAAAAATATTATTTTAGAATCATGATAGCGCCAGGTATGGGAACATTATTAATTGCTGAACCTTTTTTGAAGGATCCTAATTTTATACGGACAGTCATACTCATGTGCAGGCATACAGGTGAAGAAGGCAGCTTTGGTTTTGTACTCAATAAAATTTATCATCAAACCCTGGATGAACTAATACCAGAATTGGAAAGTTTTGAATACCCTGTGTATACCGGTGGGCCGGTACAAATGGATACCCTGCATTATATACACCAATACCCTGATTTGCTTACTGATGCCCAAAAGATTTCTGAGGGAATTTATTGGGGTGGCGATTTTGAAATTTTAAAAGACCTGATAAAAAATAAAAAGATTGAGACAGATAAAATAAAGTTTTTTTTAGGTTACAGTGGGTGGGGCACCGGCCAACTGGAAGAAGAATTAAATGAAAACACATGGCTAACGGTTAACAATACACGAAAAATTGTTTTTGATACCACTATAGAAGAAATATGGAAGACCAGCCTCCTGCACCTGGGTGGTAAATACGAAATGATGATCCATTTTCCTACTGACCCCCAATTAAATTAATTAACTTGTTTTTTTCGCCTGTATTCCAGGTCGAATTCGGTTTGCCAGGAGCCTCCCTTATCTTTTGAAATTTCTCCCAATTGCTGCACCCTATCCGGGCCCAGGTTAACAAAACTTAATTTTCTTAAGGCCATTGTATCTTTGGTAAAAGCAAATGGTTTGGTGAAAAACATCATTTTATTTCCATTTAATCTGCCTTCAAGATATTCTATTGTTCCCCCGGTATTATCAACCCAGGTTTGTTGCCATTGCTGTGTGATCCCATTATATGTGTTATAACTTTTACCACTATAACCTGGTTGTTGTTTTGTAATCGTGCTCACCCATTCTTCAAAAATTACACAACTATCCAGTATCAAGGTTATTTTGCTATCCCCGGCTTTGTTACCGTTAAGAGCAAAAACTTCCCAGCTACCAATCCAAAAATCGAATTGCCTGTAAACAGGGTTCGTGAGGCATGGGGAAGTTTGTGCCGTAACCTTTGAAATACTAAATATCAATACGATGAGCAAAATTCTTTTCATACTATTCATTTAGATGATAGACAATTTAGAGAAAAAATAGCTGTTCCACTTATCATCATTTTTGAGCGTTTAACTAATTTACGCAAATTAGTACTCCCTTGAAGCGATATCAATAAAAATGACATCAACGTAGATCAATTGAAGATATAATTTTCGAGAAAAATTATTTCTGAATTATATTCACCAAAAATTAGTCTTGATTTACAGGCTTTTAAAAGTACCGGCAAGATTGGCATTGTGGATTTTTTGCCGGCATATCCAGGTGAATGATAAAAGTTTTTTAAAATCTGAAGGGCCATTATTAATTGCCAGTAACCATCCCAACTCATTCTTAGATGCTATAATTTTAAGCTGCCTCTTTAAACAGCCGGTTCATTCCCTGGCGAGGGGAGATGTTTTTAAAAGCAAATTTAACAATGCCTTCCTTCGATCCATAAATATGTTGCCGGTATTCCGAAGTAGTGAAGGGTTAGAAAATATGGAACAAAATTATACAAGCTTTGATTCCTGCAGAGAGATTTTTAAGAAAGGAGGCATTGTATTGATTTTTATAGAGGGTAGGTGTATTAATGAATGGCACCTAAGGCCATTTATGAAGGGCGCTGCCCGCCTGGCTCTTAGCTCCTGGGATGAGGGTATACCCCTAAAAATATTACCGGCGGGGTTAAACTATCAATCTTTTACGTCTTTTGGAAAAAACCTGCAACTTAATTTTGGAAAAATTATTGAGAAAAAAGATATTAATTTAAATGAGGGTTATGGCAGGTCAATAAGCGCCTTTAATACTATTTTGCAAAAAGCTTTACAGCCTTTAGTTTATGAAATTAATAAAAATGATTCAGTATTAATCAGAAAGAAATTTCGAATTAATCTGCCTTTTTTAAAAAAACTATTTCTTTCTGTGCCTGCGGGAATTGGATATTTATTTCACTGGCCTTTGTATTTTTTTGTACAAAAATATGCCTGGAAAAAAGCCAGTCACAATGATCATTATGATTCTATTTTAGTGGGCTTGTTATTTGGGTTGTACCCATTATACTTAATTTTAATCACCCTTGTATTCACGGTTTTTTCGGGCAGCCGGTGGATGTTTTTAATATTAGTAATTGCCCCGCTTTGCGCCCGCAGCTTTGTACAACTAAAGAAACAATTTTAAAATTAAGAAACTTAAAAAAATTGAGCCTCAACCTAAAAATTTTAGCTGAAGGAGATATAATAAAAATGCCCATGCAATGTGCACAGGCCTCATAAATTCAGTTGTGTTTTCTTTTTACAATTCCTCTGCCCCTTCAACCAAAACAGTTGCTTTATTATTCAATACTTCTACAAAGCCGCTTTGTATCGTATAAGAAGTGGTAGAAGTTTTATCCTTTAATATTTTAAGCTTACCTGCTTTTAACGCACTTACCAACGGTGCATGTTTTTCCAGTACTTCAAACAAACCTTCTATACCGGGCAGTTGTACTCCAAATACATCGCCACTAAAAATTTTACGCTCGGGTGTTAATATTTCTAAAGTCATAAAGCCCCTCCATTTCCCCAAAGGGGATAGTTAAACCCGAAACAATTTTCAAAACTGTCAGAGTATGTTATTGTTAATAAAAAATGTAGAACTATAATTTTTACGCTTCGATAAAAGTTCAATAATGATATATTGTACAAGAGTGCGACGCAACGATGTTAAATAGAATTAATAAAGCTGGCTACATAAAAATACAAAACATAATCTTCTCCTTTTCTCTCCCCCTTTGGCGGAGGAAAGGAAGGGGCCGCTTTTATGCCTGTGCTGCAGCCATCAGTTTTTTACCCTTTTCTATTGCATCTTCCAAAGTACCTACCAGGTTAAAAGCGGCTTCAGGATACTCATCTACTTCACCATTCATAATTGCATTAAAACCTCGTATGGTGTCTTCAATAGGAACCAATACACCTTTTAAACCGGTAAACTGCTCCGCCACAAAGAATGGCTGGCTAAGAAACCGTTGTACTTTACGTGCTCGTGAGACCACTAATTTATCTTCATCGCTAAGCTCATCTAAACCTAAAATGGCAATGATATCCTGCAACTCTTTGTAACGCTGTAAAATTAATTTTACATTATCAGCACAATTATAATGTTCTTCCCCTACAATGGCGACGGTTAAAATTCGGGAGGTGCTATCCAAAGGGTCTACTGCAGGGTAAATACCTAAATCAGCAATCTTACGGCTCAATACAGTGGTAGCATCCAAATGTGCAAAGGTTGTGGCTGGTGCAGGGTCAGTTAAATCATCTGCAGGAACGTATACGGCCTGCACCGAAGTGATAGAACCATTTTTTGTAGAAGTGATTCTTTCCTGCATTAAGCCCATTTCTGTTGCCAGGGTTGGTTGGTACCCCACCGCACTGGGCATACGGCCCAGCAAAGCCGACACTTCCGAACCAGCCTGCGTAAAACGGAAAATATTATCTACGAAAAACAAAATGTCTTTGCCCTGTCCTTCGCCTTCCCCATCACGGAAATATTCTGCAATGGTTAATCCGCTTAAGGCTACACGGGCACGGGCGCCGGGCGGTTCATTCATTTGGCCGAAAACAAAAGTAGCCTTAGATTCTTTGAGGCCTTCCATATCTACAGAGGCTAAATCCCAGCCACCTTCTTCCATGCTGTGTTTGAATTTTTCGCCATAGTTCATAATGCCTGCCTCGATCATTTCCCTCATCAAATCGTTTCCTTCCCGGGTTCTTTCACCTACACCTGCAAACACCGAAACTCCGCTGTAAGATTTCGCAATATTATTAATCAATTCCTGAATTAAAACTGTTTTGCCTACACCTGCACCGCCAAATAAACCGATCTTACCACCTTTTGCATAAGGTTCTATCAAATCAATAACTTTAATGCCGGTGTACAGGATTTCATTTGCAGTGCTGAGGTCTTCAAATAAAGGTGGCTTGGCATGAATGGGGCGGCCATTTTCTTTACTTACCTGTGGAAGCCCATCAATTGCATCGCCGGTTACATTAAATAAACGGCCTTTAATCGCATCTCCAACAGGCATGGCAATTGGTTTACCGGTATCGGTTACAATAGTACCCCTAACAAGTCCTTCTGTACCATCCATCGCAATAGTTCGAACACTATCTTCCCCTAGATGCTGCTGTACTTCCAACACGAGTTTGTCCCCATTATCCCGGATCAGTTCAAGAGCATTTAAAATTTCTGGAAGCTTGGAATCACTATCAAACTGCACATCTACAACAGCCCCAATGATGGATTTTACTTTACCGGTATTGGCCATAACAATTATTTAAAATATATAAGGTGTAATTTTGAGCCGCAAAGGTAAGGTTTGAGGCTTGTATTTAAAAATTACAATCAAGGTTTCTTTGGGTCAGGGCTATTAACAAAAAGTCGCTTTTATAACACTCCGATAAAGGCTGAGTTTACTTGTAGGGTAAGTTTAAACTAATTTAATTAAGCATAGTTTTGGTGAGTTTAATTATAAAATAATTTTATGAAATTCTGCTTATTTGTTTTCTGTTTTGCGGCCCTAATTTTAAATTCCTGTACATCAACAAGTAAATTTAAAAGAGATAAAGCCCTGTTTGAGGCCTCTAAAGTGCAAAGGAGTTTTAAATCTGTAGCGGACTTAAATGACTCTTACTTTGAAATAAAAGAAAATAATTTTTTTGAATATTACCGTCAATTATTTGACAGTGTAAAAAATACCCGCTATCCCGGCAGGTACAGCAAAAAGGGGGATACTTTGTATCTTGAATTCTATAATAAACAAGGCCTGGAAATTCTTGCCAGCAAGGCTCTGGTAGATGAGCGAAAAAAAGAAATCGTGTTTTTTGATCACTACCCGGGGGTAAAGAAAAAGCTGATTTTTAATTAAGCCGGCTAAGGGTAAATACCCAATATGTTTAAAAGCCTGAATTGCAGTGCAAGTTTTTTTTTTATTTATAACATTTGGGATTAACCAGCGATCAACTTATTTCTTCAGTAACCTACACTATTAAACCTTAAAAAAAATTTAAACGGGAACATTTACTTTAATGTTGGCTTTACGATTGGCGACAAACACCCCAACCAATATAATGCCCAGGCAAATGGCCTGGAGTATGCCAACCTGTTCTCCATAAATTATTCCCCACATAATTGCAAAAGCTGGTATACCATAAGTAACCATAGAGGCAAAAATAGACCCTGCCCTTTTCAACAATATATAAAAAAGAATAGTAGCAATGGCAGTTCCAAATATACCGAGCACAAATGAAAATGCAGTGGAGAACAATATACCTCTGTCTGTAAAATCGAGCTTAAAATAGTTAGTAAAATAGAGTACTATTAAAGCAGGAACTGCATTAAGTGATAAGGCCAGGGCAGCTATCCTTATGGAAGGAATAGCGCTGAGATGCCGGTGTACCATATTTACATTAAACCCATACAATATGGTGGCCAACACTATTAAAGAAACATACAATGTATTACCTGGCTGAGAAACCCCAGGCTGGCTAAAAAACAATAAGACACTGCCGGCAAATGCAATAATTATCCCTAAAATTTTATACCTGGTCGTGACATTTTGAAAGAACAGGGCTCCGCAAATGATGACGAAAATAGGGGTAAGAGAGTTTAAAACACCCGCCAAAGCACTGTCAATACCTTGCTCTGCAATACAAAATAAATATGCTGGTAAAAGGCTGCCCAATAAGCCTGATATAAAAATAGTGCCGATTTTATTTTTAGGTATTTCTCTAAAGGTTTTAATAGCTGTGGGAAGCAGCACCAGGCCGGAGGAAATTATTCGCAAAGATGCTACCTGAAAAGCGGTTAATTTTTCCAGGCCTTCTTTCATGAGTATAAAACTGCTGCCCCAGATAAACGAAAGTGTTACAAAAAGAAACCAGTTTAAAAATTTGTTATTCAAAAAATCTGGGGGGTTAAAATTTTTAAAGCGCAAAGGTGAATTATTAATTAATTCTTTTAAAATGTTTTTTAAACGGGGATTTATGTATCTTAAGAAAAATATATTTTTCATCATTTAATTATGTTTTATGGCATTTATTAAAGAATTTAAAGCATTTGCTTTAAAAGGAAATATTGTAGACCTGGCAGTTGCAGTAATTATCGGGGCGGCATTTGGAGCTATTGTTTCTTCCCTGGTAGATGATGTGATAACTCCTCTTTTGCTCACCCCCGCTCTTAAAGCGGCAGGCGTTGCGGACATTGATCAATTAATGTGGGGGGCAGTAAAATATGGGAAATTTTTGGCGGCCCTTATAAAATTTGTTCTTGTGGCATTTGTTCTTTTCTCTATCATCAAAGTAGTAAATTCATTGAATAAACAAGAAGAGATTGCGCCGTCAGGGCCAACCTCTACAGATATTTTATTGATGGAGATAAGGGATGCGCTTCAACAGCGTCCTTTATAAAAATAAATCGGGTAAGTGGGGATTTAAATTTGGGCAGGTATACTGGTAAAGTAAACCCAGGGAGGTATACACTTAAAGAGAAGGTCTATTAAAAACAAAAACCTATTTTTACCTGCACTTTTATCACAAAAATTTTAGTCAGTGAACAATGAAACTTACCAGATAAAACTTGACCAGTTTGAAGGACCATTTGATCTCTTGCTTTTTTTTATAGAAAGAGACGAACTGGATATATATAATATTCCCATTACAAAAATCACAAACGATTTCCTGGATCATATTCATGACGCCGGAAAATTAAATATTGAACTAAGCAGCGAATTTATTTTATTCATCAGTACACTAATGCGGATAAAAGCAAAAATGTTATTGCCCCGGAAAGAATTAGATGCAGCCGGTAACGAAATAGATCCACGCCAGGAATTAATAAATAAAATTCTTGAATACAAGAGATTTAAAGAAGCAAGCGTACTGATGGCGGAAATGGAGGCATCAAGGATGATGATGATAAAAAGGGGAAACCTGCAAAAGGAATTATCGCAGATTGGGGAAGAAGCTGGCGAAGGAACAGAAATACAGACTGTATCGCTATTTAAGCTGATGAAGGCTTTTGAAAAAGTAGTACAGCGCCTGCAGGAAAAAAATAACCGGCCGGTTCATACCGTGGTACAATATAACTATACCATGGAAGGGATAAGAGAATATATGCTGGAAATAAGCAGCAAAGAAAAAACGCTTTCTTTTGAAAAAATATTTGAGGTGTGTGAGAACCGTATACATGCCATTTTCCTTTTCCTTAATATGCTGGAACTGGTACAACAAAAATACCTGCACATCCTTACAGGCGATGGCAGAAACAATTTCATTATAGAATTTAATGAAGACAGGCAAAATGATGAGAGCGTTGCTCTAACGGCGGATGATTTCAGCCATTTAAATTAGGGAGATAAAACCACACCCGCATACCCGAACGGCCAGGGGTGAATTAGAGAAACAGATTTTGCTACATAGAAATTTTTATGTCTCTTTTTAAGGGGCATTTTTTAAATCCGTTTTTATTAGAGAAGACACATGTCATCCCTGCCTGTCCGGTCAGGCAGGCGTGCTGCTATCACCTTGCTAAAATGTCAGATATTTTTTAATTGGTATTATATTTGATGTTTAAACATCAATAAAGTTAATTTGTTATGAAATCAATAATTTATAAAGCAGCAGACAGGGGCATGGCCGATCATGGTTGGCTGAAACCTGCGCATTATTTCAGCTTTGGTGGTTATCACAATCCTGAAAAAGTACATTTTGGATTATTACGGGTATTGAACGATGATTTTATTGCCGGTGGTGGCGCATTTCCGAAGCATCCTCATGATAATATGGAAATTGTAACCATACCTTTTACAGGGGCATTAAAACATAAAGACAGTACCGGCGGCGAAGGGATTATAAAAGCTGGTGACGTTCAGATAATGAGTGCGGGCAGTGGCATTCAACATTCTGAAGCTAATGCTTCTGCAACAGAATCTGTGACGCTTTTCCAGGTCTGGGTTTTTCCGAAACAAAGAAATATAACCCCACGATACGACCAGAGAACTTTTGATGAAAAAGACAGGAATGATAAATGGCAAATAGTTGTATCTCCGGTAAAAGGAGATGACGCATTATGGATAAACCAAGATGCCCGTTTTTCACTCACAAACCTGGAAGCAGGAAAAGAAATAAACTATAACAATGCATTTAAAGGCAATGGAGTTTTCCTAGTAGTGATAAATGGTGCAGCAGAAGTAGATGGTAAAAAATTAAGTACGAGAGATGCAATAGGCATTTCTGATGTAGATAGCTTTACCATAAAAGCAAATGAGGATGCAGCATTACTTGCAATAGAAATACCGATGAATTAATACCTCACCCCAACCCCTCTCCAAAGGAGAGGGACAAAAACCCAAAACTTTTAATAAAAGATATATAACAGAATAGGTTTACTGCTGTTGTCAATTTTATTTTGAAGGATCTTTAAAAAAGCAGGGTTTACAGTGGGGCAACCCCAACTCACAAAATTGGTGAAGGAATAACTTCATAAGCTAGTACATTAGGATGTGAATGCAATACTACTGCCCTTGCAAAAGCAGTGCTGTTGCTGTTATTAAGTCCATATAGCTTAAATGCCAGGCCAAATTTTCCAAAATAGGCTTTGCCGATCTTATACTTTCCCAAAGAAGTTGCATTACTGTGTGGGACATTGGAAAATGTGAGAAAGCCCGTTTCTGTATCTGAGCCGCTGCCATGCGTTACCAAACCGGCATTGATTACAGAATCGCTTTTATGGTCGTAAATGAAAAATCGCTTTTTCCCGGAAGGAATTTTCATATCTATCAAACAATAAAATGAACTGCTGAAGTTATTGTTTGTAACGAACTTTTTGGCGAGTGTTGCATAAGTTTTCAAGCGAAGATTTATTTTTTCATTGGCTGCAGTAATACTATTTTCCTGGTGATGTGCTATATTTTTAAATTTTTTTTTACAGACAAATGAAGATATGACTGTAAAAAATATTGTAGCAACGAATAAAACTTTCAAGAGAAGCGTTTTACTTTAGACGCAACATGAAAAAAATTCCATAAAAAGTTTTGTGAATATCAGCGATTGCTTTGTTCATCCATCCGCAGGTTATTATCAAACGGGCTTTTTGTAAATGGATAAATACTTTGTTTTAAAAATCCTTTCGGGTATTGTGATTCATGAACGCCAGTGCCTGCAGGCCATACTTTGCCGGGTAAATAATAAGTGCCAAACATCATATCAATAAAAGGAAAAATAGAGGCAAAGTTTTTACCGTAGTATGCCGGGTCTTCGCAGTGGTGCCAATGGTGGTACTGCGGTGTAGTGATGATGTATTTTAGGGATCCAAAATTGATCCGGGTATTTGCATGAATAAGTACCGCATGTATGGCAATAAAAATGATGTACACGTTAAAAACTGCGGTAGAAAAACCCAATACATATAAAGGGATAAAGGTCATTGCCCGGGTAAAAAAAATATCTATGAAATGGGTACGGCTGCCCGCAAGCCAATCCATGTGCTGCGTAGAATGGTGCACCGAATGAAAACGCCATAAGTACACATGATTGTGAAAAATACGGTGAGCCCAGTATTGAAAAAAATCTGTCGTGAAAAAAGCAATAAGCAGTGCAAGAACAAATGGCAAATGTTGTATCCAGTCATGAATTTTATCTAACCCTATCCAGCTAAAAAATAACACAGCCGGCTTTTGGGTGATGATCCCAAAAAACTGGATGAATAAATGGCTGATCACAAAATAAACAAGGTCGGTACGCCACTCTTCATGAAATTTTGTTTGCTCTTTATTTTTTGGTAAGAATAATTCTATGGGAATAAAAATTACCGTCATAAGCAGTAGATCCAGTAGCATCCAATCCAGGCCAAAATACCAGGATGATTTTGCAACCTCAGAGCCATGAACTTTAAAGGCGCCCAATGCGATGGCCAGCCCGGCTATAAAAGCAGCAATAGCACCAAGTTTTATTTTTTTACTCAATACAAAACTTAATAATGAAAATGCAAGCGCTACAATAATAACCGCTTTAACAAGCGTCTGCATAGATTGTGCTGTATAGACTTCCCGGAACTCTGGCGTAGTTAATTTTTCAGGATAGCGGAAACACAAAATGCTTACCAATGCAAGGATGGAAAGAAAAATAGCAATGTAGCCACTGATCATTCCTTGCCCTATTTTCAGCCGTTGTGGTTTTGTAAAATTATTCATTGAATTAATAAATTCGTATGAAAAGTAATGTTAGTATTAAGGGGGAAAATATAAAAAATATTCTAAAAATGAGATGGAATTTTTAAAGTATTTGGAAAATCTAAATCTGCATTTTTAATGGCTGAGGAAATATTTTCTGTTGAAAAGCGGCGGGACTGGAGCAAGTAGCCCGCAGTGAGTGAGGTACGAATGAACGAGGACTACTGCGTAAGGCCCGATCAACTGCTGACTTATGAGCAATGCTGACCGCCAAAATTAAATTATACTTTAGCTACGGCCCGGGTTTTTAATGTCACCATTTCCCTCAGCACTTCTGCAATTGCATTGGCATCTATCCCAATTTCGTTGTACAATTCTTTTGGCGTACCATGCTCCACCAACCGGTCTGGTATACCCATTATTTTTACACTGGCTTTGTAGCCATGTTCATTCATAAATTCCAATATAGCGCTGCCAAAGCCGCCAACAACAGTGCCATCTTCTATGGTAATGATCTTACTGTATTTGCCGAAAACTTCATGGAGCAATTCTTCATCCAACGGCTTTACAAAACGCATATCATAATGAGCCGGATTAATCCCTTCATTCCTTACCTCCCGTATAGCTGCCGCAGCAAAATTTCCCGGATGACCGAAAGAAAGAATCGCAATTTCTTTTCCGTCTTTTAATTTTCTCCCCTTGCCAATCTGTATCTCTTCAAAAGGCGTTTTCCATTCCGGCATTACGCCCTCGCCACGGGGGTAGCGGATTACAAAAGGGTTTGTTGTAGTCTCTAACTGTGAGGTGTACATGAGATTACGCAATTCTTTTTCATTCATCGGCGCACTTACTATCATATTGGGAACACAGCGCATGTAGGCAATATCATAACATCCATGATGGGTGGGTCCATCTTCGCCAACAAGACCTGCCCTGTCTAAACAAAATACTACGGGCAATTTTTGTATGGCAACATCATGTATAACCATATCGTAGGCCCGCTGCATGAAAGAAGAATAGATATTGCAAAAAACACGCATGCCCTGAGTGGCCAGTCCGGCACTTAGTGTAACCGCATGCTGCTCACAAATACCAACATCAAAAGCACGGTCTGGCATTTTTGCCATCATGTATTTTAAAGAAGAACCGCTGGGCATCGCAGGTGTAATACCCATGATTTTATCGTTCATTTCTGCCAGCTCAATAATAGTATGGCCAAATACATCCTGGTATTTTGGTGGTTGGGGAATGTCGAAGGACTTCTTTTTGATTTCGCCAGTGATTTTATCGAATAAACCGGGGGCATGCCATATAGTTTGGTCTTTTTCAGCCAAATCATACCCTTTGCCTTTAATGGTTTTAATATGCAAGATTTTAGGACCGGGTATATCTTTTAAATCTTTTAATGTGTCAATGAGTTTGGTAATGTTGTGCCCATCAATGGGGCCAAAATAGCGAAGGTTTAACGCTTCAAATAAATTGGCGCTGCTGCTGACAATACCTTTTAAACCGTCAGTAAGTTTTTGTGCCATAGACCTGGTAAAAGATTTACCTACCGGTAGTTTTCCCAATAATTTCCAGACATCGTCTTTTACTTTATTGTAAGTGTGGGAAGTGGTAATGTCAGTAAGGTATTCTTTTAGGGCACCAACATTAGGGTCAATGCTCATGCAGTTGTCATTCAATATAATCAGGAGGTTACTATTAGCTGCCCCGGCATGGTTCATGGCTTCAAAGGCAAGGCCAGCCGTCAGAGCGCCATCACCAATTACTGCTATATGCTGCCTGTCTTTTTCGCCTTTATAATAACTGGCCATAGCCATGCCTAAAGCTGCACTTATAGAAGTAGAGGAATGGCCAACACCAAAGGTATCGTACTCACTTTCGCTGCGTTTAGGAAAACCACTTAGGCCATGATATTTTCTGTTGGTTGGAAAAACATCCCTGCGACCTGTAAGAATTTTATGGCCGTAAGCCTGGTGGCCTACATCCCACACCAATTGGTCATGGGGTGTATTAAAAACATAATGCAAAGCCACGCTTAATTCTACAACACCCAGGCTGGCGCCAAAATGGCCACCATAAACACTTACAACATCAATTATGTATTGGCGCAACTCTTCACTTACCTGTAGCATTTGCCTTTTGGTAAGTTTTTTTAAATCCTGAGGATTATTTATTTCCGTTAAAAGTGGCCCGGGTTTAATTTCCATTCTTTCTATTACTATGCAAAGGTATTCGTTTTAGAATCCTGCATTACATTATTTACGAATTATTACCAACGTTTAATCTATGTTAAAGGTTTGAATTTTATCTAGTAAAATAATACAACGCCAGAAACAGGTAGCTGGTAAACTTTTTTAATATTGTATAAGACTTGCTGTTCCTGAAAGACAAATTGAGTCGACTGTAATACCCTTCACAAATTGATTCCCATTCTTGTTATTAAATAACCAGGATTAGAGCTATAATACAATGCTATTGCTTGATATATTGAAAAAGATTTAAAATTAAATCAGGATCGGGAGAGTTATTTAAATATTTTTCAGCTTCGCTCAATTTACATACGCCGGGGTAATCCCCTTCATAAATTCCCATATCCATAATAA
>JBDSDN010000072.1:0-4618 GCA_039920545.1 Ferruginibacter sp. | reverse complement strand
TTCTGTAACATTCCCTGCTGCATCGCAATAAGTATATATAACCTGTTCATTTATTTTTAAAGATTTTAAAACCTCCTGGCTGGCATGGTACCGCCCTTCGCCATGGGCTATAGGAAGTTTTAAGATATAATTATTTTCAGGGTCCTTTACGTAAATATTTTTACAAACAAACTGTTGCCTGCTGTTGCGGAGCAAGACTCCCGGCAACAAGCCGCTTTCGCACAATATCTGGAAACCGTTACACACACCCAAAACTTTTCCGCCTTCTTTTGCAAAATCAATAACACTTTTCATCATGGGGCTAAAGCGGGCAATAGCACCACACCGAAGATAATCGCCGTAGCTAAATCCCCCTGGAAGCACAATACAATCTTCCATCGAAAAAGCACTGATGTCCTTATCCTTATGCCATAAGGTAATTACCTGCTGCTGCAAATCTTTTTCAAGAGCCTCTACCATATCTCTATCGCAATTAGACCCCGGAAAAACAACTACGCCAAACTTCATAACTTTTAATTAAGTTGATAAATGTAAAATTACGGATATGGGTGCTTAATTGTGAAGTATGAATTATGAATTTTTTATAACGTTTACTTTGGGAACTTCACATAGCCGCTGATTATTTAAAAAGGCACCCTGGTAAATGTTGCTGTGAAAATTTGCTGGCCAAATATCAGCCCCGATTGCAACGGCTACCGCCCCGCCCTGGGCGGGGAGTAATAGCGAAAAGCGGGACTAATGATAATTGAAATAACAGGGCTGGGCTGCAAAAATTTATTTTACAAAATAACCGATAGCTATACAAATGGCCACCATACCCCAATGCATGGTTAGGGGAAACCATTTTTTTTCCGGGTACAGAAATGCTGTGGCGGTAATAAGCGACACGGGAACAGCTAATAATATCCAATAATTAAAACTATGCGTGGCATTTAAAAATGGTACAAAAGAAGCTACAAGTAAATATAAAAAAATCAACTGCCAGCTTTTACGGGTCTGCACCACCTGGCGCCGCAAATTATTTTGTATAAAAAAAAATCCGATGAGCACAGTGGTTAATATTAACATGGTTGCCGCATAGGCCCACCTTCCTTCCTTAAACGCAGGTAATGTAACCGCAATTCCCGGCAGGCGGTAACTTTTCCAATTATCAGAAATGAAAAGCCAGGAAGCGAAAAAATAAAAAGGGGTGAGAATGCCTACCAGCCCCATGAGCCACTCCCGCAATTTAAATGGTCGGGCAATTGTGAGCCCTACCATAATCAGGATCACAAATGCGATAGCAGGAAAATAAAAAAAAGCAGCAATGCCAGTTACAAAACCTATATTAAATATAGCCGTTTTCGCCTGGGGCGAATTATGCAGGGTACATAATTTAGACCAAATCCATATCAGCATTGAGTTCACAATAAGTGGGGCAGAAAGACTAAACCATTCACTGAAGAGCGAGGTTATTAATAAATAACTCATACCTGTAAGGTAATTATGCTTTTGGTGGAGACGCTGTGCGTTCACAGCCCCATTGAAGGACAGGGCTTGCTGGTATAGTAAGACAAAAGTAATGATGCTATACACAGGGTGAAAACCATTTCCCACTGGTGATAGTAACTGCAACAGGTTCTTATACAAAATACCATCTAAAGGATTTAGCTGGGGAGGTTTAGGAAATAAAAAAACAGGTAATTTTAAAAGGAGCCCATAAACAAAAAGCAAAAAGTTATTATAGGGATTATTGGCTTTAAAAGTGCCTGTCACAATGAATAATTATAATAATTAGAATGATAACGTAACGGGTGCAAAAATGCTATTTAAAAATCAACTTAAAAAATTATAATTACTATTAACCCGGGAAAGACCATTATAAAAAATCAACACGTGCAAAAGCAATGCTGCTTCGCAAGAGACAGGGAATAATGATTTGGTGAGCCCCTACCTGTTTCGCCAAACGGGGCATAAACTCATACCCAACTTCTCCACTTTTAAATGTAGGGTATCTTTTTATCTGCCCGCCGGGCTGCAGCGCAAAATCGCTTACTACCTGCTTATTATTATCTTTTTGCAAAAAAAGATAATGAATTTCGGCGCCCATATTTAACGTAGAAAACGAGAGAAAATTATCTGATTCATAATCACTTTGCTTTTTATTGATAATGCTGTTCCATTCTGGTTTTAAATCTTTATTAAAACTGAATATCAATACATCATTATAATTATAAATAATATCCTGGTTGCTGTTACGATAAAGGCCGCTGTTGTAGTAACCATAATAATCTCTTTGAAAATTATAATACCCGGGAGTACTGTAAGGGTTGTAATAATAGTCCCTGCTGTTCCACCGGGTATTGCGGGTTTGTGTGTAATATTCTTCCGTGGTCAGCAAAAAGCCTCCGTCTTTTTTTAATATAATATTGCGAAAAGAAAAATCATTAAAGGCGGTACGCCACTCAGTTTTACCGGATAGTCTGCGGCGGATGCTGTCATCAAATACCGTAATAGCTTTTTTAGTTACGGCAAAATTTTCTTTATTAATTATTACCGTAAAAAGCCCGTCAATATTGCCAAAGTTTTTTCTGTAAGAAAATGAATTCAATATGTATTGATTGTTTAAATTATCTATTTTAATTTTTACATCCTCAATATATTTATCATCCAGCAGAATTTCGTGCCGGGTAAGGGAAGCAGTATTTGGCTTGGAGTAAAAAATATCTAACTTCCGGGTATAATCATTTCTACCGTTTCCCGTTTCTTTTGCAAAAAGAAAAGTGCCATCATTTCCAACCTGTAAATCATCATAGGTTTCCCGCCGGTCATTATACGCAAAAACATTCCGGGTGCTATCGAGCAATTGCAATGATGCATCAAAGAGTTTTGTAGCCAGCGACATCTCATTGTCTTTATGCTGCATTTTATACAAAAGAATTCTTTGTTTGTCTTCGCTGTTGGTGAGATAATATATCTTATTATCATTGAACAGATTCACTCTCGTGGTATCAAGGTTCAAAACTTCCCCAATTATTTGCCCTCTCTCACTCATTTTAGCAGCCTTGCAGTAAATAACATTGTTCTTCTGGTATTGGTAAATTATAAAAAAGTAATCGGGATAGCTTACAAAATCCAGGTTAAAAGTTTTATCTGAGATGAAGCCAAGCTTTACATTTTCAGCTATGTGCATATCCTTATCATACACTGTTATGTAGTGTTTGCGGTTAATATTTTTATAAACCAGGTTGTTGCCTTTAAAATTGCCGAGAATTTCAAAATTCATTTTTTTACTATCTTCTTTCTGCACCTCAGAAAAAGTAATTTGTTGAGAAAACGCAGGACCAGTGGTGATAAGAAAGATAGCTGCTAATAAGAAAATAGTGAATTTCATCTAGTATGGCTTTTTATAAATTTACGATTAAAATAGGTTTACGAAATCATAATTTATAAAACAAATAACCTTAAATGCTGTTATGATTGTAAATTAATATATTTATAAATGCAGACAGTATTAATAACGGGCGGCACCGGGCTGGTTGGCAAAAAACTCATAGAGCATTTAGCAAAAAAAGGGTACAAAACCATCATACTTACCAGGTCACTGGAGGGCAAAAAAACTGCAGGTGAAACATCCTTTGCCTTATGGGATATACAAAAGCAAACGGTAGATATTACTGCGGTACAAAAAGCAGATTTTATCATTCACCTCGCTGGCGCCGGCGTAGTAGATAAAAAATGGACACCGGCTTACAAAAAAGAAATCCTGGAGAGCCGTACCAAAAGCAGTGAGTTACTTATAAATACATTAAAAAATAATTCTCATGCAGTAAAAGCCATAGTGAGCGCCTCAGCTACCGGTTGGTATGGTGAAGATAAAATTGCTGGCCATTTTTTTTCTGAAGATGAAAAACCTGCTGATGATTTTTTAGGAGAAACATGCAGACTATGGGAACAAAGCATTGAGGGTGCACAAGATTTAGGTATACGGGTATGCAAATTAAGAACCGGGATTGTTTTAAGTAAAGAAGGAGGGGCATTAGCAGAATTTATAAAGCCTGTGAAGTTTGGCGTTGCCGGCATTTTAGGAAGTGGAAAACAAATAGTGAGCTGGATTCATATTGATGACCTTTGCCGTATGTATATTTCTGCTATAGAAAATAGTGCAATGGAAGGGAGTTATAATGCTGTAGCCCCGGAAACAGTCAGTAATAAAAATCTGATTCTACAACTTGCACAGCGCATAAAAGGAAAATTTTATATTCCCATGCATGTGCCTGAATTTATCTTAAAAATTATGATGGGTAGCCGCAGTACGGAAGTATTAAAGAGCAATACAGTGAATAGCAAAAAAATACAGGATACAGGTTTCACCTTTCTCTATCCTTCAATACAAGCGGCATTCAATAATTTAATTAAACGACCTGAATAAGAAGGCTAAAGTTTCAATATTCCAGGATTGGTCTTTGTATTATCGAAATCAGGTGTATATTTCTCTTAGCTCTCTACTCCTGGTTGATGAAACGACTATTTTTTTACAGAAATACTTTTCATTAATGATTTCTTGAGGACACACCTAATAATAAATCTGATAAGATCAGGTCTTAAGATCGGCTTTTCTGAAATAATTTATGATCAC
>JBDSDN010000071.1:0-4487 GCA_039920545.1 Ferruginibacter sp. | reverse complement strand
AAGCTCCCGTACAAACCGGGAAATTTTTATCTTCTATTTAATCCTATTATTAATTAACCTATTCCTTTTCAAATTCTTCCTGCAAAACTTTTCTTAACTCTACAATAGTTTCTTTTTCCAGGTCTGTTCTGCGTTCCAGCTCCTCGGCTGTTAAATCCAGTACGGAACGGGCGGTGTCGCAACCGACTTTTTTTAAGGCTTCAATTACCCAGGGTTCTATCTCATCTGAGAATTCTTCCAGGTCAATATCAAAATCATCATCTTCGCCTTCATTATCCCGGAAGACATCTATTTCGTAGCCAGTAAGTTCGCATGCCAGTTTGATATTTACACCCCGCCGCCCGATGGCGAGGGAGACCTGGTCTGGCTTAAGGTAGACGTTTGCATGACTTTTTTCAGTATCTAATTCTATGCTGGTAATTTTTGCCGGCGTTAACGAACGCTGAATAAGTAATTGCGTATTGGCTGTCCAGTTAATTACATCTATATTTTCATTCTTTAATTCCCTGACGATACCATGTATACGGCTGCCTTTCATACCTACGCAGGCGCCGACGGGATCTATCCTGTCATCATAACTCTCCACGGCAACTTTTGCTCTTTCGCCGGGATCCCTCACAATCTTCTTTACAACAATTAAACCATCAAATATTTCCGGTACTTCTATTTCCAGCAATTTCTCCAGGAACAAGGGGCTGGTACGGGAAAGGATAATAATGGCCTGGCTGTTTTTTAATTCTACTTTTTTTACAACTGCCCGTATGGTTTCTCCCTTTTTAAAATAATCGGAAGGAATCTGTTCTGATTTGGGCAATAACATTTCGTTGCTGTCTTCATCCAGGATAAGCACCTCTTTTTTCCAGACCTGGTACACTTCCCCACTAACGATATCGCCTACCCTATCCTCATATTTTTTAATGAGAATATTTTTCTTTAAATCATTTATACGTGCTGCCAATGTTTGCTTACCGGCAAGTATGGCCCTGCGGCCAAATTCTTTCTGAATATCTACCGCCTCATACAACTCTTCCCCGACGCTATAATCAGGCTCTATTTTAATGGCGTCCTTTAATTCAATTTCGGTAAGAGTATTGTAGAGATCATCATCATCTACAATAGTGCGTCGGCGAAAAATTTCCAGGTCACCTTTCTGATCGTTTACAATCACATCAAAATTATCATCACTGCCATATTTTTTACGGATCAATGTTTTAAAAACATCTTCCATTACCTTCATGAGCGTGGGACGATCAATATTTTCTGCTTCCTTAAATTCCTGGAATGAGTCTATTAAATTAATACTTGCCATATTCCGCTCCGGGCGCTCTCTTATCCCCGCCGGCAGGGTGTTTTCGTGTTAATTAAATTTTATTAAAACCGTGGTTTGTTTTATTTCTGCTAAGGGTATAGTCATTTTTTGTATCAGGGCTTTTTTGCCTTTGCCTTCGTTAAATTCTAATACCAGACTATCTTCATTTACCGCAATGAGTTTACCCTGTCTCTTTAGCCCTTCTTTACTGGCAGCATCATCAGGAGCGGTAAAATTAAAGACTTCTACCTCTACCTCCCGGCCAATATTTTTTACGTATTGACGGTGCAACTTCAGCGGCTCTTCTATACCGGGGCTGGAGACTTCCAGGGAAAAATCCCCGTCTGGATAAATGCCCATTTCTTCCATGATCTTGTACAAAGCCCGATTTATTTTGATGCATTTCTCAATCCCCAGGCCGCTATCTGCATCTAAAAATATTTTGATATTATTTACAGGCCGTACTTTGATTTCTACCAGGAAAATATCATCAAACAACAAAGGCTGCAATAGCTTCTGTACCGTTTCTATTTGCGTTTCCGTGCTCATATTCTTTAAAAAGAGGAAGGGAACGCCTCCGTTCCCTTCTTTTCTGTTTCTTTTTCCGGTGCAAATATACTAAACCTATATATAACATCCAAAATATGTAAAAGAACTTGCTGAGAATAAATGAATGAGTGTAGCGTTTTTTTTATTGAGACCTGCCCGGGGTAGAGAGTTCCCGTGCCCGGCAGAAATTTTATGGCTGATGGGCTGCGTGATAGGAGCGGCACCGAGACAGGTTGACCGGTACAGCCGGCTTGCCTGGCGAAGGTACAGCGGATAGCCCGGGCTGTTGCTGAGTATGGTTTATATGCAGATAGCCCTAAATAAAACCCTTGCCGCAGGCTTAAAATTTAACAGCAATATATTTTACGCTTCTATAACTTTGCCTCATGAATATTTTAAAATTAGCTTTTGAACTGTTTGTGCTGTACATGGTTTACAAATTGATTTTTGATTTTATTATACCCATTTATAATACCACTAAACAGATGAAAGGTAAGATGAATGAAATGCATCAAAAGATGCAGGGTCAGCAGCAGGGCCAGAATGTTAATTTAAAAACTACTCCCGTAAACCCGGCCTCAAAAAATTCTAACGAAGATTATATTGAGTACGAAGAGGTAAAATAAGGCCTACTTTGAATAATCAAGGGTTTCTATTGTTTCCCCAGCTACCAATAAATGTGTGCTAAAACCCAGGCTCATGGCGGCTTCTATGTTATTGTAAGAATCATCTATAAATAAAGTTTCTGCTGCAAGAATGCCTGCATCCTGCAAAACAAATTCAAAAACGGCTTTCTCTGGCTTACGTAGTTTTATGAGATGAGAATAATAAGCTTTAGTAAAAAAATCATCAATGGAAACCATCCCTGTTTCCTGAAAAAAAATTTGCCTGAAGGCGGGAAAATGAATAGCATTTGTGTTGCTTAATAAAAAAAGCTGGTGGTTTGCTGATAGCGTCTGTAAAAAATTCAGGCTCGGCAGCCTAAAATCAAGTAGCATGGCGTTCCAGGCTTCGGTTATATCCTGTTCGGAAATACCCGGAAGCTGGTTGATTAAGGTTTTGTAAAAATCTTCTTTTGATATTTTACCTGTTTCTAATTTTTTAAAAAGGGCATCGGCAGTATACTGGGAATACATGTGTTCAAAATGCGTAAACCCCAGCTGCCGAAAGGCATCAAAAGTTTTTTGGTAGTCTATATTCAATAAAACGCCGCCCAGATCGAAGATGATATTTTTTGTATTTGCCATTTATTTAAAAAACGTTTCGGCAAATATCTGGATTTACTTACTTTTGCCACCCGGTTATTAAAAAAATAACAGGGCCTATAGCTCAGTTGGTTAGAGCATCTGACTCATAATCAGAGGGTCCCAGGTTCAAATCCTGGTGGGCCCACAAGCCTCGCAAAATAATTGCGAGGTTTTTTTATTACCATATTTCAGGCGTATTTTTGCACTATGAAAAAATGCCTTTTCATTTCTATTATAATTCTCTTCTTTTCATTAAATGGCTTTATGGCAGAAGCGCAATGTGCCATGTGTACCAAAACTGCTGCACAGCTGGGAGAAAAACCGGCTTCAGGGTTAAACAAAGGTATTTTATATTTAATGCTCTCCCCATTTGCCATTGTAGGGGTTATTGGTTATCGCTGGTGGAAGAACAATAATGAACCTGAGTAGCGCTTTATTCTTTTTCCTGATATCAAAAATACCAGGCGGCAAAATTTACATTCCAGGATCCTCTCCCAGGTAAAAAAATTAATAAAAAAATCATTTACTTTAATAAAGTATGAAGCAATTATTACTGGTAGGGCCGGAACGTTTTGGAATGATGGAAACAATTCGGCTTGGCCTAAAGCAGTATACCGGGTATCAAATTGATTTTCTGGACCTGCAAACACCAACATTCAGGTACAAAAGTTTCCCTCAGCGGGTTCGCAATTTCTTCCTTAAAAAATTTAAAAAAACGAATTTAAAAAAAACGTACCATGAAAAGGTTATAGGTATAGCCATCGATAAACTTAGGGAGCAGTATGATACCATTCTTATCATACGCCCGGACATGATTGAGGATCACAATCTTAAATTATTAAGAAATAAAACAAATTTTTTCGTGGCTTACTATTGGGATTCAGTTGAATTTTTTCCACGTAAAATAATAATTAAAGACTGGTTTGACAGGGTATACAGCTTTGACCCTGAAGACTGCAAAAAATATGGGTATATATTTTTGAGTAATTTTTATTTTTATGAAAACAAAACTGCCGCCATTCTTTACAAGGTTTATAACCTTTCTACTTACGATAGGCGGCACAGCCTGCTTGAGAAAATTGCAGAAAAATTAGAAGGGTTAAATATTTCTTTTTGTTTTAAAGCCTACCGGGAAAAACATTTTGAAAGCAAATATACCCGGCAGGTATTTAAGCTAATGAATTACACTGAAATGCTGGAGGAAATAGCCGCTGCAGAAATATTACTGGACGTGCACAAAGCCAATCAGACCGGATTAACCTTCAGGCCATTTGAAGCGATGGGCCTGAATAAAAAACTAATTACGACTAATAAAAATATAAAAGACTACGATTTTTTTGATGAACAGAATATCCTCATTATTGACGAACAGAATCCGGTAA
>JBDSDN010000070.1:0-10741 GCA_039920545.1 Ferruginibacter sp. | reverse complement strand
CATTATTCTGTTGTAAACAATTTTTTGAAAATTGATTCTGGTAGCCATTCAATTCCAGTTTTACTTTATAAATATCCGGATTTTCATCGCTGCCATAAGTTTTTAAAGTTTTTTCATCGCCTGGTAACATATCTACGGTTACTACATCCAACTGACCATCGTTGTTGTAATCTGCAATATCGTTCCCCATACTAAAGCGGCTGTAATGCCGGAAATGATTAGCACCATCTTCTTTAAAGGTTCCATTTTTCTGATTAATGTAGTAATAATCGTTCTCGTGAAAATCATTACCAATATACATGTCATCCCACCCATCATTATTAATATCGCCCACGGCAATACCTAAGCCGTACCCGAGGTTGCTTTGATAAATTCCGGATTGTGCAGACACGTCGGTAAATTTTCCGCTGGTGTTTATATCGTTTCTATATAATCTATCACCTGAACTGGAATCATATTTAAGCCTGTTAGTGGTATCCACTACATTGGCATGAGGGTGGTGCGATTGATTTAAAATATAACAATCCAGGTCACCATCATGATCATAATCGAAAAATACTGATTGGGTAGTAAAGCAGGAAGTGTTCAAGCCATATTGGGCAGATTTCTCCGTAAATGTTTCGTTCCCATTATTTATATACAGTTCATTATAGCCGGTTAAACCATATTTATTACTAACGGTAGAAACATAAATATCTAAGAGTCCGTCTCCGTTTACATCCGCCATTGTTGCGCCGGTGCACCAATCCGAAATGCCCTTCAGGCCAGCTTTTTCAGTGATATCCTCAAACTGAAAATTTCCTTTATTCAGGTAAAGTTTATTATTTGCCTTACTATTTGCTGTAAAGAAAACATCCGGCAAGCCATCGTTATTTATATCGCCGGTAGCTACCCCACCCCCATTATAATAGTATAGGTAATAAAGTATGCTTAACATTTTTTTCTTTTCCGGTTTATTTACAAAATTGATATGTGTTATTGAAGGGGATAAAGAACTAAATAATGTTTTGGGTTTATTGCAGGAAAGCATAACACCTGAAAGGATAAATATGAGGAGCCCCGCTTTTTTTAAATTAAACATTATCTTTTTCAATTAAAAGTATATTTACATTAATCCCTATAAAATTTTATTGCCGGAATCTTTAAAATATGCTAAAATCTTTTTTGTTTCATCGTTGTATATTTTAATATAATGCGTCCTCATTGAAGCTGGTGTGGGAGTTGTGGCGCCCTGCAAAATAACCGCAATTGCCATGGAGGGTTGCTCTGGCATGTGACAATCTATACAATTTGTTTTTATTACACCGCCTAAGGTATGAGTCAATTTGCATACCATATCATTTTTATGTTCAATGCTATGGCAGGTCATGCAGCGTTGAGAATATAAAGCCATTTTACCTTTTTCATTTTCATGTGTATTATGACAGGAAATGCAGGTTAGCGTTTTACTCAGTTTAAAACATTTACTCGCCGCCAGCAATCCATATTGATTACCATGAACATCTATATTGTTGGCATCCTTAGCTGTTGTGTCCATCACAAAGAAATCTGAAAGTTTATCACCTGCAGTAAACTCAAAAGACGGTTGGCTTTTTTGTAACCTACCTCCATGGCATAAACTACACATATCTAAACTTTGCAGCCGGGAAAAAGTAGCCGGATTGATAATATATTTTGCTTTTGTTTCTAAGGGGTTTTTTGTTTGAAACGCCACATGCTTTCCTGCCGGTCCATGACATTTTTCACAATCTACACCTGATATAATCCGGTTCCTGTCAAATTCTTCGGGCTCTACGCCGGTGGAGGATATTTTATCTGCATAGGTTGAATGGCATTCTAAACAGCGTGAAGTAATCGGCCTGTTAAAAGCCATTTTATTCGGATACCCGGGACTGTTAGACCATTGGTGTGCCGCCGTAAAATAAGTGATGGGTAATTGTACCAATTTATTATGTACCCATGAGGCATAACTTTGTCCTTTTGTACCTGACCCGATCACCATATCAAAACGCTGGCTTTTTTTTTCTATACCGTTTATATATCCAGCCTGGTAAAAACCATCGGCCTTTTTTTCCATAGAAATGCTGTTGCCATTATTGTAAACAAAGGAATTCATCCCGGGCTGAAAACTTCCTTTAATATTTGTTTCTGTCGCAATTGCAGAAGTAAGAAAATGTGCCGTCAACATGTGTTTATCGTAAATATCTTTATGGCAGGAGGCACAGGTTTGGGAACCTGCATATTTTTCAAAACTACTATCACTTGTTACTACAGTACCAGGCTGCTCATTAGCAATATTAATGCACTTTGTAAAAAGAAAAATGGAGATAGAGATTGACAAAAGAGTAATTATATAAGACCGGTATTTATTCATATTGTGCAAAGAAAAACAGGAATTATAAACATTGATCCTTCATATATACTCCATTTAAAAAAGGGCTGAACAATTGCTGTCAGCCCTTTTTATTTATGCCGAATATAGCAACTTACATTTTAGAATTATATAATGCAGATACCTCTGAGGCTGTTAAAACTTTTCCATAAAGACGGAATTGATCCATCTTACCGGTAAAGGCGCTAATCCAGCTATCTTTCGGTCCGGAGAGGCCGGCATGCTTGTTCCATCCGCCCACAACAAGGTTGGAGGCGTTTTTTAAATTCAGCTTTCCGAGACCCGCAAAATTTCCTGCAGCACTTGCTGGTGTTGGCACTTCAGCCCCGTCAAAATATACTTTTACGGTAGAAGAAGCTTCATCATAAGTAAAGGCGAGGTGGTGCCAATTACCATCAAATAATGGCTTATTAAAGTTATCAATATACTCTACCCAATGATCCTGCAGTGCAAACTTAAGCTGACAACTTGTAGGTGTGGCATGTTCCAGCAATAAAAAAGCTCCGCTTTCGTGCCAATAATCTTTACTGTAAAGGGAAAATAAAAGTTCTGTATTTGGGTTAACAGTATTATTTACCCAGAGGGATATAGTGCAACTTGTTGCCCCTTTAAAATCATTTGCAGAGGGATATTTTATGGCCTGGGTACCATTTCCCTGTATTGCTTTGCCGCTAATACCCGAAACAGAAACCAGTGGATTATCCGACGGAAAATTTGCCTTGATACTATCTACAGCGTTCATCAAAGGATTTGTGGATGTGCCATCAAAAGCAACATAAAATTTTAATGGGCCACCGGGAGGGTTGGAATCTTTGGGAAAATCTCCAAGGGCTGGCCTGGATAGTTTTTGACAACTGGTAAATGCGATGAGCAGGGTCACCATTAAAATCCCGGTTGTTTTGAAAATTTTAAGATTTGTCATCATCATTATTTTTTTAGGTGTTATTGTTTTACCAGCCTGAAATTACAGGTAAGTATTAAATTATAATTATTGCCATTCAGGATTTTGTACCAAAACTTCTACCCCATTTACTTTTGACAGGTCAATAGCTTTTTGTGGAATGGGGTAAAATCTACATCGGTTGGTATAACCCAACGGTCCTAATTCGGTAATTGCATCACCCCAGCGAACCAGGTCATAAAACCTGTAGCCTTCCATTGCAAACTCCCAGCGTCGTTCATTCTTTATGGCGGTACGCATTTGTGATTGGCTTACAAAGGCAATCGGCGGAACAATAGTACGACCGGAACCCTTATTTCCGCTTGCCCTATCTCTTATTTTTTCCAGGTTGATGGCGGCAGTAGCCCCATCTCCCGATTCATTACTGGCTTCTGCAAGCATCAAAATTACATCTGCATATCTTAATATCCTATGATTAATCCACGATGCCCCGCCGTTGCCAAAGATCTGGCCGGTAAAAGAACGCATGGCAGGATCAGAATAAACTTTTTTGTTCCAATACTTCCGATCTAAGGATGCTCCCGGCGCATACGGAGGTAGAGTAGCTCCATAACCGCCCGTGGCAGGGCCACCATCATACTGCCCTGAATATAAAATAGTGGAAGGTTTACGTGGATCTGAATCATCCCAGTCGGTGACTAATTTATCGGTAGGTGTGTTCCACCCCCAGCCTAAATTCCAGGCATTAGTAGCGCCACCCTGGCGGACGTTTTGACTTGTTCCCCAATTAGTGCCATTATCAGCCGTGCCATTGGCACCAACACTTGCCTGCATTTCAAAAATAGATTCAGGGCCATTTTTACCAACACCACCTACCCCATCTTTCCATATATCAGAAAAATTCATAGCAAGTGTATATTGACCCGAGGCTATTACCTGGTTACATAAACCGACAACACGACCCCAGTTTTGACGGAACAAATGGGTTTGGGCCCATAACGTATTAGCGGAACCTTTAGTAAGCCTGCCGGGATAAATATTCGTACCCCCGACGTTCCAGTTCACCGGAAGATATTGTGAGGCTACAACTAAATCAGAATCTATTTGGGCGTATATGGCACTGGCCGGGGATTTTGGTTTTATCCCATCGGTGGCTTTAGTATAATAGAAATTAATCAAAGGCACATCACCATAAGTTTTTACCAATTCAAAAAAAGAGTATGCCCTGAAAAAACGGGCCTCCCCAATATTCCTAAGAGAAGCAGGATCTGTAGCTTTTAAAGAGTCGGCAAAAAATAATTCCTTATTTGCCAGGTTTATCATGGAGTAATGGTCATTCCAATAGGTATTTGGCGCCCAATCATCTTTACTATATTGAAATGTTTCAAATTCAGCATTTACCTCTGCACCATCTGTAGCACTGCTTCCTTTCATCGCATCATCATCCCGTATGCTATGAAAATCAATCCAGGGTAACAATGAAAACCCTGCAAAATTTCTTAAGGTGTTATACAATCCAAAACTCTGGCCTTCCAGGGTACCTTGTTTTAAATCATCTAGAGTGGCAGTGAGGGGTTTTCTATCCAGGAATTTTGTACAGCCCATCACAGAAGCCATAACGGGCAGTATCATCAAAACACTCCAAAATAAAAGTTTATTCTTTTTCATATTCAAATCAATTTAATAATTTAAAAAGTTACGTTAAGGCCAACTGTTGTTACTCTTGGGATGGCACCGCCTGCATTATCATATCCGAAAGAGGTTGCATCCCCGCCGTATTCGGCTGTATATCCTAAATTGTTTTTCCAGGTTTTCACATTCTGCATATTCAGGTAAACTCTTAAGTTTTTTATTTTAGCTCTTGAAATTAAACCATTGCTAAAATTATATCCTAACTGTATATTTCTTAACCTGAAATAACTGCCATCTTCAATATTATAAGTAGAGCCATTATAATTGAACCTATGCCCCTGGCTTATAATGGGCACCCAGTTTGAAGTACCTTCCCCATGCCATCTATCAATTTTTTCTGCCGAGTAATTTACTCTTTGAAAAGGTGACTCCAGTGAACCCCAGGTACGAAATACCTCGTTACCATAAACGCCACCCATTTCTACTCCTAAGTTAACTCTTTTGTAGATTAGATTCACATTAGCGCCATAGGTGAATTTTGGGGTAGGGTTGCCAATGACCACCCTGTCATCTGCTGTTATTTTTCCATCACCGTTTACATCTTTAAATTTAAAATCACCCGGGCCATACGAACCGACAGCAGAAGCTACCGGCGATTTTAAAACATCTGCATAGCTTTGATATAATCCTTCAACTACATAACCATAAAAAGAACCAATTGGAGAACCTACTAACGTACGGCTCTCGGCACTTCCGTTATTTTGAGAGCCACGGGATAAGAAGCCTCCCGGAATATCGCTGGATAAGGTTAGCACTTTATTTTCCAGGAAAGTTATATTGCCTCCAACATTAACGGTAAAATCACGTGTTACGTTTTGGTTCCAACTGGCAGTAAATTCCTCCCCGGAATTTTTTATGCTGCCACCGTTTTCCAGCAAATCTTTTAATCCTTGTTTGCTACGGTCCACATAGGTCAACAGGTCCTCAGTTGTTTTTGAAAAATAATTTGCTTCAAAATGTAACCTGTTTTTAAAAGCATTTAATTCAATCCCTACTTCCTGTGCATGAACGGTTTCCCATTGAAGGTCTGGGTTAGGATCGTAAGTGGTAGTTGCAGCGCTGTAGGCCGTCGTACCAAAAACTGCCGAAGAACTTGTATTAAGATTAGGATAAAAAGGATAATTAATGGGGGTACCATCTAAGGTACTTGCCGTTTGATTACCCAAAACGCCGATAGAACCTTTTAGTTTAAGAAAATTAATCTGGTTAATATTTTCCATAAAAGATTCTTTGCTTATATCCCAGGCAGCACCTACGGCCCAAAACTGCTGGTTACGGTTTTTTGAAGGTATCTGGGAAGATGCATCGTTTCTTAAAGATGCATTTAAAAAATACTTACCCCTATAATTATATAATACCCTCGCTAACTCAGAGACGGTAGCATACTCATTTTGTGAGGACGATGCAAGGGTAGAGGCGGGATCATTAAATTGGGTAGAAATATACCAAAATCTTTTATCGTCTGGTATTGGTAAAGCATTGCCACTGGTGTAAGGCTTTGCTACGGCTGAGCGGTTGAAATTACCAAAATAGTAAGTTGTAAAACCAAGGGTACCGGTAACGCTATGATCTCCGAAGGTTTTTCTATAACTAAGAATATGGTCTTGCTGAAACTTTTTATAAGTATTGTCGTATTCTCCCAGTTGAGTTTTATCTCCATAGAGATATGGAGTATTGTTTAAAGGATTGTAGGCATAATATAGGGGGTTGTACTGCCTGGTGTTTACATTACTCAAATCACCGTAAAATGTAGACCTGAATGTAAAATTTCTCAGGAAACTTAACTCTCCAAAAATACTGGCAACGCTCCTGTATTCTATGCTACTTCTTTTATTCCAGGTATTTTCTAATTCTAATACCGGGTTTACAACTCCGGAAGTTTGCAGGGCCACATCTAAACCAGAATATATATTTGAATTAATACTATCTCCACCGTAGGGATTGGCTACCCTGAAATTTTGAGTACCGGCAGAAACCTGTGGAATTACTTTACGGGCATTGTCCAGCACGCCGCCTGCAGCATAGGGATTATTTTGCCTGGAGGCATTCAGGTTAAAGCCAATTTTAAAGGCCTTGTTTAATTTAAATTCGTCTCCAAAAGAGAACTGCATTTTCTCCAGTTTCTCATGTTTAATTATCCCCTCATCATAAATATATCCAAGGCCTAAAGTAAATTTATTTTTATCTGTACTGCCGGAAACACTTATATTATTATTACTGAATCTTCCTGTCCTGGTAACGACATCGATCCAATCGGTATTGGCAGTAAGCGCAGAATAATCAGGGGTGGCGTTTCCATCATTTGCATTTTCCTCTGCAAATAATTCTTTAAACTGGTCGGCATTTGCCAGTTTAATTTTATCTACTAATTTTTTAACGCCATAGGAAGTATTAAAGTTTACTATTACCTGGCCGGCTTTTGCTTTTTTTGTAGTGATAGCGATTACACCCGTTCCGCCTTTAACACCAAAAATGGCTAAGGATGAAGGGTCTTTTAAAATTTCGATAGACTCAATATCATTGGGATTTAAATAATCTATATTATCATTAAAAATACCATCCACAACATATAAAGGATGTACCTGCCCGATACTTACTGTTCCCCTGATCCTGATATCAGGTGCTGCACCCGGGGTTCCATTATTTACTACAGATAGCCCTGCAACCTTGGACTGCAAAGAAGCAATAGGATTGGTATTTGGCTTGTCAGCAACTTCTTTACCGGCAATTTTTACTATTGACCCGGTAAGGTCTCTTTTATTTGCAACGCCATACCCGATAACTACTACCTGCTCATCTATTTTTGCGGAAGGCCGTATTTGAACATTTATTTCTGTGCGCCCACCGACCGCTATTTCTTTTGCCTCATACCCAACATAACTAACTACCAGCACGGCATTCTCTGGTGCACTCAAAGAGAAATTACCTGAATTATCTGTAGATGTTCCCCTGCTAGTCCCTTTTATTTTCACACTGGCACCCTGCAAAGGCGTGCCGCCTTCGTCTGTTATTTTACCTGTCACGGTAATATCAAGGTTGGGTTTATCAAGCGATGGCTTATATAAAACAACGAGATCGTTGCGCATCATTTTATAGGATAAACCAGTGCCTTTTAAAATCACGTTCATTACTTCAGGTAAGTCTGCGTTGTAAAAGTTTGCATCTATTGTTTTGGCTTCCGGTACGAGGTTATTATTATACACAAAGCGGTACTCACTTTCTGCTTCCAACAGGGAAATAGCTTTAGCAAATTCCACTTTTTTTAACCGGAGGGTTATCGTGTTCTGGCTCTTAGCCTGGGCAGATAACTGCAAAATAAAGATCAGCATTATAGGAGAAACCAGTTTGATGCTGTTTACAATTGATTTTTTTAGGTTTTCTGTGCAAGAGAAAAAGAGTAGTTTGGCAATATTCATGTTTTATTGTTTTAAAATTAAACAAGGAGAAAAATACACATTAGGATGTGGCAATTTGGGTTATTAGTTAGGGGGTAGCTTGTATCGTTTATTTCATATTTTTTGTTTAATAAATAATGAATGAATTATTATCTTGTTTTAATGCAAAATTGTAAGAGAGTTGAAGGGCCTGGATTACTTGGACAACATTTTCTTGTGTAAAGTTGCCCGTAAATTTTAAATCCTTCAATCTTTCTGATTTTATTTCTATGCTGCAGCCATACCAGCGTTCAATAGTTGTAATTATAGACTGCAGATTTTCATTTTTAAACATTAGTTTATTCTGTGTCCACCCAATTTCTTTAATAATGTTTTCGCTTTTATCTACACTTACCTGGTCCACGGCAATTAAAGGTATGTGTTCTGCAGCTTTCAGTATTTTTTTGCCCGGCGCTTTTAGTTCTGTTGCCTGGGTAATATTTGATACTGTAATTTTTTCACTCGGTTTCAGCAATATCTTTTCGTTAGTACGATTGGTTAGGGTTACTTCTATTGACCCCTTTATTAAAGTAGCTTCCGCAGTACTTTCCCCGGGGTAGGCTTTTACATTAAAAACGGTACCCAATACTTTTATATCCATTGTTTTAGAATGAATAATAAAAGGTTTCTGTTTATTTTCGGTCACATTAAAAAAAGCTTCGCCTACCAGGGTAACCTCCCGGGTGTTGCCTAAGAAGTTATCTGGATATATAAGTTTGCTATCGGCATTCAAGATTACCAAAGTGCCATCTGGCAACTTTACCTGGGTTTTGGACCCTGCACTGGTAGAAATATTGTTTTCTGAGAGCTTTAGGTTTGTTACCTGGACTGGTTTTAAAGAAAAATTGATGGCGACAATTGCTGCCGACAGGATAACTACAAATGCGGAAAATATTAAAATTTTCTTCCTGGGAAATTTTTTTGAATAAGGTTCCGGGATTAAGTCTTTTTCTTCAGAACTTAAAACTTCTTCTGTAGAAAATGCCGGATCCAGGGCGGCGAGTTTAGTTCTTAAGTTGGTTAATATTTTTTCGCTCTTTTGAAGTGTAGCAATTGGCTTAGGGCTAAGTTCCTGTTGTAAGGTTTTATATATACACGTATACTCCGGATGGCCGGAATACAGTAGTTCCAGTTCATTGTTTTCGGCAACGGTTAGTTCCCCCGACAATTTTTTGGCAATAAGAATGTAAAACCGGTTTTCCTCCATAAACAGCTTGTATCGCTAAAGACTTAAAAAAAATGTATTACCCCCAAGTGTTTTAAAAATAATTCGTTGAAATTTCAATTTAATGTGGCAATGTAAATGCTAGGCCCTGTAAGAAGCGGGAGATAAGGTGGATGAAATCTTTTTCAGGGCGATGCCCATCTGGTTTTCGATCGTTTTGATGGAAAGATTTAGCAATTTTGCAGCCTCATGGTATTTGAGGCCGTCTTCTTTTACCAGTTTAAACACTGCTTTACATTTTACAGGCAAATTATTAATTGCCTTACTGAGTTTCTCCGATAAATCTTTTGCCTGCAGTAGGTCTTGTGCATTAGTAGTAGTGGATGGGAGTTCGGGTCCGCCGGCAAATTCTTCGATCCAGGAAACCCGGTACTTTTTGGCCTTGTATAAATAAGTAAGGGCGAGGTTTTTAACGGCTACGTACAAGTAAACCTTGAGATTGTTTACTTTATCAAGTGCCAGTTTGTTTTTCCAAAGCTGAACAAAAACATCTGAAACTATTTCTTCTGCAATGTGGTGTGATTTAATAATGCGGTAAGCGAATTGGTGAAGGTCTTTGTAGAACATCAAATATAGCTGCTCAAAAGCAGCAGTATTATTTTCTGCAGCGACCATTTCCTGGAGTTCAAAAACAGTTTTATTTAAGATACTGTTTGTACGCATGTTTTAGCAATCGAATTAATCGGTAATAAAGTTAGGCTAAAAAGTAAGAATATCCTTTACAATCAAACGAATGAATCTGGCTAAAAAAGTATAACGTGTATTCCGTGAGGGATTGCAGCGGTTACCCCGGTGAGGGTTTTGTGGGTTTGCTTTGTGCCGGAGTAAAAGCGTAAAGCCCGCCCCCCCGGGCACGCCCAAATATTTTATCGTATTAAACCGATGAAATCTATTTAAACGCAGAAGTAATAATATTTTACAATTTTATTCTTATTACTAAGGGGGAGTTTATGTAATTTTACCAAATAATTTACCCGGGGCTGACCGGTTTTGACAGCATAGATCTTTGTAAGTGTAAGCATGTAGTGCGTTGCGTAACCAGCACTTAAATCTTAATACGAAAACTTCAAATGGCAATACTCAGTATGCCATGGCTG
>JBDSDN010000069.1:0-5631 GCA_039920545.1 Ferruginibacter sp. | reverse complement strand
GTATGTTGATCTTTCAGCCTGGTAATGGCACTCCATACTTCAGGACTAACATAGATCTGCTGACTGGCATTATACTCATATTCCGTTTTAAGGGCCTCCACTAAAGATAAATGAAAAGCTGCTGCACCTGCACCTTCTGTGGGTACCCGGCTGACGAGGCTTTGCAGGCCGGCTCTTTCTGCAAACAGCGTAAGCCTTTCCAAAGCCTGCAATTTAAGTTTAGCTGCCTCATTATTTAAACCAAGTTTTTCTTCAATTTTATCTTTCATACCATGAAATTCAAAAAGCAATAATCCTATCAACATTCCAAACACGATTATTACGCCGACTTCTACATATTGAAAATTGAATTCTAACAATGCCATACAAAAGTTTTAAGCTGTAAAAATAGAGAAAGAAGGCGCAACAAATTCCTGTTTTCGAAAATACCCTATTGCATCGGTTTTTTAATTCGGCGTACCTTTGTAAAAAGAATAAATATGGAAACAATAACACAAGCTCCTGTACTGTTTACGCACTCTGCGGTAAACGAAATTAAAAGATTAAGGGCAGAGCCTGGGTTTGATGCTGCAAAAAATATACGGGTAGGGGTAAAGGGTGGGGGTTGCAGCGGTATGACTTATGTGCTGGATTTTGATACGCCCAAAGATAATGACGAAGTATTTTCTACCGGGGGAATAAATTTCATTATTGATAAAGCCCACGGTATTTATTTAATGGGCATGGAGATAAACTGGGAGGGTGGCCTTAACTCAAGAGGTTTTACATTTAAAAATCCAAATGCCAGCAGTACCTGTGGATGTGGGACAAGTTTTGCGGTGTAGTAAGTGAATAAGTTAATAGAATGTTTTAATAAAATGAAAGCCACTTCCTCGCAGGTGGCTTTTTGACACTTGTAGATTGAATTTTTTTATGATTGAATTGGGTGCAGGGGTGGACAAAAAAGCGGAGCGTCTAATTAATATAAAAAGTGAAGCCGAAGATATTTTAATTATGCTTGGAGTTTTAATTCCAGATGGAGAATGTAAGTAATTGTTATAGTATTTTCAAAAACATAAACTAAGAATTTATTTATTTTCTTAAGCCTCAAAAATAAGAAAATAAGGCGTAGGTTCTTCCCAATCATCACGCATGCCGGAAGTGTGATTCATTAATTGTTCCAGTGTAATATTTTTCCAGGAAAAGGGCAAGCTGTCCAAACATTTAGAGAGCTTATCATTATTTGAAAGTTTACCATCCTGCTGTAATAATAAAACAGCGGCGAATGTAAACTGTTTGCTCATGGAAGCAATTGCAAAAACTGATGAGTCAATTATAAGGTCATTGGTTTCCAAATTTCCAGCGCCGTAATAGCCTTCTTTTATTACTTTTCCATCTTTTATCGCCGCCACTGCTACTCCGGGTATTTTTCGATCCTGCATTCTTTTCAGGATATATTTATCTATTTTATCAGCATTTATCTCTTGCGAGGAGCAAGGAATATTTACAATGAGTATTGATCCAATAATAATAACCTTGCAAAAAAAATATAATGGTTGAAATTTCTTTACTTCATTTGATCTTATTTTAAATCATACCTATTTTACCTCCAAACAATTCATTTAGATTATCTATAAGTGTTGGAAAGAAATCGTCGGCTCTTTGTGTTTTATTAAATTTGCAATTAGCTTTCTATTTTTGAACAGGGTCATCTACTCCCACTTAAACAACGTTTTTCCAGGAACCGCTGCCCTCTTTTTTACATTCTATTCTATTGTATGTGTGCGTGTTCGGTTCCTCCTGTTACTTAATAATTGTAATCCATAAATAATAAGCCCTATAGCTGCGCAAATAGCAACATCCCTTATTTCAGTAATCTTTGAAGCAGAAAGGAGCCATGCAGACAAAATGAGTGCACATGTGGCCAACAAATAACCATGGGGCACATGAAAATGATCTGTACCAGGTTGCTTTTTGCGAAGCCTTACCATTGATACGCAAACCGTTGAGTAAACCAGTACTCTTATAATTGCCCCAATTGTGAGGGCTGCTAAAAATGACCACGCCAAAGAAACGAATGTTACTATTACAGAAAATAATAAAAGCGACCACAATGGTGTACCATGTTTTGGGTCTATGTACGAAAACAATTTAGGAAACTGGTTTTCATAACTAAAAGCAAAAGGTAATCTTGAACCGCCCAGCATAATAGCATTCAATGTACCGAATATGGAAATACATGCTCCTGCCGCAATTAGATAACCTCCTTGTATTCCCATTGAGTGAACAGCAGCATCTGCCAAAGGTTTTTGAGATGTGCTTAACGTGGGAAGATTGCCGATACATACCAACTGAATCAAACAATAAATAATGGTAACGGCTATGGCAGAAATAATCAATGCAAAGGGCAGGTTTTTTTTAGGATTAATGATTTCGCCACTATTTATTAGAACCGACTCAAAGCCACCGAAGGCAAATATTAACAGAAGAACAGACGTTGAAAAAGATGAACTGGCTGGCAATGAAGAAAAATCAATCAACTCCCGCTGCATAGTAACTAACCCGGCGATTATAAAAATTGCTAGAGGCACCAGTTTGGCAACGGTAAAAATATTGCTCAATCGTGCAGACTTTTTGACGCCTATATAGTTTATAAAAGAAAGAAATGCTGTAATTGAAAAAATACATAGCATGCGACCCAGCTCATTCTGAAAAAAATGAGAGAAAAAAGAAATGTATATCACAATCAGGTTAATGAGTGTAGCATAATTAAAAATACGGCTGAGTAATAAAAGCCATCCTGTTAAGAATGCAGGAAGGCCGCCAAATGCCTCCATCGCATAGAGATAAGGTCCTCCGGTTTTATCAAACCGTGAACTGACTTCAGCAAAACAAAATATAAACATCATTACTGCAATAGCACAAACAAAAAACGCAAGCAAGCTCCAGCTGCCAGATAAACCAAAGATCTTAGAAGGCAATCCAAAAATACCTGCACCAATAATGCTGTTAATAACAAGCAGGACAAGATCCCATTTTTCAATGCCTCTCTTTAACATACAACTAAAAATTAGTAAGTAGTTTTTTATGCCGTTTTTTCTATTCTCACGAGCAACCTCATTTAGTTACCGTGCATTATGAGGTAAAGCCCTATCCAGCAACACCTGTACATAAATCTTGCTGCATGTTTATACTCTTCCACAATGTCTGACAATTTCCTTTTTATTAAAATTGCTTTGCCCACTCAATAAAGCCAGGTGTAATTTTTTCTAACCGCTGCAACATTTTTTCAATTGGTAATTTTGTGATCAATGTCATCGTTATAAATTTTAAAGAAAACACTTAAAATGTTAAAAAATGTTGGTGGCTAATTTACAATAATAACACCAACACTAACGGCCTTGGCGAAGTGACGGTATTTGATTTCAGGCTCTAACAAATGATGATGAACTGGTGCTGAAGATAACAAACAAAAGATTAATTTAAAAACGCTATCCATAAAAGGCACAAAAGCGAATTCAACTAATTCATCGCAATAAATAATACGAAATTGCTGGATTATAAATGCTGCTATGAAAATATGCCTTTGAAAGTTTAGCCCCGATGGTAGCGCCACCCCGGAACGTAGTGAGGAGTATAGCGGACAGCGGGCCAAATGCTGACCAAAGAAGATATGTCGGCTTCTTATAAAATAAAAATGCCCGTCATTGCTGACAGGCATTTATTATTTTATCATTTTATTTTATAAAGTAGGCGCTTTTACTTTTTTTACATTCACTGCTGCCGCCGCACCCAATGGTTTGTCTTTTGCAAAATCAACCAATATTGGCGCTCCGACAAAGATAGAAGAGTAGGTGCCCGTAATAACCCCTATCAACATGGCAAATGCAAAACCACGGGTAACTTCACCACCGAAAATGAACAGAATCAACAAGGTTAAAAACACCGTTAGCGAAGTCATAATCGTGCGGCTTAAAGTATCATTAATTGCCCGGTTTATAATTGTTGTTTTTGTAGCGCCTTTCATATCCCGGCTATATTCCCGTATCCGGTCAAATACAATTACCGTATCATTCATAGAGAAACCAATAACCGTAAGAATGGCCGCAATAAAATGCTGATCTATTTCCAGCGGGAAAGGAACGATATCTTTAAAGAAAGAAAACACTGCCAGGGTTACCAACACATCATGCAGCAAAGTAAGAATGGTACCGGCAGAATATCTCCAATCCCGAAAGCGGATGAAAATATAAACAAAGATGGCTAGCATAGCAAAGAGGGTGGCTTTAATGGCGCCTCTTTTCAAGTCATCGGATATACTAGGTTGTACCGTGGTATAACTTTGAATATTATTTTTTGCAAACTGGTTATAAGAATAATTTGCAGGCAGTACTTTTTTTAACCCTTGGAACAATCTTGTTTTTACAGCGCTATCTGCATTATCAACCCCTTTAAGATAAGCGGTAGTGATATTTAAATGCCGGGAATCGCCTACCGTTTTAATGGTAGTATTATCCCCGTCCAATGCAGCTTTCAGGTCATCCCGGATATCATCATTTTTTACGGGCTGGTCAAACTGCACGGTATAACTGCGGCCGCCTTTAAATTCTACCCCCTGGTGAAAGCCATTAAAGAAAGCGGCAACACCAGCCAGTAACACAAAAGCAGAAATAATATAGGCCACTTTTCTATACTCAATAAATTTAAAACTGGCATGCTTAAAAATGCGTTTTGAAATTGCGGTAAAATAATTAAAGTGACGATTCTTCTTGGTATAAAAATCTGTTATTAACCTGGAAACCAAAATACCACAGAATATGGATAAAAGTATACCAATGATCTGGGTAGTGGCAAAACCGAGTACAGGGCCCAAACCAAAATAAAATAATATTACTGCGGTGAGCAAAGAGGTTACGTGCGCATCAATTACCGGGGCAAGGGAGCGCCGGTAACCATCGTTTATTGATTGAGGATAGGATTTGCCTTTGGTAAGCTCCTCTTTTATTCTTTCAAAAATAATTACGTTGGTATCTACCGCCAGGCCAATGGTAAGTACAAGACCGGCAATACCGGCAGCGGTTAGTGTAAAACTCATAGCTGTGAGCACACCTATAGTAAATAACAGGTTTAATATTAAAGCTATGTTTGCTACCCAGCCACCAGTATTGTAGTAGATTAACATCAAAGCAAAAATTACAATAAAGGCAATGGCAAAAGCCATGGCTCCACCTCTTACTGACTCTTTACCCAGCGTAGGGCCTACAACCTGTTCTGCTACTATCTTTGCAGGAGCATCAAGCTTGCCGGCTTTTAAAATATTTGCCAGGTCCTGTGCTTCTTCTACGGTAAAATTTCCGGAAATTTCTGAATTGCCGCCTTCAATAGCGCCATTTACATTAGGGGCTGTGTAAACAATATCATCTAAGGCAATGGCAATAGGGCGGCCCACATTTTTCCCCGTAAGCCGGGCCCAGGTTTTGCTGCCCACACTGCTCATCTGCATTTTTATGGCGGGCCTGCCAGATTCATCAAAATCCTGCCTGGCTTCATCTACACCATCTCCCTCTAAAGGTGCTTTATCTGACCCCGCTATCGTCTTTACAGCATATAACGGAAAAAAACGTTGATTACCTTTTGCTGTTTTTTCCTCTA
>JBDSDN010000068.1:0-5610 GCA_039920545.1 Ferruginibacter sp. | reverse complement strand
GGCAAATTTATTAAAAAAGCTGCTTGCTGCGTTGAATGATTCCCCCACCAATTACATCTTCACCATCATAAAACACAGCACTCTGACCCGGGGCCACGCCTTTTACATCGTTATAGAAACGAACATTGATACCATTTTGGTATGTGTACAGGTTACTCATGGCGCCTTTATCTTTATACCTGATTTTAGTAACAGCTTCCATGCCCTCGCTAACGCCTTCATATTTTATCCAGTTAAGTTGTGTAACCTGCATTTCTGTTCTGTTCAAATCATCTTCTTCCCCTAAAACTATTGTATTGGTTTCCGGGATGATTTCTGTTACGAAAGCAGGTTTGCCCAAGGCAATATCCAGCCCTTTGCGCTGGCCCACGGTATAAAAAGGATAGCCTTTATGTTTACCTAATATGTTGCCAAGCGGGTCTACAAAATTGCCGCCGTCAACCCGTTCTTCCAGTCCATCTACCCGGCGTTTTAAAAAACCACGGTAGTCGTTATCCGGCACAAAACATATTTCATAGCTCTCATTCTTTTTAGCCAGTTCCGGGTAGCCAAAATCGTGAGCCATTTGCCTAATGGCAGTTTTATGGTAAGTACCTAAGGGAAGTAGTGTTCGTTTTAGCAAATCTTGTTGCAGGCCCCACAACGCATAGCTCTGGTCTTTAGTTTCATCAATGCCTTTACTAATAAAATAGCGGCCGTTAGTATGTTGATGCACCTGTGCATAATGGCCGGTGGCAATATAATCGCAACCCAATGCATCGGCACGTTTTAGTAAAGCACGCCATTTAATATGGGTGTTGCACATTACGCAGGGGTTGGGTGTGCGTCCGGCAATATATTCATCAACAAAATTATCTATTACAAAATCGCCAAACTCCTCCCGGATATCTAAAATAAAATGTGGAAACCCGTGCTGTACCGCTGCCTGGCGGGCATCGTTAAAGCTATCAATATTGCAGCAGCCGGTTTCTTTTTTGCCGGTCGTGCCCACGCTGGTAGCATAGTCCCAGGTTTTCATGGTAATGCCCACCACATCATAACCTTCTTTATGAAGCATCAAAGCCGCAACGGTGCTGTCTATGCCCCCGCTCATTGCCATCAATACTTTGCCTTTTTTGCTCATGGCGCAAAGATAACAAATAACTAAATGGCCGTAATAGTTATGGGAAATAGCAATTTATGAAAAGCGAAAAGTTTTTGGGCGGTGGGCAGTAGGAAAAAAATCAGCATTTGTCCGGGTTGTACGCTGTAGCCCTCGTTCCTCGGGGCTGCCGCTTCCATCCCGCCGCTTTTGAGCAGCGGAATATTTTTCGGCCATTTTACCACATAGCACCCCAAGTTTTTTTCACAACGTACTCGGAGTAAGAAAAGTAATTCATTTAAATATTATTGCTTTGCGTTCTTATTTTCCTTTGCGGCCTGTGCGGCCTTTGCGGGAAATGTATTCCTATTTTTCACTTATTTTGCACTATGCAGCAATATCTCGATCTTCTTAACCATATCATAAATACCGGTACTGATAAAAATGACCGCACCGGCACTGGCACCCGGAGTGTTTTTGGTTACCAGATGCGCTTAAACCTGCAAGATGGATTTCCACTAGTGACAACTAAGAAAGTTCATTTGAAAAGTATTATTCATGAGCTGCTCTGGTTTTTAAAAGGCGATACCAACATTGCATATCTAAAAGAAAATAATGTAAAAATCTGGGACGAATGGGCAGATGAAAACGGCAATCTTGGCCCCGTATATGGTAAGCAATGGCGTAGCTGGGAAGGAGCTGATGGGGTAGAGGTAGACCAGGTTTCTGATTTAATTGAGCAGATAAAAACAAATCCGGATAGCAGGCGGCTTATCATCAGCGCCTGGAACGTAGCCGATTTACCGAAGATGAAACTTATGCCTTGCCATTGTTTGTTTCAATTCTATACGTCCCCTTCTAACTCCCCCGGTGGGGGAGGACGGCGTAGTTTAAGTTGCCAGCTTTATCAACGTAGTGCCGACGTGTTTCTGGGTGTGCCTTTCAACATTGCTTCCTATGCTTTATTTACCCTGATGATTGCGCAGGTTTGCGACCTGGAGCCGGGGGAGTTCATCCATTCTTTTGGAGATGTGCATTTATATAAAAACCATTTTGAGCAGGCAGAAGTGCAATTGTCAAGAACCCCGTTTTCATTACCACAAATAAAAATAAATCCGGCGGTTAAAAATATTTTCGATTTTAAATTTGAAGATTTTCAGCTGGTAAATTATGAAAGCCATGCAGGAATTAAAGCATCGGTATCGGTATAGGACTTTTAAAAATATTTTATTTCTCAATCGTTTTTTATGACCAAATTATTTATTTTTTGTTTTATCCTGGGTGTGCAATCCTGTGTTGCAGGTACGGTGGATACGGTAAGTATTTACAGCAAGGCCATGCACAGAAGTTACAGGTGCGTAGTAGTAAAACCAAGTAACTACTCTGGTGCAAAAAAACAATTTGAAACAGTCTATCTTCTTCACGGTCACTCCGGCAGTTTCAGTAACTGGATAAGGCTGGTGCCGCAAATAATAAAATTTGCTGACCAATACCAAATGATCATTGTATGCCCCGAAGGAAAATATGCCGGCTGGTACCTTGATAGCCCACTTACAGACAGTCTCCAGTTTGAAACCTATGTAAGTAAAGAAGTTCCTGCTTATATTGAGGCCCACTACCAGACCATTAAAAACCGCAATGCAAGAGCCATCACCGGATTAAGTATGGGTGGCCATGGCGGTTTATATTTAGGTTTTCGCCATGCGGATTTTTTTGGTGCGTGCGGCAGCATGAGCGGAGCTTTTTTAATAGAATATATTACCGGAAAGCAATACGCCATAGATAAAATTCTGGGCGACACTACTGATAAAAAAAACTATTACGATCATTCTATCATGAAAGAGATGGAAAAATATCCCAAAGATTCCCTGGCAATTATTTTTGATTGCGGCACCGAAGATTTTATTATAGAAATGAGCCGGGCTGTTCATAAAAAAATGCTGACTTTAAATATTCCGCACGATTATACAGAAAGGCCAGGCAGGCATGAGTGGGCATACTGGCGCACGGCAATCCAATTTCAATTGCTTTATTTCAGAAATTTCTTTGACAGGAAGAAAGCCGGTTAGTCATTAATCTTTGGCAGGTAGTTGACTTGCGTTTTGAAATTATATTATTATGACCCTGATCCATTATGGGGATACTTATTTTTATGCAAAGGCTTTCAATAATTTAATCTATATAAATAGTTGTTTAAAAACTTTAAAAGTTACTTTGAAAGTAATAAGCTTTTGCTGATATCTATTCTTGTCATTTTTCTTTTAAGAATAGTTTTTATTGGGTTAATGGGTTTAATGCCCCAGGATGCTTATTATTATTTTTATTCTCAACACCCCGCACTTTCTTATTTTGATCATCCCCCGGCAATAGCCTGGTTGTTGAGAATATTTACAACTCTTTTAGGTAAACATGTTTTCGTATTAAAATTAACCGATACCATTGTTTCTCTTTTATCCCTTTTTGTTTTTTACTATTTAGCCAGGCATTTTTTAAGCCTGCAACGGGCTACAAATGCTGTTATTCTTTTTTTTTCTACGCTGATGTTTACCATACTATCTTTAATTTCCACACCGGATGTGCCGCTTATTCTTTTCTGGTGTTTATCTCTCCTGGTATTGTATCATGCAATTTTTCTACAAAAAAAATATTACTGGATATGGGCCGGCATAATGATGGGCCTCGCCTTTGATAGCAAATACACCGCAATTTTTTTACCGGCAGGTACGGCGCTATTTCTAATGCTTTCTAATAAATATAGAAAGCATTTAAGCTCTCCCTGGCCCTGGTTAGCAGCCCTGTGTTTTATTATCACTATCTCACCGGTAATAATCTGGAACGTGCAATCAAATTTTGCCTCATTTAAATTTCAATCATCACAAAGGGCAGGGTCTATTAGCCTGGCTAATTTAAACCCCGTAAGTTTTCTAGGTGTAATAGCACATCAATCAGCCATACTCATCCCTATTCTTTTTTCTATATTAATTGTAGTAGTTTATAAATATTGCCGTAAATATATTTTTAAACGCTTAAAGATTTCTGCCGAAAAATTATTTTTACTTTGTTTTTTTATACCTGTTTTTTTTGGGTTTTTTGCCGTTTCCTTTATTTATTGGATAAAGTTAAACTGGATGATGCCCGCATATATTTCAGGGATTATTTTAGTAAGTATGTACACCGGCAGGCGGCTGATCAGGTACCAACTTTTATTTTCCCTGGTAATACACCTGGTACTGGCAGTTGAAGTATTTTTTTATCCTGTAAATATAAAGTCTGATGATACCTGGGAGGGGTGGGATAAACTGGCAACGGAGGTGCAAAACCGCCGGTCATATTATCCGACAGCATTTATATTTGCTGCTGACGATTACAAAACGTCTGCTATTTTAAATTTTTATTTGCCGGAGTTTGTATACAGCGTTAATGTATTGGGTGCACCGGCCCTGCAGTTTGATTACATAGGAACTAACCTTAATGCTTTAAAAGGCAAAGATGCACTTTATATAAATTCTGTTCCCCGGTTTAAAAATGAGCAACAAGAAAATTTATACCCGGATTCCCTGCCGGCACATTTTACCAGCATCACCCAGTTGGAGCCTATCCTAATAAAGAAAAATGGCAAAACCATCCTCAAGTTCCTCGTTTTCTTGTGTAAGAATTATTTACCTCCCAGTAAATAATTTTTTTGTATTTATAGTTTGGGCAATAAAACATTGAAAGTAAAAAGAGAACGGGATACAGCGACAGAGGAAGAGCAGGGGAGGCTTAAGTAAACTTTAATACCCGGCAATTTCACTTCCATAAATTCTTTGCTATTCCCCGCTATTCCCCGCTATCTCCTGCATTTTCCAGGCCTTCAAATGCACCTGTCTTACCGGCGGATCTTGCCTGGTTAAGGCCCTCTTTTTTAGCTGTTTTTAGATTTTTTTTACTGATTGGTTCCTCAGGCATGCGCTTATTGTGGTTAGCTTCTTCGCCCAGTGCACCGGGCGAACTGGTTGATTGTGTTTTTTATATTCTTCTTTTTTTGTTTTATCCTGCATAAAAAGGTTTAAGTATTTTATAGAAAATGCTGTGCCAGAAAATAAATGAATTCAATTTAAATTTGCAGGAAATCTTAGATCGTATCTTAGTTTTAAGAAAATAAAAAGCAAAGTCTTATATCCCGTTTTAATTATTATTATTTACTTTTTACAAAACAATACTACGTTATGATTCTCGAAAGTTTAAACGCCGTGTTTACCCGGGACCTTAACAAGCTAAAAGAAGAAATAGCATTATACCAGGATGAAAATAACATGTGGTTCATAGATAAAAATATATTCAACTCTGCCGGAAATCTTTGCCTTCATCTTATCGGTAATCTTAACTGGTTTATTGGGGCAACGCTTGGCCACACTGGTTATATACGGAACCGGGACCTGGAGTTTTCCTTGAAAAATGTTGCCAGGGAAGAACTGTTGAAAAAAATTGATGAAACGCTTGAGGTAGTGAGCAGCACATTAATTAATCTGCCTGAAGAAACTTTAAGA
>JBDSDN010000067.1:0-9254 GCA_039920545.1 Ferruginibacter sp. | reverse complement strand
CTTCAATAACTACATCACAAATTGCTTCTAATTCCTCCTTTTTAAATATTGTACCCGTTGGGTTCAAGGGGGAGCAGAGGGCAATGAGGGCCGCACCTTTAACGTGAGGTTTAATTTGCGCTGCAGTAGGCATAAAATTATTCTCCCTCGTTGCTTCAATTTTTACATGATTACCCTCAGTAAAATGCACATAATGGTTGTTATTCCAGCTTGGAGTCGGGTATATAACTTTATCTCCTTTGTCAACAATAGTTCGAAAAACAGCATAAATAAGCGGTCTACCCCCATTGGCAATTAAAATTTCCTGTGGTGTAAAACTCAATCCTTCGCACCTATGTAAAAAAGAAGCTACTGCTTTTCTTAATTCTAATTCTCCCTCAGCTGCAGGATAATTGGTATACCCTTTTTTATATGCAGCAATTATTTCATTCTCCAGGGCTACAGGAATAGGAAATTGTGAGGAGTCAAAATCCCCTATGGTAAAATTATAAATGTGCTGCCCCTGGCTTATTTTCTCTTTAATGACTCCGCCTAGCTTAACAATCTCGGATCCTACAAGACTTTCGGCCAGCCTGCTAAGTTTTAATATGCCCATAAAAAAATTTACACTTTAGAGGATTATATGTTGGTAAATGTAATTATTAGGCTCCTTTCTGCAAAAACAGGTTTAAATAAAGAAACTGCAGCTTAAAATATTGCACCCGGATAATGGTTAAAAATATATTCTTAAAATTGTTAGGGGGTATTATATTTACGCTCTGTTTCCAGAACGAAGGAGTCCTTGGCAAATTGTTGAGTTTTAAAAATGCTTAATTACATTTGCACATATCTGATTTTTAAAAACATTCGTTTCATTACAACAAGTTTAGCAAGAAACTATGTTCAACTTAATACTCTTTGGCCCCCCGGGCAGTGGAAAAGGTACGCAAAGCGAAAAACTAATCACGAGGTACGGTTTAAAACACCTTAGCACGGGAGATTTGCTACGCTCTGAAATAAATCGCCAAACTCCATTGGGGCTAGAAGCAAAAAGTTTTATGGACAAGGGCCAATTGGTACCCGACGAAGTTGTAATTGGAATGATCAGTTCTGCATTGGATGAAAATCCGCAAGCTAAGGGGTTTTTATTTGATGGTTTTCCCCGAACGTCTGCCCAGGCAGAAGCTTTAGATAAATTATTGGCCTTAAAAAAAGAAGCCATTGCCATTATGCTGGCTCTTGATGTGAGTGAAGATGAATTAATAAAGCGGCTGGTGAAACGTGGTGAAACCAGCGGTCGCACCGATGATACTAACGAACAGATTATACGAGCCAGAATTACGGAATACCGGGCTAAAACGGTTGTGGTAGCTGATTATTACAAACAATTCGATAAAGTAGTAATGGTTAAAGGAGAAGGCACAATTGATAATATATATGATGGCCTTTGTAAAGAAATAGATAGCAGGATATAAATTTATCGGCAAAGGAAGCTTTTACCCAACTCTTTAATACATTTTATGCCTAATGAAAAAATACTTTTTATTCAGGATGAAATGTTCATTGCCCTTAATAAACTCACTTTGGAATCTGAAAGTAAATGGGGAAAGATGAATGCTCAGCAAATGATAGAGCATGTAATAGCTTTTTTCAATGTCTCAACAGAAAAATTAAAATTTCACCTGGTAACGCCGGAAGAGGAGCTTCCCCGGTATAGAGAATTTTTGTTAAGTGATAAGGAATTCAGGGAAAATACAAAAGCTCCGAAAACCGTCTTAGGTGAAGAGCCTTTGCCTGAGCAGTACACCACTTTAACCATCGCAAAGGAAAACTTAAATTAGCTGTAGAAGATTTTGTGAAATATTTTAAAAATGACCCTGAAAAAAAAACCTTGCACCCGGTTTTTGGGTTATTGAATTTTGAAGAATGGGTACTCCTGCATTATAAGCATGTTGTACATCACCTAAAGCAGTTCAACTTAATTTAGGCCAAAGATTACTTTATGAAACATTCCCCATCCACCCACGTTTTTACCCCAGCACATTTAGCAACACAGGCGTTGCTGTAAGTTTTGCCATCGCAACCGCAAACTGGTTTATATTCCATGGTACATATACAATCTGTTTTAGCCTCGCTTTTGCAATTTGTGTTACTTATTCTACTGCTCTTGCAGGATGTACAAATGGCTAAAGCGAAAAAGAGAATTTTCATAAATTATATTTTATACAAAATAGTTTTTTTTTAAATCTTTTCTTTTAAAAGTTGCTTTCCTGCATTGCTTAGCTTTGCCAATACAAAAATTATTATGAAAAAGCTGGGAAATTATGTAACAGGAAACTGGATAAATGGTGATGGCGATGGAGCTCTTTTATTTAACGCTGTTACGGGGAAAACCATAGCCGCTGCTACATCCGAGGGTTTAAATTTTGAAACAATATTAAATTACGGACGGCTAACCGGTAACCCCGCTTTAAGGAAAATGACTTTTCAGCAGAGAGGGAGAATGTTGCGTGCTTTAGCACTGCATTTAATGAAACAAAAGGAAAAATTTTATACCATAAGTTACCAGTCGGGTGCTACCAGGCTGGACAGCTGGATTGACATAGAAGGGGGTATCGGGAATCTTTTTTCAAATGCCTCCCTAAGAAGAAAACTACCCGATGAAAGTTTTTGCCTGGATGGTAGCCCCATTGCTTTGAGTAAAGAGAATACCTTCATGGGCCACCACATATTGGTTCCCAAAGAAGGAGTAGCGGTACACATAAATGCCTATAATTTTCCCGTATGGAATATGCTTGAAAAAATTGCTGTAAACTTACTGGCAGGCATACCCGCAATTGTAAAACCAGCTACCGTTACGGCATATTTAACTGAAGCTGTAGTGAGAGAAATTGTTGAATCAGGTATTTTGCCTGTAGGCGCCCTGCAATTAATTTGCGGTAGCGCAGGAAATATCCTGTCGTATGTAAATTCTCAGGATGTGGTCACTTTTACCGGCTCGGCTTCTACCGGTTTAAAATTAAAATCTCATCAAAATATACTAAGCCAGAATGTGCCTTTTAATATGGAAGCCGATTCCCTGAACTGTATTGTTTTGGGTAATGATGTAGAGCCAGGCAACCCTGAGTGGAACATTTTTATAAAAGAAGTAAAAAAAGAAATGACAGTCAAAGCCGGGCAGAAGTGTACCGGTATCCGCCGCATATTTGTACCCGAGAATAAACTGGAAGACATTCAGAAAACACTGGCTACAGAACTTAACAAAACGGTTATTGGAAATCCTTTGAATGAAAAAGTAAGGATGGGTTCCCTGGCGGGACTGGAGCAGCGGCAGGAAGTATTAGGCCAGGTGCAAAAACTATTGGCCTCTTCACAAATTATTTATGGTTCGCTGGATAGTGTTTCGGTAATAGATGCCGATGCAGAAAAAGGAGCTTTTTTAAGCCCTATATTATTACTGAATGAAAATCCATTTAATTCAGATGAGCCGCACAATATAGAAGCTTTTGGCCCTGTAAGTACTTTAATGCCGTATAAGAATTTAGATGATGCTATTGAATTGAGTAAAAAAGGAAAAGGAAGTTTATGCTCAACTATTGTAACTGCAGATCCATTAATTGCAAAACAATATGTAATTGGAGCTGCTACCCATCATGGGAGGATATTGGTGTTAAATAATGAATGTGCAAAAGAAAGTACGGGCCATGGTTCCCCCTTACCATCATTAGTACATGGCGGGCCGGGCAGGGCTGGTGGAGGCGAAGAAATGGGAGGGCTTCGGGGAGTAAAACATTATTTACAACGTACCGCCATACAAGGCTCGCCAACTATGCTAACCGCTATAAGCAACGTTTATCAACCTTACGCCCGTGGTAATTCTTGCACAGTTCATCTCTTTAAAAAGTATTTTGAAGAACTGAATATTGGTGACCAGCTCATCACAGAAAAAAGATTAATTACTTCTGAAGACATTGATAAATTTGCCGCATTAAGTGGCGATCATTTTTATGCTCACTTGCAAAAAACGAATTTCGAGGGAACGATGTTTGATAAACAGGTTGCACACGGTTATTTCATTATGAGTGCCGCTGCCGGCTTGTTTGTAGATAGTTTTGAAAAAAATCCGGTATTGCTTAATTATGGAATTGATGAACTGCGCTTTACAAAACCTATTTACCCCGGCACGTCTATTTACATCCGCTTTACCTGTAAAGAAAAAGTAGCACAGGAGCTGAAAGAAATAAACCCTGACATTGATTTTGTAAAAGGGCAGGATATACCAAAAGGAATAGTTAAATGGTTTGTAGAAATATTTGATGATAAAAATGAAGTGGCCGGGGTAGCAACAATTCTTACCATGATAGAAATGAAAAATAAAATTTAAAATACTAAATCGATGATACAGCAGATACGGGAAGGATATGTAAATTCAGAAACCCACGCAGGAATAACAAGCATTGAATTTTATCATCCAAAGAGTAACTCTTTACCCGAAAAAATTTTAGACGCACTTACAAAAGAGATTCATTTTGCAGGCACACACCAGGAAACCAGGGTGATCATTTTAAAAAGTGCCGGGGAAAAATCTTTTTGTGCCGGGGCTTCTTTTGATGAACTATTAGAAATTAAAACAGAGGCCCAGGGCCGTCGTTTTTTTATGGGTTTTGCCCAGGTAATTAATGCCATGCGAAAATGTCCCAAATTTATTATCGCCCGTATACAGGGAAAATGCATCGGTGGCGGAGTAGGCCTGGCGTCGGCAGCTGATTATGCAATTGCTGTAAATACTGCAGAAATAAAACTTAGTGAGTTGGCTTTGGGGATTGGCCCTTTTGTGGTAGGCCCCGCGGTTGAAAGAAAAATAGGTACTGCGGCTTTTAATGCCCTCGCCATAGATGCAGCTATGTGGCGCAACAGTGAATGGGCCAAAAAGAAAGGCCTTTTTGCTGAAGTTCATGAAAATATGGAAAATATGGATGAGGCAATATCCCGTTTGGCAAACACTCTTGCCCATTCAAATCCAGATGCAATGGCAGAACTTAAAAAAATCTTTTGGAAAGAATGTTCTACCTGGGATATTTTATTAAGTGAAAGGGCAGCAATTAGTGGAAGGTTGATTTTAAGTGATTTTACCAAAGATGCCATCCAAAAATTTAAAATCCGCTAAAAAAATCTCCGGGATTTTCCGGAGATTTTCTGTTTGAGTTTATGTAATTGTTGAGAATTTTAATTAAAATCATAAATTCGGTGAGCATCAGGAAAAAATAACTGATTAAAGGCTCCGACTACTTTTTCCTTCCAATTAAGATTTAATGATTGCCTGTTTTCAAAATACTCTGCCTGCATAATTTTCATTTTTACCAATACTAATCTGCCGGCAGTAGATTTACTGTAATTACTTATTGTGAGAAAGTCGCCATCCTCATCATCTACTATTGTTGCCTTCCCGCTGAGTTGTATTCGGCAATCAGTCCCTTTCTTGTAATAATCAAGATAAGCGTAAAAAGATCTGTCGATGCTTTTTGCATAATCTCCGCTGCAAGAGGTAAAAAACCAAATGTAGCCATCTTCTTCTACCTTAAGGGTCTCAATAATATTATTGGGAAGACGGAGTTCCGAATTCATTTCTGATTTAAATAAAGCGATTTTAATATCCTTTATTTTTTCTTGTAAAAACGCAAGATTGGAGTCGAGGTGTTGCATAATGTGTATTTTAAGGTTAAGACTAAAAATTCAAAGGTTATACCAAAGTGATTAGATACGATCTATTTTTAAAAGGAGATTGAAATAAATAAAACTTTGGTTTTTTCGTAGAGGGAATTCCTCATTTTGAGTAGGATCAATACTTAGGCAACGGTTTATAACAATTAGTTGCATCAGGCATCAAAATTTCATAAGGGTTAACGCCACTGCTAATGTAAAATATATTATCGGTGTTTACAAGCAATGTTAACAAAATTTTAAAGCCAGAAAATATGTCAGCGGAATTAGATCTAAAGAATCTGTCTAAAACTAAAATCAAAAAGATAATAAACAACCCGGTGAAAACGGCTGAAGCTGTTAATCTTATCTATGTTAATGACACTGTACCCGGTATTGCAAGAAAAAAAACCGGTAGCAGATTTTCCTATATTTTCCAGGAAAAAAAATTGAACGATAAAACTGATATAAAAAGGATTAACAGTTTGGTCATACCGCCGGCCTGGGAAAATGTCTGGATTTGTGCCCTCGAAAATGGTCACCTACAGGCGACCGGGCTTGATGTAAAAAATAGAAAACAGTACCGTTATCATCCACACTGGAATACGCTGCGCAATCATACAAAATTTTACCGTTTACTGCAATTTGGTAAAGTGTTACCTGCCATCCGTCTGCAATTGGAAAAAGATTTATCTCTCCCGGGATTAGTACAGCCCAAAATACTGGCAACCATTGTTAGTCTTATGGAAAGAACTAATATCCGGGTAGGCAATAATATTTATGAAAAGTTATACGGATCATTCGGATTAACAACGCTAAAAGATAAGCATGTAGACATCAAAGGAGGGACGGTGAAATTTTCGTTTAAAGGAAAAAAAGGTATACATCATGACATTAGTTTAAAAAACAAAAGGCTTGCAAATATTGTTCAAAAATGTAAAGATATTCCCGGCAAAGAATTATTTCAATATTATGATGAAGAACAAAAAAGTCATTCTATAGATTCCGGAATGGTGAATGATTATATAAAAAATATTTGCCAGGAAGATTTTACTGCAAAAGATTTTAGAACCTGGGCCGGAACGGTAAATGCATTTTTAGCTTTTAAAGAAATTGGTCTTGCTGAAAATGAAAGCGACGCAAAAAAAAATATTATTTCTGCATTGGATAAAGTTGCAGCCCACCTGGGAAATACCCGGACAGTTTGTAAAAAATATTATGTTCATCCGCTTATAATTTCACTCTATGAAAACAAAAGCATTGATACTTATTTTTCTCAATTAGATAAAATAGAAGTAGATGATAATAAAGCGGATTTAACTGCAGATGAAAAAATAATAATGAAAATCCTGGAAAATAATTAAGCAACTAAATTCTCGTCGCTACTTCCATTGTATTATTTCTTTGGGGAATATGTTCTACAAAGAAAATCAATTCCTTTTTTAAACCTCACGAAACACACTGTAGGCCTCGCTACTAAAAAGGCATAAATATTTCTTATATTAGGGTCGGATAATCCTTTGTAGATTTGTTGGCTATACCAAACCACCTATCCCGATTTAAATAATGGCAATAAATAAAGAACTTTTTAAAAAAATCTGGCGTGTTACTCTTTTTATTTTATTAGGAGTATTTGTGCTGGTTTTTTTGTTTTTTATTTTCATAAATCTGCCCATGGGCAAAAGGGTAGTGCGCAACCAGGTACAGCATTATTTACAAAATAAATTACATACAAAAGTTTCTATAGGCTCTGTAGATTACAGTTTACCAGAATGGCTGAAAATTAAAAATGTTTACATTGAAGACCAAAAAAAAGATAGTCTTTTATTTGGAGAAGAGTTGTCTGTTGATTTAAATATGTTAAAGCTAATTGCAGGAAATACCGATATTCAAAAGTTGGTTTTTAAAAATATTTTATTAAATATCCACCGACGGGAAAACGATACTTCATTTAATTATCAATTTATTATTAACGCCTTTACCGGGAATAAATCCAGTACATCTATACCTGATACGGCAGAACTTAAACTTAGCCTGGACCGCCTAATTTTTGAAAATGTCGGCTTAAAATTTAAAGATGAATTTGCCGGAAATGATTTTTTTGCAAGAATAAAACATCTCGATGCGACCCTTAGTAAATTTCAACCAGACCGGGTAAATTTTGGCATAAATAATTTTGAGGTAAATGGTGTAGATTTTACAATGGTTACCTACAAAGAACCTCCCGTTATAGCACCGGTAACAAAAGTTGATTCCTCCAATTTGCAACCAACTTATGGATTATACCTAACGGCACAAAGTATAAATCTTAGAGATATAAATGTTTTAATAGATAATAAAATAACCGGCCTGTTTTCTTCAAATAAAATAATCCATCTTGCCGTAACAAATGCATTATTCAATTTACCCCAATCTATCGCAGTTACTGACAGCATCAGGCTGGATAGTTCTGTAATTACATTTGTACAGCCCAAAATAAATGTTCTTTTAAAGAATGACACGCCTGTAGTAGTTGTGCCCTGGTTATTTCAGGCAAATCAATTAAACATTACGAACTCACAAATTAAATATGACGATAAGAACGTACCCGAAAAAGGCGGCTTCGATTTTTCGCATCTGGGGATGAAAGAAGTAACAGCTTCGGTTAATGCCTTTAAGTTTGCAAAAGATACCACACGGGCAAACATAACTCAATTAACGTTTAAAGATAAAAGTGGCTTTAGGTTAGACACCACCCATTTAAACATTTTGTTTACTGATACTTTACTTTCTGCCACGGAAATGTATGTAAAAACGCCGCATTCGCTTCTTCAAAAATCATTTGAATTAAAATACGACAGTGTTACAGCTATTACCTCTGCCCCGCAAAACAGTTTAATATCTGCCTTTTTTAATGATGCTGTTATAGATTTTAATGAGCTGTATTTATTAATGCCTTCTTTGAAAAAAAGTTTTCCCCCCTCTCAATTTGCCAATCTTCATTTAAATGTAAATACAGAATTAAGGGGCAACCTGCAAAGGTTATACCTGCCATATATACAATTGAGCGGATTAACCGGGAGCAGGATAAATGCACGGGGTACACTTTATAATTTAACTGACCCTGAAAGATTTTCTTATGACCTTTTTATAGACCAGGGAAATTTGTTGAAAAAAGATATTCTTAAATTTGTGCCCCCGGCTAACCAGGCGGCCTTAGCCAACTTACCAGCGGTATTTAATCTTCGGGGACATTTAGTTGGTACTAAAAATACCTTAGATGCGCAGATTAATTCTACAGCCAAAGATTTCGCTTTTTCGGGGAAAATAACTTTAAAAAATATAACAGACCCTACAAAAATTCAGTACAGTACGTTTATCCAAAACGGCATATTCGATAAAAGCTTAATTGTAGGTTTTTTACCCCCTGCTGTATTGGAGCAGATTAATCTCCCACAAAAAATATCTGCCCAGGGAACGCTTTCCGGTAGCACTCAAAATATTATTGCTAATGTAAAGTTGGGCAGTAGTTATGGCCCTATCGCCGTTAAAGGATTTATCAACAATCTTCAAAACCCAAAGACTTCAACTTATGA
>JBDSDN010000066.1:0-3303 GCA_039920545.1 Ferruginibacter sp. | reverse complement strand
TAAAGATTTTTAATGTCATAAGTTTCAAAATTTTTATTTTGCTTTTTGCTTTGCAGTATGCTATCATTGTCATCATCCTGGCCATGCACCTGCAGAGCCAGGGTAAACTCTGGTTGAGTTTTAAGATAAGCCGGGTTACAAAAAAATTCAGAAAAAAAATAATTGCTATCCTCGGTCTAACATTTATTGTTATTGTGGTTAGTGTGCTGAGATCAAGTATTGATGGGCTTGTGCTGGCTGCCAAGCAGAACCTGGGCAAGGTGGGCATCTTCGGTTTTGCAGCATATATGGTTTCTGTATTGCAGGCCCCTTTCAGAAGTATTGTGGCCATCACCATTCCTATTTTATCAAGGGCCTGGAAAGAAAAAAACCACCGGCAGATAGACCGAATCTATAAACGCTCTTCTATAAATATGCTGAGTTTTTCATTATTCATCTTCTTTTGCATCTGGCTTAATTTTAGCCATGCAATTCATTTTTTCGGAATAAATCCAGATTACCTGGAAGGCAAATGGGTTTTCTTTTTGCTGGGTATTGTTACCATTATTGAAATGGGCACGGGTGTAAATGGCCAAATCATCGGCACTTCTACCTACTGGCGTTTTGAGCTTTGGACCAGTTTGCTGTTAACTGGTCTTATTATCCCGTTGAGCTATTTTCTTACGGTAAAATATGGTATCCTGGGACCTGCTATTGCCAATCTTGTTTCGTTCAGCATTTATAATTTTGTACGTTTCTGGTTTTTGTGGAAACGCTTTTATTTACAACCTTTTTCCAGGAAAACTGCAGAAATTATTTTTATCGCTGTCGGGTCTTACAGCCTGGCTTACCTGGCAACTATAAAAATGGACGGTTTATTGGCAATGATCGGGAGCACAGGTTTATATGCAGCCTTATTTTTATCGTTGTTGTATGTACGGAATATTTCACCTGATGTAAAACCAATTATATTAACGATTAAAAACCGTCTTCTAAAAAAGGACAATGTTTAACCCCGTCAGCTTTAGTAATACTTAAATCAATTATTGTTTAACATTTTCTTGAATTGATAAATATTGTAAAAATAATTTCAAAGCTTCCTGCTTACCGGCATTTAAATTATAATCAATATTATTTGTATAATAAGTCTCCAAATCATAATCGGCAAAGGGGTGGGCTTTGACAATTTCAGCTATATGCTGCAGGCCTTCGGCTGTGGCTTCATTGAAGTTTTTAATAAAAATATCAGGCAATTTTTTATTAGCTACCCAGGCTGCAAATAAAAATGGTAGGGATGTCATCTCTTGCCAGGCCAGGGCCAGGTCGTAAATATATTTAGAATGTTTGCGTTGCCGTAATGCCCTGTCGCCGATAACCAATCCTGCTGTAGTTCCTTTAATCGCTTGTTGGTAACCATTTTCTGTGTCAATTAGAACTGGTGAAATTCTCCAATGATGTTTTAGCAATATTTTTAATAATTCAGCAGAAGTGCGGCTTTGATAATCTACCAGTACATGGGTTATTTCTGCAAGTGGTACATCGCTGAATAGACACACACTTGCTACCGCATTACTGGCACCTATACCATAATCAGAAATTATATAATGTTGTTTAAGTAAGGGAATTACCGCTACCGGAATTAACCCAATATCAATTTCATTGTTTAATAATGCAGTAGCAATGTTAGCCGGGTAATCAGATACCAATTCTATTTCGTCTTGCATCCTTCGGTTTTCAAAGGCATAAATGAGCGGTTTAGTGTTTAAATAACTCACCGCACCCACCCTTATTTTTCTTTCCAATTGCTTTAGGTTAATTTTGCAGCAAAACTACTTTAATCTATATTAAAATAATGCAATTATCCCCACTTACTGCACTTTCGCCTATTGATGGCCGTTACCATAAAAGCACCCGGCAATTAGCCGTATATTTTTCAGAATTTGCTTTAATTAAGTACCGGCTGCTGGTAGAGGTAGAATATTTTATTATGCTGGGGGAAAGGAAATTTTTTAAACCAAATGCGAAACTGAATACCCGGTTGCGCAACCTGGTGAATGATTTTTCGGAGGAGCAGGCGCAGGAGGTTAAAAATACGGAGTCAATTACCAATCATGATGTGAAAGCGGTAGAATACTTTTTAAAAAATAAATTAGAAGAATTTGCAGCAGCTGAAATAAAGGAATGGGTGCACTTTGGCCTTACCTCCCAGGATATAAATAATACCGCCGTGCCAATGCTTTGGAAAGATGCAGTAGAACTGGATTACCTGCCTGCTCTTTTAAATCTTCAGCAGCATATACATAAACTTGCTGAGCAATGGGCGGGCATCCCAATGCTGGCTCGTACACATGGCCAGCCAGCTTCCCCTACCCGCCTCGGAAAAGAATTAATGGTTTTTGTAGAGCGTATTGAAAACCAAGTGCAGTTATTTAGCTACATCCCCTTCACTGCAAAATTTGGTGGCGCCACCGGAAATTTTAATGCTCACCATGTAGCCTACCCGAAATTTAACTGGGTAAAATTTGCTAATGATTTTGTGGAAAATAAGTTGGGCCTTCAGCGCCAACAATACACAACACAGATAGAACATTACGATACACTTGCTGCTCATTTTGATGCCATCAAAAGGATAAACAGTATATTAATTGATCTGTGCCGGGATGTATGGACTTACATCAGCATGGATTATTTTAAACAGCAAACAAAAAATGGGGAAATAGGGAGCAGTGCCATGCCACATAAAGTAAACCCTATTGATTTTGAAAATGCAGAAGGTAACCTGGGCATTGCAAATGCACTACTGGAGCACCTTTCAGCCAAACTGCCAGTGTCTCGTTTACAAAGAGATTTAACGGATAGTACCGTACTTAGGAATATCGGGGTGCCCGTTGCACATACGCTCCTGGCAATTGCTGCAATAGAAAAAGGATTAAGTAAATTAATTTTGAATGAGGATAAAATAAAAAGTGATTTAGAAAACAACTGGGCAGTGGTTGCAGAAGCCATGCAAACTATTTTGCGCCGGGAAAATTATCCGCAGCCTTACGAAGCGCTGAAAGAACTAACAAGGGGTAAAAATGCAATTGATAAAAAAGCCATGCATGACTTTATTAATACGTTAAAAGTAAGTGCAATTATTAAGAAGGAATTGAAAAATATTACTCCTGCTAATTATACCGGGCTGTAGATTATTGCAGCTGAGCCACTCTTTGCGTGATAATTAACTCTTCTTTAAAACTTGCCAAACAGCAGAATATGTATTAATTTTAATGTATGGGTTTGGCACAAAAAATATTACCGCATTATACCTACGAAGATTACGCA
>JBDSDN010000065.1:0-2631 GCA_039920545.1 Ferruginibacter sp. | reverse complement strand
TCACTGCTGCTGCTCCTTTTATTCCGCCAAAATTAATAGCACAATTAAAGCCGGGGGGAATGATGATTATACCGGTAAATGAAGATGAACATCAACGGATGTTGCGGCTTACAAAAAATGTAGATGGAAGTATTTCCGAGGAGGCATTTAATAATTTTTCATTTGTACCGATGCTAACGGGAAAGAGTAGCCCTTCCACCCGACGAAATGGGCAGTAGGAAGGCGTTTGAAAGGTTTAAAGTTTAAAGATTCAATGGTTTAAACTTCCGAATTTTATTTGAGTACCCCCAGGTTTTCACTTTCCACCATTCACTGTTGACATCACAGTTCAATTCCTATTTTCTTCATCAATATGGAGGCATTCATGCTGGTGCAAACGCCGGGTTTTAATTTATAATCAAAAAAGAGTTCCTCATTATTTACCTGCACATCAAAATGATAATTGATAATATTTCCTGGATAATCCTGCTGTAGGTCCGCCAGTGCAACATCATGCGTGGCAATTATACCGGCCGCCCCTTTTTTTATCAATTGTTTTACGAGGGCTACTGAGCCCGTGTGCCTGTCAAGTGAATTTGTGCCCCGTAAAATTTCATCCAACAGGATAAAAACTTTTTCGCCATTATTGACTTTGTCAATTACTGTTTTTAATTTTTTTAATTCTGCATAAAAAGTAGACGTGCTTTCTTCCAGGTTATCTGCTATACGCATGCTGCTGATGAGCTGCACGGCCGATAATACAAAGCGGTTGGCACAGACCGGAGCCCCTGCCATAGCCAGTACAACATTAATACCCACACTCCGCAGGTAAGTACTTTTGCCCGCCATATTGCTGCCGGTAACCAACATTATTTCGGCGCTTTGTTCAATTTTAATAAAATTATTTATCCGCTTGTTCTCATTTATTAATGGATGCCCCAATGCCTCCGCTTCTATAAAAAAGTGTTTTTCATGTAGTGTCGGAAATGCCCAGGCCGGGTTATTAAAATGAAGCGTCGTAAAAGAATTTAAAGCCTCAAAAATACCTGCAGCTCTAAACCAGTTGGTTACCTCGTCAGCATATTGATGTTTCCATTTTTCCAAATCAAGTACCTGTTGCAGGTTCCATAAAAAAAATATATTAAGCGGTGCAGATATTACAATATTGTAACGTATATCCAGCCGGTCTAATATTTTATTTAGTGCCTTAAGTTTTTTAGAAGCAGTGCCGTTTTTTTCTGCGAATATTTGGTGCAACCCTATAAGGTAGGGTGCGGCAAAACTTTCATGCTCTATAGATTGCATTGTTTGAGAAAGAACGGTTAATTGATCAACCATTTTTGATAATTGTTCATGCAAGGGTGCTACATATTTATTAACCTGGAAAGCTATTATGGCAAATAACAATAGCGCTCCATAAAAAAATGTCATACTCAACACATCGAAATATGTCGCAATACTTATTCCTACAATAATTGCCGGTAAAATATACCGTAGCCATTGCCAGTGCTTAAACTGCGAAAACGTATCAGGATTTGCAAACCAATTTTGCAACCGCAATAAAGTATTATGAGTGATTCTTTTTGCCTTGCCAAAAGCCTGCAACTGCTGCCGCCAGGCACTTTTTTCTTTAAGTTCTTTTATGGCCGCTTGCCTGGCAAATATTTCTTTGGGTTCGGCGGGTTCTGATAACCATTGTGCCAGTTGTGCAGCCCCTGGTTCAGAAGTTGTGCGGTTTATAAACTGGTACAATGAAGCATGGCCAAATATATCCATGTCGTTAGCATAAAAATGGTCTTTGGGTGTAAGTTCAGCACCGTCAGCAAAATGAAAGTAGGCACCATTTACAGCTTTCAATTCGTCTTCATTTATTTTAATTAAGTGCGTTAAATTTTCGATTGCCGCCCTGTTGCCAAGGTCTTTATAAATCAATTGTATAAAAAGCATAATTAATAAAACCGCCGCAACACCAACGTATATTGGCCCTACGAACCATAAAAAATAAAATACGGCTATTAAAGCCGCAATGCTGCCCAGGCGAAGGATGCCGAATATCGATTTTTTTTGAAGTAATTTTTTTCTTTCTGCAGAGAGTGTTTTAACCCTTTCGGAATAATATATTTCAGGAGCCATAATCAGCAATTGAGCTGTATATTTTTTTAAAAATTTAAAATCCGCATTAATTTTCAGGTCTTACTTTATAATATTGGGTACCAGGTAAACCCAGGCTAGTAAATAGCTTTTTATTAAAAAATTCTTTTGCAGTGTTTGATATGCACAATTACAATCTTTTAATTAAAATTAGTCTTTTATAAAATCATAGAAAACATTAGAATTAAGTCCAAAATCCTCGACAACCTTTAACTCCCGCCCGTGAGATACCACTTAAAAAACTTATGCCTGTTTAAGTTTTAATTCATTTACCTTGTACAGGTAGAGCTTGAGATATATTTGTTACAGGATACATTAAGTTATGCTTGCAATTGAAAATAATTGGAACTGCTTCATAAATGGTAGCACAACTGCCTTTTTAAATATCTACAAAGAAAACTATAACCTTCTCTTTGCCTATGGCTTTAGTATAACCGGTGATAAAGAACTAACTAAAGATTGCCTTCAGGAAATGTTTCTTGAGTTGTGGAAGACCCGGAG
>JBDSDN010000064.1:0-4124 GCA_039920545.1 Ferruginibacter sp. | reverse complement strand
CCATTCATATGGGCCATATCACCGTCATTCATCTTCATCATTTTACCATCTTTCATTTTTACATCTCCATTAGCCATAACCATTGCGCCGTTGGACAATGTCATTGTTTCTTTCATTTCCATCATAGCGCCGTCCTTCATCATCATCATTTTACCATCTTTCATCATCATGTCACCGTTAGACATGGCCATGGCAGGTGCTGTCATTGCATCTGTTTTCATCGCATCAGTCGTCATGGTGGTATCTGCTGTTACGGTGGTATCTGTTTTTTTCTCGTCGTTACACGCCGTGAAAAGGGCTGCTACAGCAGCAATCATTACTAATTTTTTCATTTTTTAAGTTTTTTTTCAGTTTAATTTAAATTGAAAATAGGGTATTTTTTAATAAAACATCATTTTCAAATATAACTTTTTAAATATTTTTTACCAGTTCACAAGTATTCTACTTTTTTCTGAAGAATAAGCGTATCGGCACGCCGCTAAACTCAAAGTTTTCCCTAAGTTTATTCTCAAGGTAATTTTTGTAAGGAGTTTTAATATCATCAGGAAAATTACAAAAGAAGGCAAAACTGGGTGTAAAGGTTGGGAGCTGGGTTACGTATTTTATTTTTACCGCATTGCCCCTAACAACCGGGGGGTGGAAGATTTCTATCGCTTTAAGCATTATATCATTCAGTTTTGAGGTAGCCACTTTCCGATGCCTGTTTTCGAAAACCTGTAGGCCCGCTTCTATACTTTTAAATATCCGCTGTTTTTCGGTTACAGAAATAAAGAGAATGGGCACATCCGAGAAGGGCGCAAGTTTTTTCTTTAACTCTTTTTCGTAATCCCGGGCGGTATTTGTGCCTTTTTCAGCCAAATCCCATTTGTTTACCAACACAACTATCCCTTTCCCTTTTTTTACAGCCATAGAAAAAATGGATAAATCCTGGGCAGTAATTCCTTTACCGGCATCCAGTAATAACAGGCATACATCCGCTTCATCCATAGCTTTTATGGCCCGAATCACTGAATAAAATTCCAGGTCTTCATGAACTTTTGTTTTTCGCCGGATACCCGCAGTATCAATTAATACAAATACTTTATTAAATAAATTGTATTGAGTATGTATGGTATCTCTTGTAGTGCCCGCAATATCACTCACTATAGTTCTTTCTTTCCCAATTAATGCATTTAATAAAGATGATTTGCCCACATTTGGCTGGCCGATAATGGCAAATTTAGGAACTTCACTTACGGTAGATGCTTCCGCAGAATCCTTGTCAGAAATAAGCGCTGCAATGGCATCCAGTAATTCGCCTGTTCCGCTACCGCTGATGGAAGAAAGAAAGAAAATATGTTCAAACCCAAGGCTGTAAAATTCACTGGCTTCTAAAAGCCGGGCATGATTATCTACTTTGTTTACTACTAAAAAAACGGGTTTCTTGCTTTTGCGAAGCATGTCTGCCATGCTCTCATCCAGGTTTGTGATTCCTGTTGCAGCATCTACCATAAAAATAATTGCATTGGATTCTTCTATGGCAATTAATACTTGTTTACGAATTTCTACCTCAAAAATATCTACGCTTTTGGCTACAAAGCCGCCAGTATCAATTACATTAAAAGATTTGCCAATCCACTCCGCTACACCGTACTGCCGGTCTCTTGTTACGCCGCTCTCATCATCTACAATGGCCTTGCGCTGCTCCAACAACCTATTGAAAAAAGTACTTTTCCCTACATTGGGCCTGCCCGTTATTGCTACTGTAAAACTCATACCCCTGCCCCCTAATGGGGAACTTAATTTTAATGTTTATAATATTCTTATCTCCAGAAATGAAACCAAGACTTAATCTTTACTAATATTCAACTAATCTTTATTAGATTTTTGAAATAATAAAATGCTGCTAATTTGCCCACACTATTTCACCCTTTTGTGAGCAGTTGCGATTTTAATACCCATATTCTTTTAAATACAAATCACTATCTCTCCATTTTGGCCGAACTTTTACATACAGTTCCAGGAATACTTTACTGCCCAAAAATTCTTCAATATCCTTACGTGCCAGGGTACCCAACTGTTTTATCATTTTGCCTCCCTCTCCCAGGATAATTCCCTTCTGTGTATCCCGCTGTACAATTATATCAGCCGAAATTTTTATGAGCGTAACTTTCTCTTTATACTCCTGCACCAATACTGTTGTGTGGTAGGGCAATTCTTCCTGGTACAGTTGAAAGATTTTTTCCCGGATCAACTCCCCGACGAAAAATTTGGTCGGCATATCGCTGAGGTCATCCCCTTCGTAAAATGGATGCCCCTCTGGCAGGTAATTAAGGATATGTTCCAGTAAAATATCTATTCCTGTTTTTTTTAGGGCAGAAATTACCAGTACTTCTTTACAATAGGGTTGTCCTTCAAAGAATGTTTTGGCTTCAGCCAGGGTTGTATTATCTTTTACGGCATCTGCTTTATTTAAAATAACAATAACCGGGGCCTTGAGGCGAAGATTTCTAAATATTTCGTGGCTTTCAGCTGTACCCTCACGGGCATCTGCTATCAAAAGAGCTACATCTGCATCTTCCAGGCTTCCCTTAACAGCCTGCATCATCTTTTCATGAAGTTTGTATTTAGGGTCTATGATACCCGGAGTGTCAGAAAAAATAACCTGGTAGTCACTGTGGGTAAGTATAGCTTTTATGCGGTGCCTGGTTGTTTGCACTTTGTGAGATACAATGGCCATTTTCTCACCCATCAAGGCATTAAGCAAAGTGCTTTTACCAGCATTAGGCTTACCAAAAATATTTACAAACCCTACTTTCATTATATAAAAAAGCCGGGCTTCCCGGCCCGGCAAAACTATCGTATTTTAATGGGATTACTGTTTTACTATTGTTAGGGTTGTTAACTCCCCTTGTGCAGATCCGGCCAGGGTAATGGTAGCATTTTTACAATCAAAATAAGTGACCGTACCAATTTCCCCATCAATATTAATGGCGCTGCCGGAAAGTGACCAGGTACCATTATCATCACCCGGAGGGGAACATTTTATTCCTGCATCCTGCACTATATAAGATCCGTTTGCATTAAAAGTAATGACATCATCTTTTTCGCAGGCGTCGGAGAGCGCAAATATATCTATCTCAGAGGATGATGAATTTGCCTTGTATTTAACAGATGTTGTTTTGTAGGCGCCTGTAAAATTTGCTTGATTTAAGTCGCATTTTTTGTCATTTTTCTTGCAACTGGTAAAAACAGCGGACAACAGGAATGCTGCTAAAATTGTTTTTTTCATAATACTTGATTAAGGGTTAAAAATATACAGCAAAGAAACAGTTTTAATTTCAAGAAACAAATACTGCAGAAAATAATTTATCTTAAATTATTTGCAAAAGTCGGAAAACATAAAGCCTTTCAGGAAGGGATGAACTATAGACATCAGAATGGTAAACTGCCGTTCACTTATATTAATACGGTGTGTGTGAGAGTACACGTCCCAACTAATGCCACTTTCCTACTCTATTTCAGAATCGTTAGAAACCAATTCGATGTTAAGATTTTAAAAAAATATTCCTTTTGATTTCTCTTTCGGAAATTATTTAATTGGCCAATCTTATTTCAAAATTAATTTTTATTTTTATTTGGTAGTGCGGAAAAATTAATTTCTATTTGCATAGTATCAATTCCTATCAAGACCACCTGCTTCCCGAAAAATTACATAAATCCCAATTACTACCCATGAGGTTTTAATTATAATCCACCTATCCATTTTTGAATACTAACTTATTGATTATTTATGTAAATTTTTTTTCATTATTTCAACAACCTTTTCGACAAAACATTACTGATTAACTAACCGGGCTCCTTTTGTAATCCATACATCTTTCTGAAGAATCTTCTCTTCTAATCTTATTTAGTTATTTATAATAGGGCATATAATGCTGCGCTTAGCATTATACAAAATTTAAGGGATTTAACCACTATACGTTTATGTTATCGATTTTATCCAAGTCTTGCGCCAGATTATTAAGCCAATTAATTAATCACATATACATAGTAAAAATCTGTCTCCAAAGAACAGTTATATATCAAAACAAAACACAATGACAACACTTAAACTTTATGCCAATTACGCCAAACATTTCTTG
>JBDSDN010000063.1:0-21003 GCA_039920545.1 Ferruginibacter sp. | reverse complement strand
GCACAACAAAATAATTACATACTATTTTTTGAACATGACCCATTGATAGAATGTTGCACACTGCAAATGACAGACAGGGGAATAAGGATGAACGAGCATTTTAAATTAAGTGAACTTTGATTGCCGCTTAAATAAATATCGTACAGCGTGCCTGATGAAATAGAAACCAATACTACCTGTTAATTTTTAATTGTATCAATATTTAAGTACGGTAAGTGCATTTGCAGAAAATTATTCATGAGGGCTACCGTAATCCGGCTAGCGATGAAAGTGGATACCGCAAGTTTGAATAACCCATCATATCAATGACAATTTTGCCGACGGAGATTGGGCTTTCTACCCGAAGTAATAAATGATTAGGATCGTCGCTTACCCATGCAACCATCTTTTCCCCACCTTCAAAAATAGTTCCTTTAATAAGTAAAGGTTTAAATTTTATAGCACTGAATTTCCCATACCGGGTTTTAATTTTCTCCTTACCGAGGTAGCGTATGTATAAATGATAAATCTCATCATCTAAAAACATATCAAAAGGAATTTTGTCATTTATTTTGTAACTATTAAAATTAATATTACGGGCATAATAGACAGCACTTACCACATCCTGCATGCAGTTAGATATTTTAAAAACACCATTTGTGCTTACGGCAGAATGTGCAGTTTGATTGAAGCTGACATTATTGTAGATTTTTGTGCCACCTTCATTAACATTTCGGATAAATTTATACGGCAACAAAGAAGCCGTGTCTATAAAACTTTCATATCGGTCTCGCACCTTAAAAAAATTATCAAAAAAAGAATAAGATTTTCCTTCTCCCACACAATGGTAGACTGAGTGCCCGCTAAATCGTTCTAAGGATGTGGTGAAAGAGGCTTCCCCGGCACCAATGTAAGCCCCTAAAGTGCTATAAAATACTTTCATAATCACTCTTTCTCCGGCCTTGAAGGCGGAGTTTTTAATGCCACAAAAATCCGGTGGAGCCTGCTTATTCACAGGAGGTATAAAGCTCAGGCACAGGGCTGCAAAAAATAAAATAATGGGTCTTAGGGGCCGGGTCATTTTTCTTTCATGATTTTGAGTCCGAAAATTAATAAACTTCCTGCGATTGCTGGGATCACAAGATTAATAAGCCAAATGCAGAGTGATGCTGCCTGTATGCCGATGATATTATTGCTGTATAACTGCAGCAATGCTACACTTGCTGCGGCTCTCACCGGTAATTCAGTAAAACCAATAGTTGGCGCCACTGCCATCACCAGATAAAAAACAGATAACATCCAGAAACAAGTACCGTTTGCAATCTCTACCTGCATTACTTTTAACAACAGCAGGAATTGCAAAATAAATACCATATACCGTAAAAAAGATAAAAACAAAATTCTTAACAATTGTTTACGGTTAAAACTATTAAGCAGGTATAGATATTTATTGAGAGGTCTTAAAAAGCTTACTTTATTTAAAATTCTAATAATTAAACGCACCCTCAGATATATTATTATAAGTACAATACTGGCGGCAATGCTCAGATAAATTAAAATATTGGCGGCGTATAGAGGCAGTATTTTATACAATGCAGCCTCCGTTTTGGAGAACCTGAATATTAAAAGACCGATAGTACCCATTATAACGGTAACGAATAACTGGCTTATACTTCCAAGAATGGTTAGCGGTATGGCACTCAGTCGGTGTTCTTCCTGCACATAAACAATTCTTCCCCCATATTCTCCTATCCGGTTAGGGGTAAGCATAGTAACACTGCAACCTGAGAAGACACTTTTAAAAGCTTTTATAAATGAAAACTTTTCCAGGGGCGCAACCAGTAACTGCCATTTTTTTGCTTCCAACCCCCAATTAAAAAACATTAAAAAAAACACAATCCAAAATTTGTAATCCTTCCAGCTTAACTTTATCTGCGCCCATCTCTCAGGTAAATCAGGCCTGTGAATAATTTGCTGGTATAAACTCCAGGTTAGTAAAACGAACAGCACAGGTCCCAAAAAGTAGTTGAGTAATATTTTTATATTTTTGTTCAGATAAATATTTTAAAGTAAAAATAGCTTCCACTTTGCAGAAAACATCAAAAATCATTTTAGGTATAGATCCCGGTACTACGGTGATGGGCTATGGGATTATAAGTATTTCGGGGAAAAATATGGAGCTTGTTGACATGGGAATTTTAAAATTAAATTCCCACGATGATGCTTATAAAAGGTTGCAAAAAATTCACAGCAAAGTGTTGGAAATTATTATAACCTTTAAACCTACCAGTTTTGCTATAGAGGCCCCGTTTTTTGGAAAAAATGTGCAAAGCATGCTAAAGCTGGGGAGGGCGCAGGGTGTGGCTATAGCTGCCGCCATCCAGGCGGGATTAATGGTCAATGAATATTCTCCAAAAAAAATTAAGCAGTCTATCACCGGTAATGGAAATGCCAATAAGGAACAGGTTATGAAAATGCTACAACAGTTATTAAATTTTAAGGAAGACCCAAAACATTTCGATGCTTCTGATGCCCTCGCTGTGGCGGTTTGCCATCATTTCCAGGAAAATTCTGTCCTAAAATCCACAGGTACAAAAGCTAAGGACTGGACAGATTTTATAAATAAAAATCCCGCCCGTTTAAAATAAGAGTTCAAATGCGTTCATGCAATTAAGATCTAAAACTTTGAGATGGTTAATTGTACTGTGTACAATTGTTGTGGCAATTATCATTGCAGTGCAATTATTCTGGATTCAAAAGATTTATTTTTTTGAGCAAAAACAGTTTAATACAAATGTGTCTAAAAGCATCAGGTCAATGTACGAAGATCTGGATATCTCTAATGACAGTACTTATAGTTTCGAAAAAAATATATTAAACCCACTTCCTGATATTTATTTAGCAAAAATTAACCAGGAATATAAAATTGAGACCATAAGCACCAGCTTGAGTGCTGAGTTTACTGATTTTGATGTTTTCACGGATTGTATTGTTGCCCTTCATATCAAGGGGCAAAGCGGTTACCAGGCAAATGAATATATTGATATGCCCGATGCAAACTTTCAATCGGGCAAGGCTGAAATAATTCCTTATTTTAAAAAAGATTTTTCATACATTATATTATTTTTCCCCCACAGAACCCAATATGTGATAAAGCAAATGGTTTTCTGGCTGGTATCAGGTGGTTTACTTATAGTAGTATTAATTGCGTTTAGTGCCAGTATTTTTTACTTGTATCGTCAAAAGTTTTTGAATGAAATTCAAAAAGATTTTGTAAATAATTTTACTCATGAATTTAAAACGCCTCTGTCTGTAATAAAGATTGCTGCAGATGTTTTAAAGGACCCGGCTATAAAGGAAAAACCTGAAAAGCTGAGTAACTATGCTGGAATCATACAGGAACAAACGCAACATTTACAACAACAGACCCAAAGACTTCTACAGATAGCTTTCAACGAAGAAAATACTCTTTCCCTACAAAAAGAAATTTTTGATGCTGGCGAATTAATAGCCAAAGCTGTACTTGATGTAGCTCCGCTGGTAGAGAGCAAAGGAGGTACAGTGGATATTTTTGATAAAAGCCCCAATACAATAATCAATGCTGACAAATCTTACCTATTGCTGAGTTTTATTAATCTTATAGAGAATGCAGTTAAATATTCGGTAAAGCCACGGATTCAAATAACAACTTTCATTGAAGGACCCGATTTTTGTGTTCTGCTAAAAGATAATGGTATTGGTATTGAGAAAAAGCATCAGAAAAAAATTTTTGAAAAATTTTACAGGGTTACAGCCGGCAACCTTCATAATGCTACCGGTTTTGGGATGGGCTTAAATTTTGTAAAAAAAATTATGGATGCACATCATGGCAGTATTCAAGTGCAAAGCGAATTTGGCAAGGGCAGTTTATTTATAATTAAAATTCCCCGAACTTAAAATACATGAAAGCAAAGATTTTATTGGCCGAAGATGATACAGCGTTAAGTTTCGTAATTGAAGATAACTTATCAGAAGCAGGGTATGATGTAATAACCTGTGCAGACGGGGAATCTGCCTGGCAGGAATTTCAGAAAAAGAAATTCGATCTGTGCCTTCTTGATGTAAACATGCCAGTAAGGGATGGCTTTTCAGTGGCTAAAAAAATAAGGCAGTTAAGTGATATTACCCCAATTATATTTATCACGGCAAAAAGCCTGGAAGAAGATAAGCTAAAAGGTTTTTCTACAGGCGCAGATGATTATGTGACCAAGCCATTCAGTATGAAAGAGCTACTTATGAGAATTGATGTTTTTCTAAGAAGAACTAAAAAGCTTGAGGCTGATGTTCCGGAAGATTTTTACATAGGCAAGTTAAAATTTGTGCACAACGAACTAAAAATCTATGATGGAAAATTATCAGTCAATCTTACCCAGAAAGAAGCCAGCCTCCTTAAATTCCTGGCTCAAAACAACAATAAAATTTTAAAAAGGGAAGAAGTTCTTTTAAATGTGTGGGGTAAGGATGATTATTTTTTAGGTCGGAGCATGGATGTTTTTATTACAAAGCTTAGAAAACATTTTAGAGCTGACCCTACTATACACCTGGAGACTATTCATGGCATTGGTTTCCGGCTCAATGCCTGATGTTATTACAGGTTGTCTATAATTAGTTGCTGTATTTTTTTCAATTCATCTTCTGAAACGGATATTTTTTTTTGAGTAAAATTTAAATCATTTGCCGAATTAATGGGTAGCAAATGCAAATGTGCATGAGGTACCTCAATACCTATAACGCTTATACCACACCGGTTACATTCAAAAGTTTTCTCAATTGATTTTGCAATTGGTTTTGCAAACAGCAGCATTTCTCCCAGGTAAATATCCGGCAAATCAAAAAGCCTATCTATTTCAATTTTTGGGACAACCAGTACATGGCCTTTTACCAACGGAAACACATCCAGAAAGGCAAGAAATTTTTCACTTTCTTTAATTTTATATGAAGGTATTTCACCCGCAATTATTTTAGAAAAAATAGACATATACCACAAATATAGGCAACAAAGAGCCCATACTTTTTAAGTATGGGCTCTTAAAATTTGTAGCTTTTTTAAACGGTAATTTTCTCAATCTTAAATTTAAGTAAACCCGCCGGTACGGTGACTTCTGCAATTTCGCCCACAACTTTACCCAAAAGACCATTACCTATAGGTGAGGTGACTGATATTTTGCCGGCCTTGAGGTCCGCTTCGCTTTCAGATACTATCTGGTAGGTAACCTTTTTTTTGAGTGCAAGATTAGTCACCGTTACTTTAGTAAGAATGCTCACCCTGCTGGTATCAATAGTAGACTCATCAATAATACGGGCTAACGCCATGGCCCCTTCGAGGTGGTTTATTTTTGCTTCCAGCAAACCTTGGGCTTCTTTAGCAGCGTCGTATTCAGCATTTTCTTTTAAATCTCCTTTTTCCCTCGCTTCTGCAATTGCAGCACTGGCCGCTGGCCGGTCTACTGATTTCAGACTGTGGAGCTCTGCCTGCATTTTTTCAAATGTTTCCTGTGTTACGTAATTAATTTCTGACATAATATTCGTTTTAACTAAAAAAAATACAACGCTCCAGTTTTACTGAAGCGTTGCATGTAGTGTAAATATACAAAATTCTTTTGCCTAAAAGCAGTGGTTTTACATTTTGAAACCTAAATATTCAATTTTTCAAGTAGGATTTTACTCATTTTGTAAAATGCTTCCTGAGAATAACCCGCAATGTGGGGGGTTATAAGTACATCTTTCCGGCTGGTAAGATAATTAAACTGGGAAGACTGCTCTGCCGTAAGTGAATTAAGGTCTTCGTTTTCCAACACATCTAATGCCGCACCTTTAATCTGATTAAGCTCTAAAGCCTTTATTAATGCTTCTGTTTGAATGATGTGGCCACGGCTGGCATTAATGATGTATGGCTTTTGCTTTAAAGCCTTAAAGAATTGTTCATCTGCCATATATTTTGTTTCTGCTGTTAACGGTACATGAAAACTTATCACATCCGCATATTTACACAACTGATCAAGGTTCACCTCCCTTACCATTTTGCCACCAAACCCACTTTGATACTTATCATACGCCAACAAGGTTACATCAAATGAAGCCAATAATTTAGCGAAAGCTCTTCCGGTATTTCCAAAGCCAACTATACCCACCGTTTTATTGCTTAGTTCTAATCCCCTATTCTCGTTGCGTAGCCAGATGCCTTTTTTTACTTCATCACAAGCCTGGTATATATTGTTCATTAAACCCAATAACATGCCTAATACGTGCTCTGCCACAGCATTTCTATTGCCTTCTGGGGTACTCACACAAAGAATATTATGTTGGGTAGCATAATCAATATCAATCAACTCGAGGCCGCTTCCTAACCTGCCGATCCATTTTAATTTTGGAGCTTTATCAATAACAGCTTTATCAATCTTTATCCGGGTTGTCACCACCAGCCCGTTTGCATTATCTAATTTTGATAATAATTCAGCATACGTAATCAGGGGTTCATACATTACCTCGTAACCCTTCTGTAGCAAGGTATCTATAAGGTATTGATGTACTTTAGCTGTAATAATAATCATACTTATAAAGCAGCAATCATGCTTATTTCTACATTTACATTTTTAGGCAATCCCTTTACGGCTACGGTTTCCCGTGCGGGGAAATTTGCCTCTCCTCCTGACCCAGGAAAATATTTTCCATAAATTTCGTTTACTTCAGCAAAAAGTTGCATATCACTTAAAAAAATAGTGGTTTTTACTACATCAGAAAATTGCATACCGGCTTCATCTAAAATGGCAGAAAGATTTTTCATAACCTGGTTTGTTTCTTCATTGATGCTCCCAGTCATCAGTTCAGCCGTTGCCGGATTAATTGCAACCTGCCCGGAAATAAATAACATATTGCCTGTTTTAACCGCCTGGTTATAAGGGCCGATTGGCGCCGGTGCTTTCTCAGTTTTTATGATTTGCTTAGCCATAATTTATTTAATTTTTTAAACACAAATATATCTTTTATCAAGGACGTATTTTTGTAAAAAACACAGTTGATGAAAATTGTTGTATTAGGAAATGATGCGTCATGGAATGAATTAATTCAAACTACTGAAAATGTAGAATGGATCAGGGCAAATGAACTAAATAGTTTTTATAGCGAAAATAGTGTTCAGGCCTACTTTATACTTCAGGATGCTCCGAACCTGCTAAATCCTTTATTGCCGGGCAAACCTGTTTTTATAAATAGCGTAGTAAATACTTTAAATGAACTCAATGTCCAAAAAAATATTATACGCATTAATGGATGGACAGGTTTTTTAGAAAAGGAGCTGTGGGAAGTTTGCGGAATCTTGAATGATGAAGCCATCAGTATTTTACATGCTTTAGGGAAAAAATATATAATAGTTCCTGATGCACCCGGCTTTATAACAGCAAGAATTATTGCCATGATTATTAATGAGGCCTACTACACAACCGGTGAAAATGTAAGTTCTGAAAATGAAATAGATACCGCAATGAAATTAGGTACAAATTATCCTTTTGGGCCATTTGAATGGGCAAAGATTATCGGCATAAAAAACATTTATAATTTACTGGATAAACTATCTGTTTCGGATAAACGCTATTCTATAGCCCCGGCCTTAAAAAAAATTATACATTTATAGAATGGCCATTATTTTAAATATCGATACCTCTACCGAGAATGCTTCGGTTAGTATTGCAAAACAAGGCGTTATTTTAGCCGTTGAAACAAATAATATACAAAAAGAACATGCCTCCTTTTTACACCCCGCTATTAAAGTATTGCTTTCTAAAACGTCTCTTAACATAAAACAATTTGATGCAATTGCCGTTACCCAGGGCCCAGGTTCCTATACCGGTTTGAGGGTTGGGATGGCATCGGCAAAAGGGTTAGCTTATGCTTTAAAGAAGCCTTTTATAACAGTAGGAACCCTGCCTGCCATGGCCCTCGCTGCAGCAGAAGCAAATAATCAGACCGACTTTTATTACTGCCCTATGATAGATGCGAGGCGTATGGAAGTCTTTACAGCATTGTACAATAATGATATTAAAGAAATTTTACCTGTTTGCGCAATTATTCTTAGTGCTGAAACGTTTAAGAAGGAATTAGAACAAACAAAAATTGTTTTTTGTGGAAGCGGGTCTGTAAAGTGGAGAATGCTTGCCTGGGGTACACATTGTTTTTATGAGGATAATATAAATCTCCCTGTTTCTATTGCTAAGATTTCGGAGAAATTTTATTCGGAGAAAAAATTTACAGAACTTACTCATAGTCAACCCTTGTACTTAAAAGAATTTTATAATAACAAATTATAACATTTCTAATTGGCTTTATCTCCGTGTTTTAACAATACCTGGAATCTTAAATATTATATCAATCGTATATTTGCCTTTTACTATTTGTTCACAGTTTTTAAAATTTATTATTCCTATGATGGTTGCAACCCAATCAATTGAGCAGACCAAAGAACCTGTTGCCGAAACCACTGAAATTCTCAAAATCAACTATCACAACTTAAAAAAAGCAGCGCTGGTTTTAAGAGCGTTAAACCATAAGTTGCGTCAACAAATTTTGACCCTGATAGAAACGGAGAAAAAAATTACAGTAACAGAGATTTATGTGCGTATGCGCCTAGAGCAATCGGTAGCATCCCAACATTTAGCCATCTTAAGAAAAGCGGGTATTGTTGTAACACAACGAGACGGTAAATTTATTTATTACACCGTTAACAATAAACGTATAGGCGAAATTACAGATGTTGTTGAAGACCTGGTAGCTTAAAAACACATTGGTCCTTATTTAAAAAAGCGGTTGTTTATCATCCGCTTTTTTATTTTTAACTTTGCCTGATTCAAATGCAAGAAAATGTTTATAAAACAACTTTATACAAATTGCCTCAGCGAAGCAGCTTATTATATTGAAAGCGAAGGCGAGGCCGCTATTATAGATCCACTCCGTGATATTACAGATTATCTTGACTTAGCAAAAGAGCGAAATGCAGTTATCAAATACATTTTTGAAACTCATTTTCATGCCGATTTTGTTAGTGGCCATATTGATTTGAGTAAAGAGACCGGTGCCCCAATTATTTTTGGTCCAGGAGCAGTTACCAACTTTAAAATACATAGCGCCACTGATGGAGAAATTTTTAAATTGGGTAAAATTTCTATTAGCTTGTTACACACCCCGGGGCATACTTTAGAAAGTTCATGCTACTTATTAAAAGACAAAGACGGCATTTCAAACGCAATATTTACCGGAGATACATTATTTGTCGGTGATGTCGGTCGCCCGGATTTAAGCAGTGGTAATTTGACGAGTGTGGCACTGGCAGGAATTATGTATGATACCATTCAAAATAAAATTCTTCCCCTGGCAGACAATGTTACCGTATATCCTGCACATGGGCCAGGAAGCAGTTGTGGCAAAAATTTAGGACCAAATACTTTCAGCACTATTGGTGAAGAGAAAAAAACTAATTATGCTTTGCAGCCACAAACCAAGGAGGAATTTATTACGGCGGTTACCAAAGGGCTTAATGCTGCACCTGTTTATTTTCCTATAAATGCTAAAATTAACCAACATGGGTACGCAGGAATTAATGAAGTCACAAAAAAAGGAACTACTCCTTTAAGTATCGTGGAATTTAAAAAGAAGATAGCAGATGGTGCGGTTGTTTTAGATACACGCCCGGCGATAGAATTTACTGAAGGTTTTATTCCCGGTGCAATATTTATTGGCTTAGAAGGAAGATTTGCAGAATGGGCCGGTACTATTTTACCTTTTGACAGAACGATAATCCTGGTTACTCCGGCAGGTAAAGAAGAAGAAACAGTCATACGTTTATCAAGGGTGGGTTTCGAGAAAATGCAGGGGTATCTTAAGGGAGGGTTTAAAGCCTGGATAAAGGAAGATGAAAAAATAGATATGCTAATAGAAGTAGAAGCGGATGAGTTGGTAATGGATATCCCACACGATCCCAACTTGGTGGTGGTTGATGTACGCAGAGAAACAGAATTTGCTGACGGACATTTAAAAAACGCAACTAATCTGCCATTGAATGAAATGACCGATATCTTACAGTTGGCCCAGTTTGAAGACAGCCAAAATTTATATGTTCATTGTGCCGGAGGTTACCGCAGTGTTATTGCATCATCTTTATTAAAACGACAGGGTATTCACAATCTCAGGAACGTAGTAGGCGGGTGGGAGAAAATAAAAGAGCAGGAAGGAATTTCTATTGTTAAGGAAGCAAGCGTATTAAATTAATTTTTTCAAACAACTTAAAAACTGCAATTTTCATTTGTAGATTTTTTTAAAATTTACTGGGTGGGAGATTTTGTTTTATCAATCCATTTTCTTTCATATTTTGGGTCCCAATCCCATTTCCATCGGCGATGGCTCCACAGGTAATTATCAGGCTGTTCCCTTATGCTGTTTTCTAAAAAATCCCGGTAAAGTAAAGTAAGTTCCCCTTTCTTTAAAGAACTGCCTTCTTCAGTAATTATCAAAGGTTCAAAAATATAAAACCCTCTTTTTATTTTGCGCATTTTAATAAAAACTACCGCTGTATTATTTATTACAGCCCCTTTATCCGGGCCGGTTACAAATGGGGCTGGCCGGTTGAAAAAATTTAACCAATAGGCTGAGGCCGGCGCACCCGGATTTTGGTCTCCTATTAATCCGAGTGAATATTGTTTTTTAAAGATAGTGTTGCCCTTGGTTTTAATATCCTGTGCTGGTACCATTACCGCATTTCCCTGCGACCTGATTTTTAAAAATAGTTTATCCAAAGCATTATTAGTAATCTGCATATACACACCTACCCAAGGAAGGTTTATACTTTTTGCTATCGCTAAATGTGCATACTCCCAGTTCATTTGATGTCCACTATGTAATTGAATGTTTTTTCCTCTTGCGGCCAATGCATTTACTTCATCCAGGTTGATGGCTGCCCGCTGTAAAAAGTCCTGTTTTGAAATACTTAGCAGCTTTATTGTTTCAATAAAATTATCCGTAAAGTTTTTATAAAATTTTCTGGCTATTTTTTCTTTTTCCTCCGGGGTTTTTTCTGGAAAGGCAATGCCAAGGTTTTGGAATACCACTTTTTTTCTATATCCCGCTACATGATACAGGATAAAATATACAAAGTCACTGACGGCATATAAAATAAAAAAAGGTAATAAAGAAACCAGGTAAAGTAAGCCGTAAATAATAAAATACATGTGTTTATTTGTTGAGCAAAGGTATGCGGTAGAAGTGAGTCCACGATTTCACCAGGGGAAAGATAAACCCAACTATAGGGCACAATGCTACACTGCTGGCTACAAAATAGTATTTTGCAAAAGTGTACTTCGCCCGGGGTAATCAGTATTAAAATGCAAGCCACGGCTTTCCTTTCTGAACTCTGCACTTTTTACAATTAAATATGCCACGGTTATCAAATTCCGCAGTTCACACAACTGCGGTGATACTTCTGTTTTTTCATAAAGCAATTCAGTTTCTTCATGCAGTAAATCCAGCCGGCGATTAGCCCGGCGCAAACGCTCATTATTACGGACAATACCTACATAATCGCTCATCAGCAATTTCATTTCTTTCAGGCTTTGTGTAATAAGGATCATTTCTTTTGGGGCGGTAGTTCCTGCTGCATTCCAATCGGGTATTGCAGCCTCCAGGCTTATTTTATCCGCTGGTGTGCTTATACTTTGGGTAAGCTTTACGGATTGCTCATACGCCCGGTGGGCAAATACCATAGCCTCCAGTAAACTATTGCTTGCAAGCCGGTTGGCACCATGCAGCCCTGTACTGGCGCATTCTCCGGCGGCATATAAATTATTGATAGATGTTTTGCCCCACTCATCGGTTTTTACTCCCCCGCAACTGTAATGTGCAGCGGGAGATACTGGTATCATATCTTTGGAAACATCAATTCCAATACTTAAACATTTGGCGTGAATGTTTGGAAAATGTTCCAGAAATTTTTCCTGATCCATATGCCTGCAATCAAGGTATACATACTCAGTACCATTTATTTTCATTTCACTATCTATTGCCCTGGCAACAACATCCCGGGGCGCTAAATCTTTGCGGCTGTCATACCGCTCCATAAATGCTTCGCCGTGCTGGTTTCGCAAAATACCCCCATCGCCCCTAACCGCTTCCGTTATTAAAAATGATTGCCCCCTAACGCCGGCTTCATACAAAGCGGTAGGATGAAACTGTATGAACTCCATATTTTCTATCCGACCTTTTGCCCGGTATATCATTGCAACACCATCACCTGTAGCAATGGCAGGATTAGTAGTGCTTCGGTATACCTGCCCATTGCCACCAGAAGCAAGCATAGTAACATTGGCAATAATTTTTTCTATCTTTTTTGTGGCAAGGTTTAGTATATACACACCATAACATTCTATGTCGGGTGTAGATTTAGTAACCAAATAACCCAGGTGATGCTGTGTAATAATATCCAGCACAAAACAATGGCTAATAAGTTTTATGTTGCTGCATTTTTTAATGGCTTCCAACAAGGCTCGTTCCATTTCCCGGCCTGTAATGTCTTTATGATGTAATATCCTGTTTTCACTGTGCCCCCCTTCTTTGCCCAACTTAAAGTCGCCATCGGGCTCTTTGTCAAATTGTGCACCCCAGGCTATGAGTTCATTTATTCTCTGCACACCTTCTTTTACAACAATTTCTACAATATGCCTATTGCAAAGACCGTCGCCGGCTATTAATGTATCGTCAATGTGTTTTAAAAAGCTATCCTGGTCAAAATCCATAACCCCCGCAATACCGCCCTGGGCATACTTTGTATTTGTTTCATCGCTCTGTGTTTTAGTGAGAATAGTAACGGTCTTACCTGGGCAATCCTGTGCAACTTTTAAGGCATAGGTTAGCCCTGCAATCCCCGAACCAATTACCAAAAAATCTGTATGCATAAATAAGCGGGTTTAAGAAGTTTCAAAAGTTGAAAAATGTTTATGAAGTTTAAAACCTTTTGAAACGTTTCAAACTTTCTGAACGTCTGATTCTATCCACACCTCACTTTCTTTTAGCAAACTGATCAATTCATCCACCGCTATAGCACTATCAATATTTCTCTTCACCACTTCTTTGCCACGGTATAAAGTAATTTTCCCAATGCCGCTGCCTACATATCCAAAATCTGCATCGGCCATTTCCCCCGGGCCATTTACGATACAGCCCATGATAGCAATTTTAAGCCCTTTTAAATGATTGGTTACGTTTCTAATTTTTGCGGTGGTTTCCTGTAAGTCAAAAAGGGTACGGCCGCAGCTCGGGCAACTAATGTATTCTGTTTTAGAAATACGGGTACGCACCGCCTGTAAAATGGAGAATGAAGTATTGTTTAAAAACTGGTAATTATTTTTAACTGTCAAATATGTACGTCCACTCACCTGGCTATTTTTCATTGTTGAGGGATCATTAATCAACCATATGCCATCACCCATCCCATCTAAAAATAAGCCACCCGCTGTTGCAGAAAAATGTATGAGTTGCTCATCTACTTCGTGGTGCATACTTTCTACTGCAATTATTACAGGGCAGGTAATTTTTTTATTCATTAGCTCAATCACAAAAGAACGCAGTTGTTGCATGCTATTTTTTGCAGAGGAATAAATGCAAAGCACAACGGTTTTATTATTTGCTATTTGTTCCAACAACGCAGCATAATTATCAGAAACATCAAGGGAAATAAAATTAATTGCTGAAGATTTTTTTGTACTACCTAAAAAGTCATTCATATTAAATAGTGGAAAATATTTTGATTCTTCGTTAGAATTGACCCAGATTTTATAATCGCAAATAACTCTTAATGTCCCTGGAAGATTGAACTCCACCATTTTTTCACCGGTATAAATAAAGTCGGCGGCTGCATCTGTAATGTTCCATTTATCGGTGGCTTCATTATAGGTATAGCCAATTTCACTGAGTGCTAAGGGTGCAATATTTTCCTCCAGCATAAAATCTGCAATAACTACCGGCACATGCCGGTTGCCCATATTGACCACTTCATTTGTGTGCCTGCGAGAATATTCAAATGGGGAATAAGGTAGCATGAGTTTGCCGGAATCCTGAAAGGCCACTTCATCAGCAGGGAGTGGGTGGTAGCGGTTTACCAAATCCAAACAAACGGGTATTTCAAATTCAGGGTCTTCAGTAAGGCTTACCCGAATGGTATCGCCTATCCCATCTTCCAGTAAACTTCCAATTCCTATTGCCGATTTTATCCTCCCATCTTCACCATCCCCAGCTTCGGTTACACCTAAATGTAAGGGGTAACACTCGCCAAATTCCTGCATCATGTGTTGTATCAGTAACCGGTAAGCCTGAACCATTACCAAGGGGTTACTGCTTTTCATGCTAAGAATTATTTGGTGAAAACTTTCGCTACGGGCAATACGTAAGAACTCCATAGCGCTTTCTACCATACCGTTAGCGGTATCTCCATACCGACTCATGATACGGTCACTCAGGCTGCCGTGGTTCGTGCCTATCCGCATAGCGGTACCATATTCTTTACATATCAGTAGAAGGGGAGTAAACCGTTCCCTGATTCTTTCTATTTCCTCAGCGTATTCTGCATCGGTGTATTCTATCTGTTCAAATTTTTTTTTATCTACATAGTTACCAGGATTTACCCTGACTTTTTCAACTATCCTGGCAGCAATTTCGGCAGCATTTGGAGTGAAATGAATATCTGCAACTAACGGTGTGGTGTAACCTCTTTTACGCAATTCATCTTTTATAGCCTGTAGATTTTCTGCTTCCTTTTTTGAGGGTGCTGTAATACGGACCAACTCAGCACCTGCTTTAATACAGCTTATGGATTGTTCTACAGTTGCCAGGGTATCCATCGTATCAGTTGTAGTCATGGTCTGCACACGTATTGGATGGTTGGCGCCAATAAACAGGTTACCCACTTTCACTTCTCTTGTAACGAGCCGTTTATATTCGGTTAAAGATTCACAATACAATTGCATAATGCCGTACACATTTTTAAATTATGAGTATGCAAAGTTAACAAAGAGGGACAGTAATTGTTGGGTGTATATTTAAATATACAATCCTTAAAGTTTAATAGCAGTGCTGAAGATGAAAGGATAGCAATCCTTCGTTTCACCCAGGATTAGCGGCAGGATAAGTATATATAAAATTAATGCTGGTGCATTTTAATAAACAGTGCATTGCTGTAAAAATTTTATAGATAGATAGTTTGATAATTTATTTTTAAAATATTACCAATCCTTTTCAGGTTTATTTACCGCCGCCGCATTTACTTTATGCAATTTATCCTGCAGGTTTGCTTCCTTCTGCATTAAAGCTTTAAGTTTTTCTTCAGCATCTTTCTTCGTTATTTTTGAAGGCTGTGGCTTTGGCTCATCCTGTTTTTTTTGATCTTGATTCTGATCCTGTTTTTTATCTTTTTGCTGTTGCTGCTTTTGCTGTTGCAAGGCTTTCTGCAAATTTTGACGGGCATCATCATCATTGGGAGAAAGCTTTAAAGCGTTTTTATAGGCTTCAATGCAGTCAGGAATTTTTTGATTATTCTGCATTACTACACCTTTATTATAAAAAGAATTCGCTTTTTCAACAGGCTTCTTCAGAACTTTTACAGCATTATCATAGGCGATTATTGATTCATCTGTTTTTTTAGACCTGTACATAGCATTTCCGAGGTTGTACTGGGCCGTAGCATTTGCCGGGTTTTTTTTTAGTGCCTCTGCATAAGCACCCGAAGCGGTGGCATAATCATTTTTTTTATAGGCTACGTTTCCTTCCTTAATAATGGCTTTTTCGCTTTGGGAAAAGGCAACGCCGGCAAAACATATAAACAAGGTGGTAAGCAGTGGTTTTATTTTTGCTGCAGTGTTCCTCCGGGTTTCTGAAATAAAAAATTCAAACATTAAAAATAAAAAGGCTGCCGCCACAAAAAATTGAAAGAAGCTTTTATAATTTAAAAGTGAGTCGTCTGGAACATTTCGCTGGTCCATATTATTCAGTTGTGTTGCGATACCGGAAACTACGGCTTCTGCCGTTGAAAAAAACTGGTAAGCGCCGTTCCCTTTTTTGGCAATTGAAGTTAATTCTGCTTCATTTAATTTAGTAATAACTGTATTGCCATCTTTGTCCTTTTTTAAATCTCCCGTGGATTCATCCATTATAGGAGCACCGTCAGGGGAGCCGATGCCAACAGTATTTATTATTACGCCTTCCTGTGCTATTTGCTCTGCAATTTTTATAGCGTTTTCATCATGATCTTCGCCATCGCTGATTAATATAACTGCTTTGTATTTTTTCTCTTTGTTATTGAATGAGGAATAGCACATTTTTAAAGCATCGCCTATAACTGTCCCCTGCGTTGGAATGGATTCCGGCGTAGCTGCAGATAAATACATTTTGGCAGCGGCATGGTCTGCACTTAATGGCATTTGTAAATAGGCTTTACCGGCAAATACCACAATACCTATGCGGTCATTTTTAAACCTGTCAATCAACCTGCTCAAAAGCTGCTTGGCCCTCTCCAACCGGTTTGGCTTTATATCCTGTGCCAACATACTTTTACTTACATCCAGGGCTATCATCACATCAATGCCGCTGCGGTCTATTTTCAGCTGGCCGGTTGCCGTTCTTAAATTAGCTAATGCCAGTATTAGCATTGCCATACCACACGTAAATAATAGGAATTTCTTGTCAAAAGAAGCTGTCTTGTATCTTGATAATAACTGCTTCACCAACCATTCATCACCAATCTTTTTTATCGTTTTCTTTTTCTTTCGTTTTGCAATTAAAAATACAATCAGCATTAAAGGGAGTAATGCTAAAACGTATAAAAAAAAAGTATATTGAAACTGGGGCATAACGGGTGAATGCAAATTAACTATTTTGATTTTGTGACATGTTAAAAAAAGAATAATAAGAATTGAAGACACTTAATGTACTCTTAAATTTTGTGCGGCAATGACATTAAAAAAATTACTTCCTGCCCTCAAAAAATCCATATTGTTTTAAAATATCTTTAGTTATTCCTATTCTTACGGGTACCATATCAATATTACTATCAGGAGATTTTACCATGGTTACAAAAAAATATACGTGCCGGTTTTCTTCAATCCAGCCGATGAGCCAACCTATGGCATTACCTACTTCATTATATCCCCAACCTGTTTTATAACTTAATTTGTAAGTTGTATTATCTTCTTGCAGCATAGCATTCCTTACGGTTTGTTGCACAGACTTCCTGAAAGGCAACTGGTCAAAATAGAGCCGCTTCAGTAAACCCAATTGTTCATCTGGAGATATCTTTAATTTATTATTCAGCCAAAAAGAATCTATAGGGCCGCTGATGTTTTTATTGCCATATGAGAGGCTGTCTATCCATAATTTCATTGTATCTGTGCCGATGCGCCTGGCTACCTCCTGGTAATAAGCCACATTGCTTACTTTAAAAGCCTCTTTCATACTCATATCCTTATTCCACTCAGCGTGACTGCGCTTTATCCCATCCCATTTTATCACCATATTGTCATCTGTAATGCGGCCGGATTGTAACCCAATTAATGAATTAACAATTTTAAAGGTTGATGCCGGCAAAGTACGCATGGTATCCAGCGCCATATTATAAACAGTTATTTGCCCATCGGTGTTATTGAGCATAGTAAAACACCCATCGACATTTTTTGCATCAAAATATTTTTTCAGACTGTTATCAATTTTTGCTTTGTTTACGGAGCAGGAAAAAAAAGTGATAATTATTAATTGATAAATAGTAAGTAACAAGATATTATTCTTCATAGTAAATGCGCTTAAGCTTACTTATGGTTATGGGTTAAGTGTGTGGCAGTGGCATCTAAAGCTTCATAAAAATCTTGCCCAAAACGGCGTATCAATGGCTCTTTTAAAAATTGATATACTGGTACTTTTAATTTTTTCCCCAACTGGCAGGCTGCTTTGCAGTTATCTTCCCTGGGTTCGTAATTGGCAAACTGTGTAACTCCATCTTTACTCTTGGTTACAATTACGGGGAACAGGTGGCAACTGATTGGTTTTTTCCATTGTATTTTTCCATCCAGGTAAGCCTGTTCTATTCCACATTTTACAATTCCGTTTTTATCGGAAATACCATACACACAAATTTTGCTGTTTATTGTTGGGGTAACCCATCCAAATTCTTTATCATAAACATAATTTCCCTGGCGTTTTATTTCAGTCCTGCTTTCTTTGCTTAGATAGGGAAGTACTTTTTCAACTACACTATCCATTTCTTTTAATTCGTTATTTTCCAAAGGGGCGCCGGCATCCCCATCTACACAACATGCCCCCTTGCATTTTGCCAGGTCGCAAACAAACTGGGCTTTGGCTATTTCATCACTTACCAACACGTTCTCTATGGCTATCATGGGTGCAAAAATACAACATATACTTTTTGCAGTATTAGTGATTTTTAAGTGATAAAATAATTACTATTTATTTGTCCACTGAAAAGTATTGATCAAATGCTCGATATCTGCCTGTAAAAAATTCTGTACCGGTTTTAAAGAATCGGCATTTGGGGTAGCATCAAAATAAAGCGCCCCCCTTAAAAAATGCTGAACGGTGTCACTCATAAAAAACTGTTTGGAAGTAGCAGCATTACCACCTACTTTAAAAAAAACGCCTGAAATACCGTTTGCGGTTCTGAAGGCACTGTCATGAATAGAGGTTGCAACTGCTTCGTTTTTATTGGTGAGCGTAAAAGCGTCATTCACCATTTTATCAAACTCGTTCAATCCTATGGAATCTTTATATGACCCATTCATTTGTTTTACCTGGTACGCTACTTTGCCGCCAATTATTTTATAACTTAAAAATATGCGTGCGTTAAACGGGGGGAAATCTATATTAATCCAATAAGGGTTTTCAGGATTGCGGTCAAAATAAGTACTGTCTTTTAATACCTTTGCATACACAGGATATTCGAAACGGTAGGGGAAAACAGGTTCATTAAAAGGCTTGTATTGATGCGTCGGCAGGGGAATATTAAAATACCCTTGTTTTTTTGAAGTGTAAGTGCTGTTACAGGATGCAGAAACAAACAGGATAACGGAATAGGTGAAGCAGGAAAAACTTCGGATAATTTTTATCATCATTATGCTCATTCCTCTTTTTGTTCAATGATTATATTTACTTTATCTATACGGTTCCTGGTTATTTCCAGCGGAATAAAAGTGAAAGCACCGCTCTTTAGCGATTCATTAATTTGTGGAAACTGCCCGGCAATTTCCAACACCAATCCTGCTACTGAATCACTCTCCCCACGTATACCATCAAAAGTATCGGCAGGTAAACTCATGGCTTTACAGGCATCGTTAATCATTAGCCGGCCCTCAAAAACATAATTATATTCATCTATTTTTTTATTGAGGCTTTCCTCGTCATCAAATTCATCTTTTATTTCGCCGATAATTTCCTCCATTATATCTTCTAAAGTTACTATCCCTGCCGTGCCACCAAATTCATCTACAACTATTGCAAAATGAATGCGTTTATTTCTAAACTCCTGCAACAGGTCTTCTATGAGTTTTTGCTCATGCACAAAATAAGAGGCCCGCAGTAAAGGGTGCCAGTTAAAATTTTCACTTTCATTTAAATGCGGCAAAAGATCTTTGGTATGAAGCATACCCATTGGCTCATCTAAATTTTCCTTATAAACCGGCAGGCGGGAATAATGTAATTCCTGTGCTTTTAAAATTACTTCAGCAAAACTACTGCGGTATTCAATGCCACTAACGTCCATGCGTGTACGCATAATTTGCTTTACTTCTGTATTGCCGAATTTTCGTATGCCTTTCAAAATCTGTTTTTCCTCGGTGTTGGCTTCATGGTCAGGCAGCAGGTCAATGGCATCGTCCAGGTTTCGGTTATCTATATTAGCAGACTTTTTAGGGCTTAACTTTCTTTCTATATTGTCACTGAATTTTACGAGGCGGCGGCTGAGGCGGTAAAAAACACTATTAAAAATTTCTATTACGAGGGAAGCTGTAGCGGCAAACCAAATTTTATGTTGAGTAGCCCATACTTTGGGCAGCATTTCCGCAAATAATACCAATAAGAAAGTAACAGACAAAACTTTTATTAAAAATTCCACCCAAAATGTAAAATTGAAACCCAGAAGCCAGTTTTCTATTAAAATATTAGAAATGAGAATTATTCCAATATTTACAAAGCTGTTTGTAATAAGCATTGCAGCCAAAAGGGTTTTTGGCTGATCTAACAAAGTTACAATACGCCGGAATGAAGGCTGCCGCCTTGCTCTTAAAACATTTACATCTTTTGTGGTTAAAGAAAAAAAAGCAATTTCACTACCTGCCACTAAAAAGGAAAGGACAAACAAGATGGCTAGAACGAAAATAAGTATGGCAACTGCTGTCGGGGTTAAGGCCACTAATAAAGAAAACAGGTTAGGTAGAGTTAAAAGTACCGGGGGGTCGTACAAAACAATCAATTTAAATGAAAGAATTTATTCGCATTTTTAAAAAAATAATCAGCATTAAAAGGGTAACCGCTCATCCCCGCCCTCTTCAGTTACAGGTGGCAATTCCTCTCCCCCGTTATTATCAATATCATCTCCTGCCTGGATTGCTCCTCCTTCATTCCTTTTATCCAGCATAATCAGGTTATCTCCTACAACTTCTGTGGCGAATTTCTTATTGCCTTCTTTATCCTCCCAACTGCGGGTTTTTAAGCGCCCTTCAATATATACCAGGCTTCCCCGGTGCAGGTATTTCTGGGCTAACTCTGCCAGCCCACGCCATAATACAACGGTGTGCCATTCTGTTTGGGAGATTAATTTACCGCTCCGGTCTTTATAGGTTTCGGTGGTAGCTAAGGAAAATTTTGCCACTCCAATATTACCTTCTAAAAACTGTATGTCAGGATCTTTTCCCAAATTACCGATAAGCATTACCCTGTTTACCCCTCTCATATTTC
>JBDSDN010000062.1:0-9994 GCA_039920545.1 Ferruginibacter sp. | reverse complement strand
CTATGATGGAAATGAAAGAAACAATGACATTGTCCAACGGCGCAATGGTTATGGCTAATGGAGATGTAAAAATGAAAGATGGTAAAATGATGAAGATGAATGACGGTGATATGGCCCATATGAATGGAGATATGATGGATAAAGATGGTAAAATGAAAATGGACATGGACAAGATGATGGATAAAATGGCAGATTCATCTAAAAAGATGATGGATAAAATGGAAAAGAAATAGTTGTCATATTTAATATTTATTTTAAAGAGGCTTCCGGTAAAGGAGGCCTCTTTTATTTTGCTGAGTTTCAATTCCCGGGGTCAGTGGATAATATTGTTTTTAAGTAACAATCAAAACCATTTTAAGTGAATAATTAAAAATGTACTTTTACGCAAATGGATAGTCTTAGCAAATTTCGGGCGTCGGGTATTATTGCAAATTATTGTTTGGGCCTTACAACCCATGCTGAGAACAGGCAGGTTAAGCTATTCTCCTTAAAGTATCCGGAGTTGCAGGAGGAGATTGAAAGATTACATTCAACCTTTTACCAGAATTTATTTAGGAATGAAAAAAAGCCCGCTGCTGCATTAAAGTTTTCCATAATGAAAACTGTTTATTTACAACAATCACTAATTAATAAAAAATACCTTCCGCTGCTGGATAAAACTAATGATTTTAAATGCTTACAGGAAACTGTAGTTGCCAATAACCTGAAGACCTATCGGGTAGGGTTACATGATATAGAAGCAGAAGAACTACCATCTACCCCGGAAATTGCGAATCTTGCGGTTTGGACAAAAACCGGTCATACAGAGGAAATTCATGACGATATAAATGAGTATATAGCCGTCATGGAAGGAAGTTGTACGATGTACTTCGGAGCCGTAAAGAAATCTTACCAAAAAGGGGATATTATTTTTATACCTCCCCGGGTTGATCATCGTGCTGTTGTAACATCAGCGCAACCGATGTTTGCTTTGGTGCAAAGACACCTGCTTCCAATGTAATCAGGGGTTCATTTTTTTTAAAATGATGTAGGCAACCACAATGAGAACAAGCAACAGGATAATTGCAAAATATATCCATCTTTGGTCTGCGAAGGCACTTTTAGTTGTTCTTTCTTTCCTTTTCTTTAATTGCTTTTTTAAACCACTGTTTAGTTGGTTAATCATGCCGGGCAAGGCTGTTTTGTTTTGCATGGGTTGTAGGCCATCCAAAGCTTCGCTGCTAAATTCATCATCATTTAATGCAGCTTCAACCTCATGTTGATCTTTATCAGACAATTGATTATTTAAATACTCCAGCAACTTATCCTGCTCGATATCTTTATTTAGATGAGATAATATGTCTTTTAAATTATTGTTCATTATGGGCCATTCTCTGCATTTGAATTTTAAGGTTTCTTTTACCGTTCTGAATGCTGCTTTTTACCTGCATTATCGTGTACCCTGTTTCCACCGCAATCTGCTGATAAGTTTTTTTTTCGAGATAAAATGTTCTTATACAAAGCTGCTGTTCCATATTTAAATTTTCTAAGGCCGTTTCCAAATTATCAAGGACTTTTTCATTCTCAGCTGCCTCAAACTTCCTGGTACTGTCTTCAGCGGTTACAATTATATTTTCGTTTAATTCCGCCGTGTATTTCCCTTTGTCCCGGAGCTTCATAAGGCAATGATTTTTTGCCACCATATACAACCAGCTTTTAAAATATTCTACTTTGTATTTGTGCAACTCAATTATCACTTTTAAAAAGATCTGTTGCACACTGTCTTTTGCTTCTTCTTCATTTTTTAAATATTTTAAACAAACTCCCAATAAAAGCAGCGTATAGCGTTGAAGCAAGATGCCCAGCAATTCATTGTCGTTGTTGTTATAGAAAAGTTGCAACAACGCTTTATCATCTATATCGTTAATATTTCTTTTGCTCAAAATATAAAAAGTAGTGGACCTTTTTATTTATAGATGTAAACATACTTAAATTCCATAATTTAGATAAAACACAATTTGTATGCAAATGAAATATGCGGTGTGTATTTTCCCGCTGGCAGCTATGCGTTTATTACCTGATCACCGTGAAGAAATGGTAAGTCAGTTGGTATTTGGTGAAACTGCAACTATTATAGAGATTGATGCTCATGGCTGGTTATTATTACAGGGTAACGCAGACGGATATCTTGGCTGGTGCCGCAGCAATCAATTTTTATTAAGTGAGTCACCTGTGGCTGATAGTACAGAATATACTGCCGATTGGGTAAATGAAATAATAGTGAACAATAATAAAATGATGCTCCCTTTTGGCAGCAATTTATCATTGTGGAAGGCAAACCTCCCTGGATTGATGATTTCGTATGGAGGCAAAATAATTGATGCAGCACTTACCGTACCTCATGCGGAAAATATAAATAAAATTGCCCGGTTTTTTTTAAATACCACCTATTTGTGGGGAGGTAAATCCATTTTTGGTATTGATTGCAGTGGCTTTGTGCAAGCAGTTTTTAAAGTAATGAAAATTTATTTACAGCGTGATGCAAAAATGCAGGCTACCGAGGGAACTTCAGTTGGTTTTTTGCAAGAAGCCGGGTGTGGTGACCTGGCTTTTTTTGATGAGGATGAGGAGATTATTCATGTTGGTATTTTATTGAGTGATCATGAAATTATACATGCCTCCGGCAGTGTAAGAATTGATAAAATAGATAATGAAGGTATTGTACATAGCAATACCGGTAAGCGTACTCACCGGTTAAGAACTATCAGGCGGGTATTGCCTTAAGTGTAAGGATGGGTTGAAGTGTCGGCGGATTTTGGAAATTTACCTTCATTTGTTTTATCTAAAAACAACATCTTTAAAGCAATGAGCAATATAAGAACAGCAAATATTTTTTTTACAGTTTCCTGGGAAAGACTTAAGGCGATTTTACTTCCAAAATAACTGCCAAAGAAAAAAGCTATTGCTATTACCAGGGAGACTTTAATATCAATATACCCTTGTTTATAAAACTGCATTACGCCTAGTAATCCTATAGGTAATAGTAAAATTGCAAGAGAAGTGCCTTGTGCCATTTTTTGAGAGAAACCTAAAAAATAAATCAAAGCAGGCACGATGATGATACCCCCTCCAATGCCCACCATGCCACCCAGCATACCGGCGGCAACACCTATAATAATAAGAATAATCAGGGTAGTAGCATCCATATTTTTATTTTTTTGTGTCTTCATTTTGGGGGAACCGGCTGGTGTATAATTTTATAGCTTCATCAATAACTTTATAAGCAATTTCTTTATTTTGAAAATCATCAATCTCTACTTTTTTATTTTCCAGCACTTTGTATTGTTCAAAATAATTCTTTAACACGGCAAAAAAATGCGGCGGCAATTCATTAATATCTTTTATATGGTTTACTGAAGGATCGTTGCTGGCTACCGCAATAATTTTATCATCCTTTTCCCCGCTATCAATCATCTGCATATTGCCTATTACGGTAGCCTGCACCAGGCAAAGTGGCTGTATACTTTCGCTGCACATTACCAATATATCCAGAGGGTCATTATCTTCACCCAGTGTTTGTGGTATAAATCCATAATTTACCGGGTAGTGAAACGAGGAATAAACCACACGGTCCAGTTTTAATAAGCCCGTGGTTTTATCAATTTCATATTTACAACGGCTGCCCTGGGAAATTTCTATCAGGGCATTTACATGTGCCGGCGCATTACTCCCATATTGGGCGCCATGCCAGGGATGAAGTACATACATGTGTAATCTGTTTAAGAATTTAATAATTTAATCCCAAGCCATGCCGCCGCAATGCCAGCTAATACACTGATGGTCACATACAAAAAAACACCTGTATATTTTCCCGACTGTAGCAATTGAATATTTTCTAAACTGAAAGCAGAAAAAGTTGTAAAACCGCCACAAATTCCTACAGCTATAAATAATTTTAAAGGCTGGGAAAAACTTATTTCTTTAAGGCTATACCCCACCACCATGCCTATCACAAGACTTCCAGCAATATTAATAAGCAAGGTAGCATAGGGAAAACTGTTATCCTTAAACATCAGGTATACCATGTACCTAAGCATAGCCCCCAGGCCCCCACCTATCCCTACTAAAATAAAATTTTTAAACATAAAATTATTCAATTGCTTAGTTGCCGGAATAGGTATACTTAAAATCTACTCCCCACAAATTATTGATCTTTACTAATTTTATTTCCATTGGTTTATTCATGAAGGAATTGCTATAGTTAATGATACTTGTAGAATCATCCACATCCTGGTATTTATTTATATTGTATGAAGCCTCCTTATAGTTTTTCTTCTTATCAGCCGGAAGCCGGCTATAAAATGTTTTATAAGATTCAAAAAGCTGCAAGTTTTGCGTATCCTTTAATATTAAAAGTTCAGCATTTTTAAAATCTCCGTTTAAGCTGGCCCTTATGAAATCCCGGCCGGTATCCAATGCCGTTTGAGGGTGTTTTCGCTCATTGCTGTTACAGGATAAAAATAACCCCAGGGCTATCACTAAGAAAATACTATTCTTCATTATTTTAAGAGGGTTAATTGATTCCTTAAAGATAATACTCTTTTGTAATGCTCCAGAAACAAGTGACCTAATAACTTTTAGTTTGTTAGCTACTCATGAAGAAACCTGGGCCACAAAAAGTTTTTTTGGCGGCACCATTTGAAGTAAATCATTGTAATAAATGTTTACCTGTACTCTTGTGTGTGCAAGGCACAAAAAAAGGCAGCCCGGGGGCTACCTTTTTTTAACCAGATCTTTAACAGCATCTAAATCCTTTATCTCTTTTCTTTTTCTTTCATAATGTTTTCATCTTCTTTATTATAAGCCTTAATAATTGATTTTACCAGTTTATGCCTTACCACATCTTCTTCATCTAACTCAATTTGAGCAATACCGTCAATATTTTTCAAAATACGGGTAGCTTTAAACAAGCCACTCTGTTGGTTTTTTGGAAGATCAATCTGGGTGGGGTCGCCGGTAATGATCGCTTTTGCATTAGGACCTATACGGGTAAGAAACATTTTTATCTGAAGATCATTCGTATTCTGAGCTTCATCTAAAATGATAAAGGCATTATCGAGTGTACGGCCACGCATATACGCCAAAGGCGCTATCTCAATGGTACGGGTACTCATATAATACCCGAGTTTGTCTGCCGGAATCATATCATCCAGGGCATCATACAGCGGCCGTAGATACGGATCAATTTTTTCTTTTAAATCCCCCGGCAAAAAGCCGAGACTCTCACCGGCTTCTACAGCAGGACGGGTAAGAATAATTTTTTTCACTAACTTATTTTTTAGCGCTCTCACAGCCAGTGCAACGGCGGTGTAGGTTTTACCGGTACCGGCAGGGCCGATAGCAAAGACAATATCATTTTTATCGCAGGCCTGTACCATCAATTTTTGATTAGCAGTGCGAGCCCGTACTGTTTTTCCGTTTGGCCCAAAAACCAGTACATCGTTTTGGTTACGATCCATAAAGTTATCTATGGTTTTTTCATCGTCTCCACCCAAAATTTGTTCGAAATAATTTTCGCTCATGTGTCCATTTCTTTGAAGGTACTGAACAAGTAAATCGATTTTTTCTTTGGCTTCTTCAATTTGTTCCGGAGCTCCACTTAATTTTACTTGTGTGCCTCGGCTTAATATTTTTAACAGTGGGAATTTCTTTTTCAGAATGTCAAGTTTGCCATTATTCACTCCGAAAAATTCAATAGGGTTAACCGTTTCCAGGTTAATGATTGTGTCAGTCAATGCTTTTCAGTTTTTAATACTCTTTTTATTTTTCAAAAAAAAGCAGGTTGGGTAAAATGAAAATTGTTACGATCAGGTTGCTTAAGCGGTGTAACCAAATTTAAAGTTGTAATAATTAGAATACGAATTTAATTATTCACACTTAAAAATAATAAGTGGAAAAGTTAAATAACTTTCACCGAAAATATCGAAAGTGATTTTTAAAGCAAAAAGGAAAAGTTAATTAAATATGAAGTTGCAAATATTTACTGTACCAGGTATTTAAAATAAAAAGTTGAATGTTATTTCTCCCTTCCAGGCAGCCTTCATTCTTGAGAATAATTCAGGCACAGGGGATTTATAATAACTATATCTGCAAAATAAATAATTAGAACCTGGTAACTAGCTTTAAATTCAGCAGTCTTGGCGTAAGCCTGTTTGGGATAGCATAAGTAGAATTTGAAAAATCTTTTATTAACTGGTAAGAAATTGTGTTTGGCCTGTCCAATAAATTAAAAACTTCCAGGCTGGCCCAGATATTTTCAAAACCTTTAAAAGGGCTATGGCTTCTCCTTGCCGATTTTTCACTAAGCAGCAAAGCGCTAAACCCTATATCAACCCTAATATAGGGATCTATAATAAGACCGTTTCTGTAGCGGGTACTATTAGGAATATTGTAACTCATGTTGCTGCCATACAAGAGATTTAAATGAACTTTAAAATTTTTATTGGTGGGTAAATAATCTTCCAGAAAAAGCCCTATGGTAATAAGGCGGTCGGTAGGCCTGCGTAAGAAGCCTACCTCGGTTTTAAAACTATCCACCGCCACCTGGTCGGTGGAGCCTGCAGTAATAATTTCACCGGCAGCGTTTTGGTAATTAAAGTAAAAGTCGTTATTTAAGTTTTCTTTCGTTCGCATTAGCCCTACACTGAGCCAGCTTTCCGCATCTTTCACCAGCTCTCCAAATAATCGAAATTCTAAACCCGTCGCATACGCCTTAGCGTTATTACTCCCGAGGTAGCGGATTTTTACATTGTCAATATCATAAGGCACCACATCCGTCATTTTCTTGTAGTATGCTTCCGTGGTTAACCGGAACGGGCGGCCTTCCAACCCCTTAAAATTATAGTCCACACCTGCAACAAATTGTACACTTTTTTGTGCTTTTATAGCCGTATTTAAAGTACCATCGTTTCTACGTAACTCCCGGTAAAAGGGTGGTTGGTCGTAAACCCCGGCAGCAATTTTAAAAAGAATGTCTTTTTGTAAGCGTGGTTTCCAGCTGGCCTGCACCCGGGGGCTTATAAGTAATTCTTTATTGAGACTGTTGTAATTAAACCTCACACCCGCCTGCAGGCTTACGTCTGTCCCGGTCTTTAATAAATGAATATTATCCTGAAGGTAACCACTGTATTTTTGAATGGTTAAATCTGCGCCGCTGTTTTGGGCATTATACAATTGCAAAGGCCCGGGGTTATTGGGAAGGGAGTAACCAGCAGAATCCCGGTATTCAAATTGATTTAATTTATCATTTATATTTGTTTGCTCAATGCCGGTACCCCATTGTATAAAATGTTTACCCTTATCAAAACTACCTTTGTGGCTTGCATTCCACACTTCAATATTTAATTCATTTCTTGCATAATTCTGGTAATAACCTGCGCCGAGTGGGTTTACAATCTGCCCAAAAGAATTACTGCTATTATCAAAATCCCTGTCTCCAAATAAATAGGTACCAGCAATATCATAATTTTCTTTTTCATTATCCTTAAAGCGACTGATCAGCCACTTTAGCTTTAGTCTTTTTAAAGGACTATATACAAGTGTAGCACCTGCAAGGCTGCTGGTATAACTATCTCTTTCCTGTCCTTCAAAAAAAATATCAAGCCCTAGGTTTGCAGTAAACAACGGAGAAAAAACAGAAGCCGTTTTTTGGACAGACTCAGGAAAAAAACTAAACCTGGAAGCTGAAAGAATACCTAATAATTCCAATTGCCAATGTTCATTTAATTTGTAGGTGATATAGGCCTGTACATCCGACGCAGAAGGTAGGTAGGCACCTTGTGTGGGTTGGTTACTTAACAGGTTGCGGTTACTCTTGTTCCTTACGCCTCCAATATAAGTAACGGCACCATTTTTTGCACTACCCTCAATATTGAAACCCTGCTCTAATAAACTAACATATGCGCTGCCCCCAAATCCTGCAGGTTTTTTATATTGAATATCAAGTACGCTGCTCAGTTTATCCCCATACTTACTCTGAAAACCGCCGGTATAAAAATTTACATTCCTGGTAAGTTCCGGATTTATTAAACTCAGCCCTTCCTGCTGGCCACTGCTTACGAGATATGGGCGGTAAATTTCAAAATCATTTATGTAAACCAGGTTTTCATCATAGCTTCCACCCCGAACATTGTATTGAGAAGTAAGTTCATTGTTGCTGCCGACCAACGTTTTGATAAGCGCTTCTACGCCACCGGTAGTGCTGGGTAGGGCGATGGCAGATTTAGGGTTTATTTTAACCAGGCTATTCTCCCTTCTTTCCTTATCATCCTTAACTGTTACAGTTTCCAGCATATTTTTACCCGGTAAAAAACGTACGACAACTGTTTCATTTTCATCCTGGCTCAGAAAGAAATTTTTCTGCACGGGTAAAAAACCTGCATAGCTAAATACTATTGCAAAGGATTTGGCTGCCGGCACTATAAGTTTAAATGTACCGCTGTCAGAAGAAAGCATGCCGTTATTTTTACCCAGAATAGTAATAGAAACATTACTTAAAGGGTTTTCGTTTTCATCTATTATGCGACCGCTAACGGTAGCAGTTTTATTCTGGGCAATGGCGGTAAGAGAAAACAGGCATATCAGTAAAGCAGTCAGCACTCTCATATAATGAAGATAATAAAAATTATGAGTTGAGGTGACGCAAGACAAATAGTTTAAGTTTTGAAAAGTAATCCTCCAATAAAATGAGAGGCTGATTAATGAAGAATTAATTCGCCAATCTTAAAATTTTGAAAAACAGCAGGATATTTTTTTCAATAATTTTCCGATAAAATAAATAGTTAGTCATTTAGCCTTTCCTGCATTTTCTTTAACCCGGAATTGTACAATTTTAGCGACCAGGTCCAATGGGATTGGCTGGTTTAGCGGAAATTGAACTGAGCCCTTACCTTGTTTATATTGAAAAAGATCAGCGGTAAATTCTTTATGACCGGTTGGGGTTGCGTAAAGACCAATATGATTTTTAAATGCCGCAAAATAAATTAATGGTTTGCCGTAAATTTTAAAAGCGGGCATACCATAACTGATACTTTCACTTGCACCAGGAGCATTTTTCTTAATGACTGCCGTAAGCTGGATTAAAATATCCTGGATGTTTTGTGGGAATGTTTTTATATATGCTTCTATATTTTTAAAAGAGCCTGCCATGCTGCGGTTGTTAAGGCGGATGTTGATTTAACGGATGGAAGGCTGTTTTAAAAGTTTATGGTAATAAATATAAGATACAATAAGCACGACTAAAACAATAAGGGGAAAAAATGCCTGGCCGGAAAAACCATCAACTGCAACAAGGCTCACAAATGCAGAAAGAAAGTCAATTGCAAATCCTGCATAGGCCCACTCTTTAATGCGGGCCGGAACTTGTGGGATTATTAAGGCAAGTGCGCCAAGGATTTTAAAGACCATGAGCAAGGTGCCGAAATAAGCCGGATACCCAAGGTGCCTGATCCCTTCTTTGGCCATTTCTGAGTTTGACGTTAGCGCCGGCAACACCCCTTCAAAAAGAAAAATGAGGGTAGTGGTAATCCAGAATATGATTTTGTTTGTTTTCATTTTGTCGTGTTATAAAAAACAAATTAATAAAATTGGATTAAATTAAGAAAAGAGATTTCTAAGAAAATATTTATTTACCCAGGTAAGACTTTATAAAATAAAACATTTCATTGGAATGTTGAACACTAAAAAACGATTTTACTTACCTGATGATATCATTTATAATTTTGAGGTGATGATGGGTATGAATCCTCAAAAACTTTATAGTGGGTTTCAGGTTTAATTTACCAAAATAAGGATGTGCAAAATAATGATTATCCTTCATGTCTTTCAGGCTGTTAATATTCAACTTTGTTTGTTGTAAGATTCCTGTAATATCTTCTGCGTTAATTTCCCCAACCGGTTGTACAACTTTTGGAGCTTTCGCCCTGCCTCTTGGAATTTTATTTAAGGAATATACCAA
>JBDSDN010000061.1:0-3895 GCA_039920545.1 Ferruginibacter sp. | reverse complement strand
TTTGTCCAGGTTTTCCCGGCATCAGAGGATTTGTAAACGCCATCACCAACAGAAAGATCAGGCCGTTGAAGACCTTCGCCACTTGCGGCATAAATAACCTGGGGGTTAGAGGGCGCTACCGCAACATCCCCAATAGACCCTGTTGGCTGCTCATCAAAAACCGGTTTCCACGTGCGGCCATAGTCAGTTGTTTTCCAAACGCCGCCATTATTTACCCCGATGTAAAATACATTTGGTTCAGCGGGTACGCCACTTGCACCCACCGTTCTGCCGCCCCGGGCAGGCCCAATGCACCGCCATTGCATGCTATTCAGGTATTTGTTTTCAAAAGGTTGTGCATTTATTATTGTAGTTGTAAAGATGCTCACCATAAAAATGATCAGATGCGTAAATGATAGTCTTGCCTGCATGTTTATTTTTTAAAATGAAGTCGCTAAAAGTAAAAAAGTTTATCGAGTTTATTCATGAATTCACATTATTATAGTTACAGATTTTTCCCCAGCTCCCGTTTCGTTTCATTTGGTTTAAATGCCTTAATTTATTCCTGGCTATTGTTTATATGAAACTGTTTAACAATAATTTATTTCGGAAACAATTTTTTATACGCTTAATTAAGTATTTGCTACTGTTTACATTGTCCTAATTTTGCAGGCAATGCCTGCTAATAAAGTAATTTGTATAGTTGAAGATAAGCACGACCTCCGTGAGGGAATGTCATTAATGGTTGAACTAAATAATGCGTATGAACTGGGCGGGAGTTTTGCCAATGCAGAAGAAGCTTTGCAAAAAATTCCCCTTCTAAATCCCGCTGCAGTTTTGATGGATATAAATCTCCCCGGTATGAGTGGCATTAACTGTGTAAATGCACTTAAAATCATGTTTCCTGAAATGCTCTTTTTAATGTGTACGGCTTACGAAGACAATGATAAAATTTTCGATTCTTTAAAAGCGGGTGCCAGCGGTTATATATTAAAAACAGAAGGCCCTTTAAAAATAATGGAAGCCCTGGATGATATGATTGCCGGTGGAAGCCCTATGAGTAGTAATATTGCCAGGAAAGTAGTTGCTAGTTTTGTGCATATGGGTAGAGAAAATATTCTAATAGAAAGCCTTAGCGACAGAGAGAAAATGGTGCTGGACAATCTAGCCAAGGGACTGATTGGTAAAGAAGTGGCGGATATCTTACAAATCACCAGCGGTACGGTGCGAAAGCATGTACAGAATATTTATAAAAAGCTCCAGGTAAATACCAGGGTAGAGGCCGTAAATATTTATTTGAGCCGGTAATTTTTTTTCTTAACTCTTCCTTCTATATTGTGGCGTTTCCCTTATGCGAAGCATACAAATGTATATTCCAGACTTATGGTAGAACTGAATAAATATTTGATTTTATTTTTTGAAAGCATTTCGCTTTTTATGGCGCTTTTTTTTTTATTACAATACATTATTTTACAAAAAAAAGAACATCTTTTTTACAGTTTATATCTTTTATCGGTCACTTTGTATTATCCCCTGGCCATGCCGGATATATTTTTTGGCGGTTCTCTCGATGATGAAAAATTTATTGCCCGGTTCGATTTATTCAAAAGGCCCATACAATTTTTAGTAAGCCTTTGTTATACTTTTTTTATAGTGTATTATCTTGATCTCAGGCATCACTCCTATAAACTCTTCCGGTTGTTTAGGTTTTTAAATATTATGTATGCTGCACTGGCATTGACCTGCCTGCTGTTAAACTTCCTGGGTATTAATTACAATACTCCTTATTTTTTAATAAGCATGATGTTATTTCCACTGCAGATTTACGTACTGATTAAGTTATTTAGGCAAAAAATAAAATACGCTGTATATATTATCTGGGGTAGTATAATATTAGTATTGGGCAGTTCACTTGCCCTCATCAATTCTGTTTGGGTTATTAAACATGTGGTAAATAAATCCCAGGCTAATGCAGATTCTTATCTGCCGGTACAGCTTGCCATCTTAATCGACATATTTTTATTTACAGTTGCCCTGCAAAAGAAAATTGCAGATAATGAACAGGCATTACTCAATACAAATTTCCTGCGCCAGCAAGCTGTTTTACTGGAACGTGAACGCATTATTGCAGATTTACATGATGATGTAGGTGGTGGCCTCAGTAGTATACGTATGATGAGCGATTTAATGGCGCATCAAAATCCTGCAGATGCCCCGGTTAATTCATCTTCTTTTCCGCAAAAAATATCTTCTACCGCAAAAGAGATTGCACAGCGCATGCATACCATTATCTGGAGTTTAAATTCTGAAAATGATACGCTGCAAAATTTTGCAGAATATGTCAGGCAATATGGTATTTCCTATTTTGAAGATTCGCCCACCAGGTTTGAATGTAACCATCTCCCGGCCCATAAGGAGATACAACTTAGTGGGGTACAAAGAAAAAATCTTTTCCTTATTATGAAAGAATCTTTTCATAATATTTTAAAGCATGCTCATGCAGGCAAGGCTACGGTAAACATTGTTTTTAAAGACAGCACATTAATCATTGAAGTTCGGGACAATGGCCGTGGCCTTACCAATGAAAATAAATTTGGAAACGGCTTAAAGAACATGAAAAAAAGAATGGACGAAATATCCGGCGATTTACAAATTTCTTCTGTGAATGGAACCACTATAAAAGTTTTTTTAAACCTTGGGTAATTTTAGGGTAACTTTTTTTAAGAATCGGCAATGATTTCGGTGCCTTTGCCAGAAAATTAAACAGCATGAAGGGAAGGATCGCAATTTTGGTCTCTGTGTCTTTCCTGGTTTCATATTGGTGAGTATAAGCAAAGTTAAAATAGGCCTCCCTCCGGGAGGTAAGTAAATTAACCTTATATTTTTAGTAATTTTGTAATTCAATTATCATTATGTCAGCTACAACAACCATAGAAAAACCAGCGCTTACGCCTAAAGATTTTGCTACCGACCAGGAAGTTCGCTGGTGCCCGGGCTGCGGGGATTATTCTATTCTTGCACAGGTGCAAAAAATTATGCCTACGCTGGGCATCCCCAAAGAAAATATCGTAATTGTTTCCGGCATAGGCTGCAGCAGTCGCTTTCCATATTATATGAATACATATGGCATGCATAGTATTCATGGCCGGGCAACTGCCGTAGCCAGTGGCCTTAAAGCGGCCCGTCCTGAGTTAAGTGTGTGGATTGTGACAGGTGATGGCGATGGCCTCAGTATTGGCGGCAATCACACTATTCATTTACTACGGAGAAATTTTGATGTAAATATTTTATTGTTTAATAACCAGATTTACGGCCTTACCAAAGGGCAATATTCCCCAACTTCAGAGGAAAAAAAAGTAACCAAGAGTACACCGATGGGTAGTATTGACCACCCTTTCAATCCCCTGGCGCTGGCCATGGGCGCAGATGCAAGTTTTATTGCACGTTCTATGGACCGGGACCCCAAACATTTGCAGGCCATGCTCTTGAGGAGCCAGGCACATAAAGGCACTTCGTTTTTAGAAATCTACCAGAACTGTAATATTTTTAATGATGGGGCTTTTGAAATATTTACAGAAAAAAGCAGTAAGCAGGAAGAAGCATTGTTTTTAGAACAAGGCAAGCCATTGGTTTTTGGCGCCACACAAAATAAAGGAATAAAGTTAGATGGCTTTAAACCGGTAATCGTAGAAATAGGGGAAGGCGGATCTACAGCCGATTTGTGGGTGCATGATGAAAAAGATTTTTATAAAGCACAGATATTGATCCGCATGTTTGATGACCCGGCTCTACAAGGGCATCTGCCCCGCCCGTTTGGTGTTTTTTACGAAACCGACCGTGCCTGCTACGAAGATGTAATGGCTATGCAGATAGAAGAAACGATTACTCAAAAAGGAAATGGAGATTTAGATAAATT
>JBDSDN010000060.1:0-9875 GCA_039920545.1 Ferruginibacter sp. | reverse complement strand
GTAATATTAAAACTTTTTCGATGGTATTTGCAGAGGCCTTTTTTTTCTATCGCCAGGCGATGTATAGGCGTTCCGTAACCTTTGTTATCATACCAGCCATAATCTTCATATTCTTTGTGGAGTTGTCGCATGTACTCATCCCGGTAGGTTTTTGCCAGTACACTGGCCGCTGCAATAGAGGCATAGATCCCATCTCCTTTAATAATGCATTTAAATTTTACATCCCGGTATGGTTTGAAACGGTTTCCGTCTACTAAAATTAATTGCGGACATTTATTTAATTTATCTAAAGCAATATGCATTGCCTTAAAAGATGCCTGTAAAATATTTATTGCATCTATCTCATTGTTACAAACTGAGGCTACAGCATAACATACACTTTCATTTTCTATTACAGGCCGCAGCATATCTCTTTCTTTTTCTGTAAGTAGTTTGCTGTCGTTTAATAAAGGATGATGAAAATCTTTTGGCAGTATAACAGCAGCAGCAAAAACCGGCCCTGCATAACATCCACGGCCAGCTTCATCTACACCAGCCTCTACCTTTGTTTTAAATAAATAAGCCTGTAACATTTGTGTAGCAAATATCAGCAAAAAACTATAAAAGATACATTCATTCATTTATAACAATAATTGCTGCACTAAATTTGTGCATACTATGGATAATATCAGGGAAAGCAATAATAGACAGGTAGCCATCTGGCTATTGATTGGGGTAGGGATGATTATTGTCCAGGTTTTATTGGGTGGTATTACCCGGCTCACCGAATCCGGCCTCTCTATTACAGAATGGAAACCCATAACCGGCGCACTTCCGCCATTGAACGCTATGGCGTGGCAGGCAGAATTTGATAAGTATAAAATAACCGATCAGTTCAAATATGTGCATCAGAATTTTTCTTTACACGATTTTAAATTTATTTTTTTCTGGGAATGGTTTCACCGTTTATGGGCAAGATTACTGGCTGTCGTTTTTGTAATTGGGTTTGTTTATTTCATTTTTACAAAAAAGCTGAATAAGCAAATGATAGCGCCTATGACTATTTTATTTTTATTAGGGGCAATGCAGGGCGCCATTGGCTGGGCAATGGTAAAAAGCGGTTTGGTGCCGGAAAAATATTTTGTTGGGCATGTGCAATTGGCCACCCATTTTATGGCGGCATTGGGTTTACTCTGTTATACTTTATGGTTTGCATTAACGCTATTAATAAAACCCGGGCAAAATGTTTTTAATGGCTTTTTACAAAAGTTCATGGTAGCCATTGTAATGATATTAATTTTACAATTGCTTTATGGCGCATTTATGGCTGGTCTAAAAGCTGCTGTCTCTGCACCCACCTGGCCCGACATTAACGGGAGCATGATTCCCGCTGGAATGAATGAGCTTTCTCCCTGGGCAAAGAACCTGTTGAATAATAATATTACCGTGCATTTTATTCATCGGGGATTAGCTTATTTACTTTTTGTATTGATTTGTTTCTGGTGGTACCTGGCAAGATCCATTAAAGGAAATAGATTATTCAACCGCCTGCGGTCATCCATATTATTACTGGTTATGGCACAGGTTATCTTAGGTATTTTTACTGTGTTAAATGCTACGCATACTAATCGGTTGATTGTATTTGGCGTATTGCACCAATGCGTAGCAATCCTGCTACTAATGTGCGTTACGGCATTATTGTATGTATTAAAAAAAATGTAGCTGCTTAATTTAATAGTTATATCAATCGTGCATGTTTTATCCCTTTCATACCCATTCAAATTTTGTATATTTGAAACAGGCAGTTTGTAATTTATTCTACTAAATTTTTTGTAATGATTAAAAGTGAAGAGCAGGAGATACTACCGGGTTCATCCCGTCGGGATTTCTTAAAAAAATCCATTGCACTATCTGCCATTGCTGTCATTCCTGCAGCTATAGAAACTTCTGCGAAAACCCGGTCAGATGAAAAATTTGCATATCAATTTGAACAATTACCGCTCAGGTTAGAAATAAATGGGAAAATGCATAACCTAAAAGTAGATCCCCGCTTGACTTTGCTGGATTTACTCAGAGAAGAATTGCATTTAACTGGCACAAAAAAAGGTTGTGATCATGGTCAATGCGGCGCCTGTACAGTGCATGTTAACGGCAATAGAATTAATTCCTGCTTAACCTTTGCTGTTATGCAAAGTGGGAATAAAATCACCACTATTGAAGGGCTTGCCAATGGCGAAGAATTACACCCTATGCAAAAAGCATTTATAAAACATGATGGATTTCAATGTGGTTATTGTACACCGGGGCAAATAATGTCTGCGGTAGCATGTGTGAATGAAGGTCATACTCAAAACGATGAACAGATACAGGAATTTATGAGCGGTAACCTGTGCCGCTGTGGCGCTTATAACGGAATTGTTAACGCTATTAAAGAAGTTGCCAAATGAAGCCATTTACTTTTTCCAGGCCTGCCGATATTAAATCAGCACAACAACTTTATAAAAAAAATGAGGCATCTCAATTCATTGCCGGGGGTACCAATCTGTTGGATTTGATGAAGAAAGAAATTACAATGCCGGCTAATCTTGTTGACATTAATTCCCTTTCCTTAAAAGAAATTACAACTGGTGATGCAGGTATTTTTATTGGCTCCCTGGCATTAAACAGTGTTGTTGCAGCGCATCCGGATATTATAAAAAATTACCCTTTAGTTGCAAAAGCCTTACTGGCCGGGGCTTCTGCCCAAATACGCAATATGGCTACCATAGGCGGGAATATTTTGCAAAGAACAAGATGCCCTTATTTTTATGATGTGGCTTTACCTTGTAATAAAAGGAAACCCGGTGCTGGTTGTGGTGCTCTTGAAGGTTTTAATAGAACCTCAGCAATTTTTGGTGCCTCAGAAAATTGTGTAGCTGTACATCCCAGCGATTTATGTATTGCCTTGGCAGCACTGGATGCGAAAGTATTTGTGCAAACTGATGGAAAAGAAAGCATTATTCCTTTTAAAGATTTTCACCGGCTCCCAGGCAACACACCCGATAAAGATAATAACCTTATAAAAGGAAGCCTGGTTACAAAAATATATATCCCTAAAAATAATTTTAATATTCATTCTCATTACTTAAAAATCAGGGATAGGTCATCTTATGCCTTTGCATTGGTTTCTGTGGCTGCTGGATTGCATATCGAGAGGGGGGTAATAAGGTCAGCGGTTATTGCCGCAGGTGGCGTGGCGCATAAACCCTGGCGCCTGTATGAAACAGAAAAATTCTTAACGGGTAAAACAGCTTCTGCAGAAATTTTTAAAAAGGCTGCAGTTATTGCAATTAAAGACGCCAGGCCATTAGAATACAATAAGTTTAAAACAACAATGTTGGAGAAAGGCCTTCAGTTAGCATTGAAAAATGCCATGGCATAAAATTATTAAAGTTTAAAATTTGTTTCAATGGGTTTGTTTGATAATTTATATTCACCCCCTCCCGATGACAGGGTAGACGGAAAACAAAAAGTTACCGGCTCGGCAAAATATACGGCAGAATTTCAAATTGAAAACCTGGCTTATGGCGTAATGGTTGGCAGCACGATTGCAAAAGGAAGTATAGCTCTAATTAATGTAAAGGAGGCAAAAAATGCGCCGGGTGTTTTAGAGGTTATTACTCATGAAAATACTGTTATAGTAGAAAATCTTAAGGACGAAAAAAAAGCAAAGAATCTTCGCCTGGGCCTAAGGATATTTCATACCAATGAAATATTCAGTAACGGCCAGCCCATAGCGTTAGTATTGGCAGATCATTTGGAGCAGGCACAATATGCTGCTTCTCTTGTAAAAGTTACTTATACAAAAGCAGCACACAATACCGATTTTGATACAACAGTAAATAAAGAAAAAACCAAGAAATTTACTGAGGATAACATTAGAGGTGATGTGAATGCCTGGAAAGATGCGCCTGTTAAAATAGAAGCAGAATATACCATACCTGTTGAAGTGCACAGCCCGATGGAAATGCATGCGACCATTGCAATATGGGAATCAAACGATAAACTTACAGTGTACGATAAAAATCATTCAGTAAAAGATATACAGCAAACGATCGCCAGTGCTTTTGATCTTGAAAAAGGAAATGTAAGTGTTCGTGCCGAATTTGTAGGTGGGGGTTTTGGCAGTGGGTTAAGAGTATGGCCACACACTATTGCCGCAATAATTGCTGCAAAAAAAATAAACCGTCCCGTTAAAGTTACCCTTACACGCCCACAGATGTTTACCATGGTGGGTTACAGGCCGCAGTCGTGGCAAAAAATATCTATTGGTGCAGCCGTTGATGGTAAAATTACAGGTGTGGTACATGAGGCTATAAGTAATACATCCGTTTATGAAAATTTTACAGAGGGGATAACTGGAATGTCCAGGATATTGTATGATTTTAAAAACCTTGATACAAAATATAAAACCATTGCTTTAAATAAAGGAACGCCCATTTGGATGAGGGCACCGGGAGAAGCAACCGGTGCTTTTGCATTGGAATCGGCGATGGATGAATTAGCGTATAAATTAAAAATAGATCCACTGCAATTACGTTTAAAAAATTATGCTGAAAAAGCGATTGATGCAAACTTGCCCTGGTCAAGTAATTTTTTAAAAGAATGTTATGAATCAGCATCAAAAAAATTCGGCTGGGAGAAAAGAAAACAGGAACCAATGTCAACAAGAAACGGAGACTGGTGGGTGGGATACGGCATGGGCGTTGGCACCTGGTCGGCCTGGCGGGAAGGCGCCACTGCAAGAGGCAAACTGGACAACAAAGGGAATTTATTACTGCAGAGTGCCACCAGTGATATGGGACCAGGCACAGCAACAGCAATGGTTGCAATTGCAAATACGGTCTTAGGTATTCCCAGGGAAAAAATAAAATTTGAGTTAGGCAATTCCGCATTTCCCGATGCACCTGGGCAGGGTGGAAGTGTTACAACGGCTTCTGTTGGTGCTGCAGTTAATGATGTATGCGAAGAGATAAAGAAAAAATTATTTGACTTTGCTGTTGAAACAGCAATTGATTTTAAAATGGCAAAATATGAAGATGTCATTTTTAAAGATGAAAATATTCTGGTAAAAAATAATCCGGCTATTTTAATTTCTTACACACAATTGATGCTGAATAAAAATGTATTTGAAATTGATCTTACTAAGTCATCTGCCAGCGGAGAAGAAAGTAAAAAATATTCTTTTAATTCTTTCGCTGTTCATTTTGCCGAAGTGCATGTACATGCCTACACAGGCGTTGTACGGGTTAAACGTTTTGTAAGCAGTGTTGATGCCGGGAAAATTGTTAGTGAAAAAACTGCCACCAGCCAGATAAAAGGGGCCGTGGTCTGGGGTATTGGTATGGCATTAATGGAAGATCAGCATGTTGATAATCGGTATGGAAGATTAATAGCTAATGATTTTGCCGGTTATCATATTCCTGTTAATGGAGATGTGCCGGAGATTGAAGTTTTATTTATAAATAAACCCGATCCATATATTAATCCAATGGGCTCAAAAGGTTTGGGCGAAGTAGGTTTAATAGGCTCTGCAGCAGCTATTGTCAATGCCATATTTAATGCCACCGGAAAAAGGATAAGGCAATTACCTGTTACACCTGACAAACTCATTTAATATTTATTTACTACTTCTTCCCTAAATAAAACACCCTGCATTTATTTGAAGAGGTTGTTTTTTTAGTACATTTAAAAAACAGCCACATGCATGAAAAATATCATTTATAATATTTTTTATTCTTTTCCGGTACAGCTTTTTATTCTTCATTTCAGAAAATACCAGGTGCTGCTGATATTCTGGTACCTATTATTCAGCACCATCAACAGCGGCTTCTTAAAAATATTTGGTGCAGACGCCTTGTTTTTTTCCCCGGAATACCTGGGCACGGTAAATATTATTGGTAATTTAATTACCGGAATGGCACTTGGTATTTTTATGATGAGCTGGAACATTACCAGTTTTATACTGCATAGCAAAAGATTTAAATTCCTGGCAACCACCTCAAATCCTTTTTTAAAATATTGTATTAATAACAGTGTATTACCACTTATTTTTTTATTTTTTTATTTTATTAAACTATACCAGTTTAATATTTATAAAGAATTAATGTCTCCAAATGAAATTTTTGCAGAGTTGGGCGGTTTACTCCTGGGATTTATAGTGGTACTTTCTCTCTCATTCGGGTATTTTTTCGGGGCAGAAAAAACGATCGCTCACACGCTGGCACCTATCATACTAAATCCTGAACTTTTTAAAGAAAAATTTAAGGAAAAAAGCCTCGTAGTAGACGAATTCGGATTGAAAGTAAAATATTATTTAAATGCAAATTTTGGCATCAGAAAAGTAAGAAATGTTCAACATTACCGGTCAGATTATCTGGATACGGTTTTCAAAAGGCACCATCTTGCTGCTATTGCCAGTATTGTACTGGCGTTTATTTTTTTAGTCACTATCGGCTTCTCTTTAGAAAACCGCTATTTTGAAATGCCGGCCGCAGCCAGCATCCTTATATTTTTCGCTTTGATGATCGCATTTATCGGAGCATTAAGTTATTTTTTAGAAAGCTGGAGTTTGCCAGCTGCTATTATACTTTTATTTGTAATAAATATTCTGTTTAAAATGGAGATAATAGATCCCCGCAATAAAGCTTACGGTCTTGATTATAAAAGTAAAGCAGGCCGCCCGGGCTATACCAAAGCAGATTTAAATGCTTTGTGTACTTCCGAGAAACTGTTGGCAGATAAAACAAACATGATTAATATACTGGATAAGTGGAAAGCAAAACAAAGACAACTAAAACCGTTGATGGTTTTTATAAATGTCAGTGGCGGAGGGTTACGCAGTTCCGCTTTTGTAATGAATGGCTTACAACAATTAGACAGTATTTGCCAGGGCCGGTTACTATCCCATACTTTTTTAATAAGTGGCGCAAGTGGCGGTATGATGGCGGCTACATATTACCGTGAGTTGTATAGGAATAAACTGCGTAATAATTCTATAAACCTGCACGACCCCAGGTATACAGATTATATTGCCGGAGATTTACTGAACCCTATTTTTACTTCATTGATGGCGAGGGACCTGTTAGCGCCTTTTCAAAAATTCAGTGTGGATAATGAGTATTTTGTAAAAGACCGGGGTTATGCCTTTGAAAAAAAATTAAGTGATAATACCAGGGGATTGCTTAATGTTCAGTTGAAAGATTTGCTAAAGGATGAATCAAATGCAGACGTGCCGCTAATATTTTTTAATTCTGTTATAAAAAGCGATGGCAGAAAAATGATCATCAGTACCCAGCCGATAAGCTTTATGATGAAACCCGTAAGCCTGCAGCAGGATACTGCCACCAGCCCTGATGCAGTTGACTTTTCCGCTATCTTTAAAAACAAGCGCCCGTTAAATTTACGGGTGCTCACTGCTTTACGTATGAATGCAACTTTTCCGTATGTGCTGCCCAATGTGTGGCTCCCAAGCAACCCCGTGATTGATGTAATGGATGCAGGCCTGCGGGACAACTTTGGCCCGGAAACTACTTTACGGTTTATAGATAATTTCAGAGAGTGGATTAAGCAAAATACCAGCGGTGTAATGATTATCCAATTCAGGGATAGGCCTGTAGACAACTGGGGACAACCTTTTGAGACAAATTCACTCGCAGACCTGGTGGTAACACCTGGCACTATGTTGCAGCATAACTGGTATAAGCTGCAGGACTATGCCCAGTCAGATGTGTTTAATTATTTTAAATCAAACCAGGACAGCACATTTTATAAGATAAGCATCAACTATACTTCCAGCAAGGAAGAAAAAACTGCCGCATTAAATTTTCATTTAACGGCAAGGGAAAAAAGAGATGTAAAAGAATCGTTTTTTAATAACTTAAATGCAGCGGCAGTTAAACAGGTTGCAAATTTATTAAACCATTAGGGTTGTATTAACCGGAAAGCCTTTTTAATAATCTCTATTTCAAATTTTTCTGATGTCGTAGCGGGGCTCCCATCAATATGAAATGGTGCCAGGGCAGGGTTATAAATCTGGAGTTTTTTTGCCTGAAAATATAAAATGTCCGCTGCATGGAATTTTCTTTCGGCCGCCAGCATTACTTGTCCCAGCCGTACCTGTTTTAAAAGCGTGTAGACCATTTTTATTTTGCTCATCTTATTTACCACCACAATATCCAGCAAACCATCGCAGATACTGGCCTTTGGTGCAATGGTTACATTGTTGCCAAATTGGTTGCTATTGGCTATGCTGATAAAAAAAGATTCTGTATGAATTTCAGTATTATTAATAAAAATGGTGAAGGGATAGGTACGGGCAGAAAAAAAATGTTGAAGAGATTGCTTTATATAAGTTGCTAACCCACGGGCTGGCTGCAAGGCAAATTCCTGGGCCACCAGCGCATCAAAACCTAAGCCGCAAAGCATGCAGCTGAATTTTTTGTTTATATAAAAACTATCTATAAAAGCAGATTTTCCTGCAAAAATTATTTCCAGTGCCGGGGCAGGCTTTCTTTTAATGCCTGCGGCAAGGGCCAAACCATTACCTGAACCCATCGGAACAATTCCGATGTTTATTGTAATACCCAGCAGGGCACTGGCCACTTCGTTTACCGTACCATCCCCGCCACAAATAATAATATCTGTAATTTTTTCTAAAGCAATTTTGTCAATTAGAAAATTATAATTACCATTTTCTGATGTCTGCAATATTTCAAAAGGGATATTTTGCTGCTTTGTTTTTTTTTCTAGCAGTTTAATTATCGATTTCTTGTCTTCTGTTCCTGAAACCGGGTTAATAAGATAAATAAATTTCCGCTGCATTACCTGGTTGTTAGGGTAGCTAAAAAAATCCTTTGGCTTCTAATTTTCATCCGGGGGCTAGTGGGATTCAATACCAGGTAAAGTTTAATCACTCCTCCGTTAAAGAAGCTATTATTTTTAGCACTTGCTGTAATATTAAACTTTTTGCTGTGCCCTCGCTTAAGCTCTACCATGGTACTGTTGTTGTCCTCAGCGCCTGTAACTTCCAACGTTTGGCGGTAAATGCGCCGGGTAGTGTGCACGCCATCAACCTGGATCAGGAGACTCATTATTTTTTTTGGAATATTATTTAGATGTATGGTTTTATCTGCCGTGTTTTCATTTGATAAAAATGAAATAAGTTTTTTATTATTTGAAAAAATGGTGACCGTATCCTGCCCAATAACCAGGGACGGAGAAAAAATAATCGCCAGGGGAAGAAAGAGTAATTTGAAATTCATTTTTTTATTTGGCAGGTATTTGTATTCAGTAATTATACATATAAAATAAGAAAAACTTTTACCATCTCAGTAATGCACAGCCCCAGGTAAAGCCACTTCCGAAGGCTGCCAGGCAGATTAAATCGCCTTCCTTTATTTTGCCTTGCTCCCAGGCTTCGCATAAAGCAATAGGAATAGAGGCTGCTGTGGTATTGCCGTATTTTTCTATATTGTTGTAAACCTGGCTATCCTCCAATTTTAATTTTTGCTGTACAAATTGTGCTATGCGCAGGTTGGCCTGGTGCGGAATTAATAATTTTAAATCAGCCGTAGCTAAATTGTTTTTTTGCAAAGCCTCTATAATAACTTCCGGGAATTTGACAATGGCTTTTTTAAAAACGACAGGACCGTCCATATTGGGGAAATTCTGCGCTTTATCAATCATACTATGACTCATAAACATTTCTCCCAATTCTGCATCATCAAACTCGGCAACGGATTCCTGTACCCAGTGATTTGCATGTGTACCGGGGTTAAACATGGCCAGCATTTCAGCATTCTCTCCATCACTGTGCAAATGCGTGCTTAAAATTCCTCTGCCTTCAGCATCGGTGG
>JBDSDN010000059.1:0-5555 GCA_039920545.1 Ferruginibacter sp. | reverse complement strand
AAAACAAAAAGGTGCATCTATAGCGTTGAATATAGAAGTAGATAACAGTATTTCAAAAATTCCTGAAGAATTTATTTCGTGCCTGAATGATGAGCCAAAAGCCTTAGAAAAGTTTAATAAATTGTCTCCCGGGCACCGTCAATATTATTTCAACTGGATAGAAAGTGCAAAAACTGATGGAACCAAAACCAACAGAATAGCCTTGGCAGTAAATACGCTGGCTAATAATATGAATTTCGGGGAGATGATGAGGTCTCAAAAAAAGAGTAAATAAACTATTCCGAAACCTCAGCGTAATAAGAAATCAATTCTTTTCCATCAATCAACACTTTTACGGGATATTCATCGTCTTTTTTAAATTGGTGACTGAAACTTATTATTTTTCCGGTGGCAGAAAAATTCATAGGTAAAGGCTGATTTTCTTTTTTACTATCTCCAATAATTAAAGTTATACTTGAAAACTCCTTACCATTATAAACATAATTAAAGGTGCTGATATTTTTTGTCTTGGTTTTTATAAATCCTGCGATTGGTTGAAGTTTTTGCAAACCATATTCAAAGGCAGCATTTGATATAACCGGCAACGCATAAAAATCTTTAATGTTTTTTGGCCCTCCTCCCAATTGCCAGGCAGCGTTATTTGGGTAGTGATTTAAATTGAATAAAGTTTTGTTTGCAAAAAAATATTCGCTTGTAAAATATTTTGTGAACAGGTTTAGTTTAATATCGGCGAAGCCACTGGCTTTGGCAGCATCAATATAAAACCATTGCTCGGGGCTTTGTCCCAGTTGCACTACGTTCCAGGAGTGATTTATTTCATCAGGTTTATTATTTATATCCTCCGGAAAATTTTTGATGTATCCATCTACTGAGAGGCACCTTATATTAGCCTGGCTGCACATTTCCTGTACCAGTAAAGAGTAACCCAAGCCTGTAGCTTTTCTAAATTTAACCACCAAAACGGGGTCACTGTTTTTATTATCGTTAGCTTTCATCGCTTTCAGATCCCAGGAAATATTATTCGAAATCCAATAAAATATAGCCCTGGCTTTATCTTCCTTCCCGGCAAATGGCCTCGTTATGGTATCAGCAATTGTGGCAACGTTAGCATTAATTAGTCCCCCTAAACTTTTTACATATTCATCCACCTTATCATTTTGTGCATTGAGGTTTTGACTAATGCACGAAGAAGTGACGACGCAGGAAAAAGTTATCAGGAGAAGCAGAATTTTTTTCATCCTTAAAAATAAACAACCTTAAGTTAAAGAATTTAAAATTTAGTAATGCTAAGTTGTAATGCAGCAGCATGTCTAAAACATAATTTTAGATTTTGAGCAGCATTACTCAAGTGTATTTTAGGATAAATAAAAAACCTCACTTTTAATGAGGCTTTAAAGTCGCTTTGGATTATCTGAGGAATAATAGTTCCCTGTATTTTGGTAGTGTCCAGTAGTCGTCATCTACCATTAATTCCAATTTATCTACATTATACCTGATTAAATCGAAATATTTGCCTTTAACCAGGTCACAATATGCAATAGCTTTTTTTCTACTGTCGGTAATTTCATTTGCATCCTTTCTTGCCTCAATCATTTTAGCGACATTTTCACTAATAGTATTTATGTGCTCGCTAACCTGGGAGAGTATTAATTTCTGGCTTGCGTATGATGATTCATCAAGTCCCGCCTCTTTTAAACCCAGTATGTTCTTTAATAATAGATTCTGGTATTTCAGGGCGGCAGGAATAATTAAGGTAGAGGCTAAATCGCCCATCACCCTGGCTTCTATCTGTACTTTCTTCACATACTCCTCCAGCATTATTTCATGGCGGGCTTCAAGTTCCAGGTGGTTGTAAATGTCATTGTCTTCAAATAAGGCTTTGGCTTTTTTGGTTACAAAAGCATCCAGCGCTAAAGGGGTGGTCTTTACATTTGGCAAACCCCTTTTCTCAGCTTCATTTTCCCACTCTTCACTGTACCCATCTCCTTCAAATAAAACAGCTTTACTTTCTACAATATATTTTTGTATTACCTGCATCAGCGCTACTTCTTTCTTTTCCCCTTTTTCAATAATTCCATCTACTTCTGTTTTAAAATTCTTAAGCGTTTCTGCCATGATACCATTTATAGTGGTCATTGCCCCTGCACAGTTAGCTGCCGAGCCCACAGCCCTGAATTCAAATTTATTCCCGGTAAATGCGAAAGGGGAGGTGCGGTTTCTGTCCGTATTATCCAGCATCAGTTCAGGAATACTTTTATGAATATCTAACTTTAATATAGCTTCATCCGTTTCATCAAAATTCCCACCTACTCTTTTTTCTACCTGGTTTAAAACATCGGTTAAATATTTACCAATGAATATAGAAATGATTGCCGGGGGGGCTTCATTGGCACCTAAACGATGGTCGTTACCTGCGCTGGCAATAGAGGCTCGTAAGAGATCTGAATAATCATGGACGGCTTTAATAATATTCACAAAAAATGTTAGGAACATTAAATTTGTTTTGGGTGTTTTTCCTGGTGCTAAAAGGTTTACCCCGGTATCGGTACTCATACTCCAGTTGTTGTGTTTGCCACTTCCATTAATTCCGGCAAAAGGTTTCTCATGCAGGAGTACTTTTAAGTTATGTCTTTTGGCAACCCTGCTCATCACATCCATTAGCAAGGTATTGTGGTCCACAGCCAGGTTTGCTTCCTCAAATATCGGCGCACATTCAAATTGTGCAGGCGCAACTTCATTATGACGGGTGCGCAATGGAATGCCAAGCTTGTAAGACTCTTGCTCAAAATCTCTCATAAAAGCGTATACTCTTTCCGGTATAGCTCCAAAATAATGGTCTTCTAATTGCTGTCCTTTGGCGGGGGCATGGCCGAAAACGGTTCTCCCGGTAAGCAGTAGATCCGGCCTGGCATTAGCAAGGCCTGCATCAATAACAAAATATTCCTGCTCCCACCCAAGGGTAGCTGTTATTTTAGATATATTTTTATCAAAGTACTGGCATACATCTACAGCAGCCCTGTCTAAAGCAACTAAAGCTTTTATCAACGGAGTTTTTGTATCCAAAGATTCGCCGGTATATGATACAAATATTGTGGGGATACATAAGGTTTTGCCTTCACCAATTTCCATTATAAATGCAGGCGAAGAAGGGTCCCAGGCTGTATACCCCCTGGCTTCAAAAGTTGCCCTCAAGCCCCCGCTGGGAAATGAAGAGGCATCCGGTTCCTGTTGTATAAGTGCAGCCCCTTCAAATTCTTCTATAGGTGTGCCATCCCCTTTAAGCGTAAAAAAAGAATCATGTTTTTCTGCTGATAATCCTGTGAGTGGTTGGAACCAATGCGTAAAATGTGTAACGCCTTTACTTTCCGCCCAGGCACGCAGCCCATTTGCGATTTGATTACCCATGGCCCGGTCTATCTTTCGTCCGCCACGAGTAGAAGTTAACAGGCTTTTATAAGCATCGTCGCTTAAATAATGCCTTGCAGTTTTTAAAGTGAAAACATTTTCATTGAATATCCCCGTGATCCTGGGAGAAGTTTCAAATTTTACCGGCTTCTGTAAATTGGCCAGGTTGTTAATTGCATTAAAACGTAGTGAGTTCATTTATTTTAGTTTTGTAATGCAAAAAAAAGGAAATTTGGTCTAAAAAAGGAATTTATTTTTTGGAAAAGCATTCTCTTTTACAAATAATTTAAAAAATATTTCATATATTTTTTGAATTAATATTTAATAAGTTTAAAATTTTTATTTTATCAATTGAGCACCACACAGGTATAATTATTAAGGGAAGATAGATACTTCTATACCTTATTAAGGAGCCGGCATTTGGGACGATATATCCGATAAAAATAAACAGCATTACAGCCGATAAAATGCCGAAAACTACAAATGGATTATAAGCCCCAGTACTTTTATAGTAAATCAACATTACCAGGAAAAGAACCAGGTAAAATAACACCTCAGCAGAAGCCAAGCTATAAAATACAGAAGAAAATTCCCCGATATATGGTCTTACAAAGGCATGATTTATCGCCATAGGCGCTGTTAGAATAAAATTTAAGGCTCCTCCTGTAAGCGTATCTGTTTGCATTTGAGATGTGGCAACTGGTAATTTAAAAAAATCCTGCTGTTTTTGACTAATAATCTGTATCGGGTTTAAAACCGGCTGTAGAAGAATTATTAAGAATACCAAAAACCCCAAGAGCATATATGTTGAAAAATAGGTTTTTAATATGTTGGTTTTATACCGGCTACATATTATCAATGCAATTGCTGCAGGAAGGAGTGCTGCTATAACATAATTCCTCACAAGCAGTATTCCAATTGATGTAAAGAAAATAATGGAAATCCTTTTTAAAGTGAAGTGGTTTTTTAGAGAAAAATATAAATAGTAAGAAAATGCTCCCAGCAGGGCAAATACCACACAATCTTTATTAAGGCCTGATGAAAAGTATAAAGTTGAGGGCAAAAGGAAGCAACCGAGTAAGACAATCCTTTTGCATTTTGGATATAGATCTAAAAAAACCCTGTACAAAGCAATGTGGCCAAAAAAGCAAAAGAAATTGAAAAACAAACTATTGATATAATAATTACCCTTGCTAAAAATGTTGAGGATAGCTATAATTTTTATAAGGATATTATTTTTAAGGCTGTTCCAAAAAGAAGCCGTTGATCCAAAGAAATTACCGAAATATTCCCCCTCATTAGGTTTAAAAATGGACATTAAAAACTCTTTAGGTTTAGACAGCATCAGACTGTATTCCTCATTACCATAATAATTGAGGGCCCAGGCATCGCTGCCATTGGCATAAAAATGTTGAGAAATATAGCCATAGGCAAGTCCTGCCGCAATTTTTATAATGAATAAACTCAACAAAATTTTCGGGGTAAGGTGGCTGTTTTTTATGAATGTAAACCGGGGTATAAAAAAGCTAGCCAAAAGCAGGTAAAAGAAAAAAAGCAGGTAATACAAAGGATTTTTTTTATGGGGGAAGTTAGTTAAAATAAATGCTTTTCATAAATACAGCAACACTTTTTGACTTTGTACATTTGCGCATTCTAAATATATTCTCTTTTTTTTATGGAAATTACCGCAAGTACGGCAGCACAGCTAAGAATTACTACTGAAGAATTTGAATTGATTATACAAAAGCTAGGTCGTACCCCCAATTTTACTGAATTGTGTGCATTTAGTGGTATGTGGAGTGAGCATTGTAGTTATAAAAATTCTATCAAATGGTTAAAGACACTTCCCCGGGATGGAAAAAAAATGCTCGTTAAAGCCGGGGAAGAAAATGCAGGGCTTATGGATATCGGGGATGGTTACGGCGTAGTTTTTAAAATAGAATCCCATAATCATCCCTCCGCAATTGAGCCATTCCAGGGCGCTGCGACAGGTGTGGGGGGGATAAACCGGGATATTTTTACTATGGGCGCCAGGCCTATTGCTTCTTTAAATTCTTTGCGGTTTGGAAAATTAGATGATGCCAGGACGCAGCATTTACTGGCAGGTGTGGTACATGGTATCGGTCATTATGGTAATTGCTTTGGAGTAC